>NZ_JFJX01000057.1:0-86443 GCF_000611875.2 Tatumella sp. UCD-D_suzukii
GCACGACGGCCTACCTTACTGCTCCAGCGGCCCACGCTGTCGGGATTTTCCTGAGTACTGTCCAGTGTCCGGAACGTTGATACGACTTGCTCATTATCGATAATCAGCGCTCGGGTCACCACCGCCGGTAAGGCTCTGGGCGTGAAAAAGGCAAAACCGACCTTGCCGTAAGGCATCTCTCCTGTCTCTTCCGGTGTCTGCGGCTCTCCGGTATGGCAGCCGCTGACCATTACCGTCATCAGCAGCGGGATCAGGGGGTTCAGTTTCATACTTTCTGTCCATCCATGTTGTAAACGGTCCGTTGCCACTGCTCATCCGGGCGATTGATAAAGCCAAGCAGTTCAGAGAAAAATGCTCCCCCGCGAATAAGACCCTTCTTAGTTATCGCCATGGCATTCCAGTGGGCTGAGCAGTGAATATACTTTTTCGCAATCACGTCCAGCTCATCCTGACTAAACGCCTGTGGTGTCCGCCCGCTACGGGTCGCCTTCCCCATCGCCAGTGCTTTATCACATAGCGAAGACAATTCATCAGAAAGAGTCATATCCGGATTAGCTGTGTCGATGGGGTCAAATACCACCCCGGCATCCTCCGCCGCCTCAAGCATGACCCGCAGCACCACCCGTGACCAGTCATTTCTGACCACCCGTCCGCGCAGCGTCAGTGCCGCATAGCTGCGCTTCTGCAGCTGGCCGTAATGATCCGCAGGAAGCCTGCCGTCATACCAGGTTTCTGCCGAAATATTATGGGTCCGCAGTAGCGGTGCCAGATAGGGGTATGTATCCAGTGCCTGTAGCTGAGCCACTGCCTGCCGGTAAACCCGGGTCTTTTCCCCGGGCAGGCTGTACGGCACGGTCTCCGCGGCCGGTCGGGTCAGGAACAGATCTTCCCCGGTGACGGGCAGATAGCCGCCGCCAATATCGGAATGTGCACCGGGCAGCGCCAGCTCCGGCCATACCGGTTTCACGCTGTTCAGCGCAAAGTTAAAACGGCATTCGTTCGCGGCGGTGATATGGAAAACGTTCTCCGCCACCCCCGGCCGCAGGCTGAGGTTCACGTCACCGGTATCTGCGCTGTGCGGATTCAGGCCGTTGGCCGGCGTACCGATAGCGGCAACGGTATCGAACAGGCCGATAAAGCGGGTTTTCCCGTACGGGGACCCCGTAAAGGGTTTACCTGCCATCCCCTGGCGAATAGCGCTGATAATGGCCGGGTCTTCAGACTGAATACGGTTGGCAAAATGACGCGCGGCGGCGGCACCACGACTAAAGCCAAAGATATCGAACTGCAGAGAGCTGACAATAACCCTGCCTTCACTCTGCTTTTTACCTGCTGTATCCAGCACGTCCTGAATACAGTCTGCAAGCATAGAGACGGCTTTATCTGTTTTAGCAACAACCCCGGAGTCAGTGATACCAAGCCCCTGCCCCAGATAGCTGTCCGGTTTACCCGCATCGGTACCGATCCCGTCAATATAAAGCGCTGACTGAACTGTGCCTGTATCTGCAGGGATGTCTGCTTTATACAAAGTACTCAGCCAGTGAATATTGGTGTAATACCCGTTATAGCTTGTCGCCTTCCCGTCCGTTAAGTTAAATTTCTCATCGACGCATTTACTCAGGATGGACCCGGCATCCGCACGACTGAGAGCGTAATGGCCTCCGGTGCAGGCTTTCATCATATTCTGAGTGTTAACGGCATTGTTGCCCGTACCGTCAAAAAACACGCCAATAGTCAGCGTAATTTCCCGTACCGGCTGCTTTTTCCTGGCTGACTGCGCATGCTGCTCCGGTTCCGTAGCCGGAGCAGACGGAGCAGACGGTGCAGACGGTGCAGACGGTGCAGACGGTGCAGCCATTATATTCCGGGGCAGGTCCGCCACTGACACCGTGTCCGGGGCAATCAGAAAATGTGTCCCTGCCGGGCATCCGCAGCGTATCTGCGCCCCGTCCACCGCAACGGCAGCATCGTTTGTCTGCCGGTAGTCACCGCTGATGATAACCCCCGCTTCTCCGCACTTCGGGCAGGGAGTAGTTTTATCGCCGATATAGAGCTTGAGCTTCCCCATGACCGACATGCCGGAGCGGGCCGCGATGCATATTGCACCGGTGGAGGTTTTATCCCCGTCCAGCCCGACGTTTTTACCGTGCACATAACAGCCTCTGTGTGTCAGCATTATCATCGGCCTCCGGCGGTCAGGCGACTCTCTGCAGCGACACCCTCTCTCACCACCACAGGATCCCCGCGAAGATAAGCGAGCGGCCTCCCCTTATACGGTTTTGCATCTTCCCGCATCGGGGACTTCTGTTTTGCCTGAATGTCAGGCTGTTCCGGCGAAACGTTCACCGCCGGGAGGAGAGTATTATCATACTGATGTTCCATATCAGTTCCTTTTTCATACAGTGATAAGCGTGCCGGCAAAAAACCTGAGCAGCAGGCACTGACTGCCCTGGCGGGGTATCGCAGGATACGGATACCATTATTTACGGATCAGGGATCCCGGTTCAGTGCCGCATATCCCGCAATCAGTTGTTTCAGATGCTCTCCGGCCTGTACCCGTTGCGCCTCGGGGATCGTTTTCGGCTCAGGGTTCGCAAACATCCGGCGCAGTTGTTCCCCGACAGGCACTGACTGATTAAATGCCCGGGTCGCAGAGAATACCCGGGATTTCAGCTCGCTGACGGTGAGGTATTTTCCTTTCCGGCCATCCAGAGCATTCAGATCCTGCGTCAGTTCCTGCAGTATGAGCATTCCTTCATGCCAGCCATTCAGCATTTCTGCGGACATTCCGTTCTGTGCCAGATGCTGCTGCCACCGGGCCTCCAGCTGCTTTACCTCTGAGCGCTGCGGCCACAGCCCGCGAGCCTGCGATACCAGCTCCTGTCCGTAGCGTATATTCCAGTCCGGCGGCAGTGCAGTCAGCGCATTCAGCCGGGCAGATGCCTGGCTTATCCATTGCGTCGTCAGTTCATCTTTCACGTTATCCTCTTTAAACGCCGCAATTTCTGCGGGGGTCAGGGTCCGGGGGAGCGGCGGTAATGCCGCATTGAGTAACTGCACCGCCGGAGACTGACGGCTGACAACATAACTGCCTGCAAATACCATCGCGCTGAGCATAAAGGCGGTTACCATGCCGCCGATAAAAGCCCGTCCCTGTTTCGGCGGTGGCGGAGCCTCGTCAGCCACATCAACCTGAACCGCCGGCGCCTGGCGGATGACGTACAGTAACCGGGGCGTGCTGAGTGTCGTCTGCTCTGCCACCGCCTCTTCTGAGACTCCCGGCCCGACCGGCGTGATCCCCACGGGTGGCAGTTCAGCGGATGGCGTATTTTCCAGACGCGTAATGGCGCTGCGTACCTGCTGTAATAAAGGCGTGATCTGGCTGACCTGCTGTAACGTCTGCCGAACCAGCAACGCATTCAGGGCGCTCAGCGTCGTTTCCAGTTGTAAAAGTGACGGGCGATCCTCATGGCTCAGCGAAAATGTGCGAAACACATTCCGCAACCGCTGAAATAAACCGGCCAGTATCTCCACGCGCGCGTGGGGGCTTTGCGGCCAGAACTGCGCCCACTGGTAGTTCAGCATTGCACTGAGAATACTCAGCCCTTCGTTCATTCCGCTATATCGTGCCAGCTGGCTGCGGGCCAGCGTGTACCAGGCACCGGTCTGTAGCTCGATGCCATTTTTTTCAAACAGCGAAAGTGCCAGTTGTTCCACCTGGTCCCAGCGAATATCGGGCCGGGCGGGATGGGTTTGTTTACTCATTTCATCACGCAGTGCGGTGAAATCCGGGAATGATCGGGGATCGGTCCCGGTACGGATATGTCTGGGTTCTGTACGTTGCATAGGTTCTCCCTGAACCGGCAGGCAAAGAAAGAAAAAGGGTCTGACTTCAGAAAAACATACCACCGGTCATGGCAGCAGACTTTCGATCATCCTGAAAAAGGCGTCTTCGTCGAACACTGCCCGCTGTCCGCCCGGCGTGCCGGCCGGGATGTACGTCCAGACAGGGTTTTCCGCTGATCGCATAAACAACCGGCACAGAGAGGCTGCCCGCCCGCCGGCAGCAAGGGTCACTTCCACACATCCGGTGACCCCCTGACCATACAAAAAGAGCGGCGTAAATTTTACTGTCCGGTGTTCGTAATGCAGGGAAAAGCAGGGAACGGTGAAAGCGGCATTGCTGATAAGCATTTCCGTCAGGGCGCAGCTTTCTTCGCTGACCTGTATCCCGGTTCCTGAAAGCCAGGCGACGACGTTTTCCTGAAGCGCCCCCAGCCCCCGACGAAATGCCTCAATATCGGCCTCGCCCTTACTGTTAGTCTCCCGGGTAGACGCCTGCTGCGCCTGAAGTTTTTTAAAAAAGTTTGTTTTGGCTGACATACGGTATCGTGTATCCCTGGTATCGGAGGTCACTCAAAGCCTGCTACGGGGATCAAGATACTGTTGCTGTCTGAGATGACGCAGCAGTACCCTGCCTTCGGGCATAAATTCAGTGCCGTAGCGCACCAGGCCCACGCCTTTGAGCTCCGCGTCAATGGCGTAACGCAGCTCACCGGGCCGGATTTGCTCCTGCAACAGCACCTCAATTTTCTTCAGCCGGGGTTCATATTTCAGTAACACGGCAGATAGCGTGCCCATCAGTTGATGAGCGGTACCGGGCATACCCTGCAGGATTTTGGTCATATCCGGTAACCCGTAATCGGGTAAATGTGCCAGCGTTCCTGCCCGGCTGTTGAGGATACGTTGCATATTGTCGAGCACCGACAATATCAGCTGATTTTGTTCACTGATCTGCTCTAAATCGAGGCCACCGCTGACGTTGCCAAACAGGGTTTCATAGAGCGACGGACGCGGGGCATCATTCATCTTTTACCCCCTTCAGCGTCAGCCGGTTATTTCCGGCTTCAATCACCCGGGCCTTATCGGGGTCCAGGTCATCACGACTCAGAACGACCCGCCAGGTGTTGTTCACCTGGTCCGGTGACATAAACATCCCGGCCACCGCCACAAACTTCGCACTTTCCTCCATCGGCATATCCACTGCCACCGCCCCGCCCGGTTGCAGGCGAATATCTTTTTCCGCCACCAGGTCCGTTTTGAGGGCCTGACTGTCCGCCTTAAACAGTGACGGATAGTCCGTACTGTCGAAGCTTTTTCTGTCTTTTAACTGGTAAATGCGTACCACGGTGGATAACGCCACACCACCATCGTTGCTGTTTACCGCTTCACGGGCGAGGATATCGAGATGCAGGGTTTTTACCTGTTTATAAAAAATAGCTTTGGTGACGGCAACCGTGCCGTCTGTGACACTCCGGGTCAGTCCGCAGCCCGCCAGTATCAGTGTGATACCCGCGGCCATTGCAGCCAGAGGAAATTTACCAGCGGTAATCGCCATCTTCATCGGTCTCCCTGCGGTGAATATTTTCCTGTAGCCGCTCATAACGGCCAGGATTAATGGTTATAGTGTCGGGGCCTGTGCCAGTGTTGGCCGCATTCAGCGGCCGCATCACGGCAGTGCGCCCCAGTTGCACAGCTTTGGCAGTGGCTTTCGTCGTCAGGATGGCATCAGGCAGCAGGCGGCGGTCGACACATAACTGCAGACGGACATCCAGACGTGACCCGAGATACACATGCAGCAGCGCCATCAGGTCCGCGTGAAGCTCCCCTCCCGGCAGCCAGCCCTGCACTTCGTCCGGGTCACGGGTAGTTAACCTCATCAGCACCTGGCTGTTCACATCCGTGGCATAATGGCCCATGACCGGACGGTTTTTCAGGGTAACGGGCTGACTGACACGCATTGTCAGCGGCTTTCTCAGCGGCACACGGCGTTTGTCATGGTGCCAGACGCTGGCCTGTGTCCCGGGTGCCAGCAAACGTACCAGTGAGGCCATACCTTCTGAAGTGCGTCCCGGCAGTAGCATGGCCGGCAACAGTGCCAGAAAGCGTGACGCCGGTGCCGCAATGCTGTCCGTACAGCCATTGATCCCGAGTCCGGCCAGCCCCAGCAGATACTGCGACGTCCGGTCCTTTCCTCCCGCTTCAAACGTGGCCGGATACGAGTACTTACGCCAGATACGGTAATACTGGGCAATCAGACGGTGATTGAAGATATCGAGGAAATCCATGGTCGCCCCGACCCCTTCCCTCTGCTGTGCAATATCATCGATATAGTGCGTCGGCAAAGGCGATTCCACACCGTACAGCCCCATAAAGGTGATACGCAGGGTCGGCGGCAGGTACGGATGCTCCGGCAATTCTGCGCCTTTGATTTCAGAGGCCGGAAAACCCATCCCCGGATGGGGCCGGAAGCGTATCGGCTCATGCTGCACCTGCCAGCTGCTGCCGGTCACCGGTTTATCCGGCTGGCTCTGCTCCAGCAACTGGCAGAATCGGTAAAAATTAATGTACGGTAACCGATCCCCCAACTGTGCTATCAGCCGGGCAGTCGCTGACTGTGATTCTCTTTCCACCGGATGCATTTTCCTTCTGGCTGAACGATGAGGGTAAGCTGATTAAACTGGTTCATATCGGCATAGAGCGCAAAGAAGCGGTTGAGCATTTCGCCGAACAGGTGAACATCCCCCTCTCCGGTAAATCCGTTGCCGTCGAGAGTCACCTCAATATCCAGCCCGCGCAGCAGATAGCCCTGCTCAAAACGTTGCAGTCGATGGTGCGCCACGTGCAGGATCGCCTCCAGACGTCGGGTGTTGAGTTCATCTTCCTGCCAGTTGTACAGCGCCAGGGTGCCACGCAGTACCTCCGCAGTACTCATCATATTGAGGAATCCTGAACCGAGATGGCTCAGCACCCGCCAGTGAAAACGATCTTCGGCCGGGGGATAAACCGGCAGCGTCGGTTTGCAGAGGTTGATCACCGACAGTGGCGTCTGCACCACCTGCTCGCAGCGGTCAAGCAGCGTACTGGTGAGCGCGCGGCGCGGTAACTGGCCGTTGGTCCCGGTAATTTTCAGCGACACCGTCTCACGTTCAAATAACCGATCATCTTCCCACTGATGCCCGCCCGGGATCAGCCAGGTGTCATATAACCCGGTGACGCTGCGCTTCACACGCGTGTGGTAATAACGCGGCGGCGCATGGCGGCGCATCATTCCTCCTTTATGACGGAAACTGCTGAACGGGACATACTCTGCGTCATTTGTCCGATGGGACCCGGTGACCGAATCCACTGAATAAATCCCGGTATACCCGTCCTGAAGGCGTTTGGGCCGCAGCAGATATTCACTTTCCAGCCCGGTGATAGTGAGCGGGTCGGCTTCCAGAGGGAACAGGTTTATCACCGGTACGCAGTGCAGCCGGACGGCATTGCCGGTCACCGGCAGATCAGATGGCCACAGGGTATTGAACACCACCTCGATGTCGAAATATTCCGTTCCGGCAGGAGGCGTAATGCCTTCCAGCCCGTGAAGGTGAACGAACATAAACTTGTCGGGGAAGGTGAAATATTCCAACAGCAGCTGGTAGCCGCTGAACGCGGTATCCCCTTTCGGCCACAGTCCGTCCTCTTCGGCAAACCCCCCGGGAGAGAAATACCCGTCAAGCCGGATACGATCTGTCTGGCCGGGCAGCCGCATGTAAAGGGCCGCCTGCCGCCGGGTCAGCATCAGATGCAACTGGCTGCTGACGGGGGCATCCGCCCCGAGATACAGGCTCAGTCGGCTGAGGTCAGCCCGGGACCAGTCGGCCTGGTTGCTGCAGGCAAAGCGTATCCGTAGCAGCGAACGTCCGTCCGCCTCCGTGGTCATGACCACCTCTGCCACACTCAGGGGATTAAGCTGCAGATCCCGGGTGGTACGGTAGCGGCAGACGGTATTCTTTGGCCCCACCGGCCGGGAATAAACCTCAAGACCGGCCGGTACCACTTCTGCCATTTTCATCGCATGCAGTGCCGGGGTAAAAGCCACCACCGAAAGCGAGGGAATGGTGCGCAGATAGTGTGGCCAGAGCATGCTGACCAGCCCTTCGGTCAGTTCCGGCAGGTCGTCATCTATCTTTTCGCGCAACCGCCCCATCGAGAAGGCAAAACCTTCGAATAAACGTTCCACATAGGGGTCCGGCGTCCCGGCTTTATTGAGATCCAGCATCGCCGCCCGATCCGGATGGGCTTGTGCAAATTCTTTCGCCGCTTCACGCAGATAGCGCATTTCGGCGTCGTAATAGCGCAGGGTTAAATCTTCCATAAAATCAATCCCCCGGAAAATTAGTTCATTACGTCAGAAGATAAGGCCGGGTCTTGTATTTTTGTGGCGTTACAACATAGTCCTGCAAGGATAACCGCCACAATAAGACTCATGCTGATGCTGATCCCCTCGACTATCCTCTGGCTTTCAGTCTCCGGCAGAAAATGCGTTAACATGTGATACACCAGCAGGCTGATCGCCGGTAAAACAAAAAGTTCGGTGATCACCAGACCCACAAACCATCCTCCTGATCTTCCGATGTCATGCATACGACGCACTCCAGCCGAAAGAACCGGAAAGAATAAAATTAAAGGTACAAAGGTGCGTAAAGGAATATAAATATAATATACCCACTTCCATGCCATCACCCGGGCAGTGATCCCATCGGCTACGCTATTGACAAGCAGATAATAGCTCCCTGCCGCGATAAGCAAAAAAATAAATATATTGATGATGATAAATGACCAGAATTCATATCGGGTAGTACACCCGGAATAAACAAACGTCTTTTTCCACACAGACCAGTAGCAACTCCGGAAACTTTTCGACATAAATCCCTCGCCTCAGAAAGGTCGTGTCATTGATAATTCAGTCCATGATGCGCAATGATTTATCAATCTCTTAACATCGCGACGATATACACAGGAATAAGCAGGATATCGCCGGTTAGCGTCACCGGGGTCATCAGTAAATTGAATGCAAGCGTCTTGCCGGATATGCCACTGCTATATTTGTCCCTGTAAAAACGAACCTGATAGCTCTTATTCAGGGAGGCTTCACCCGCAATAGCGCCCCCGAATCTTGATTTTTTGATAATCGCCCCTTTGATCACAACAGACCGTTGGTAAAATCCGTTAGTTAACTGAAAAGAAGCATCCGTAAGTTGTTTTTTTTCTTCATCGGTTAATGATGATGCAGGTTGCTGGCTTTTTATATTGATTTGCTGATAAAACCCGCCGTTGCCATACTTCGGATAAACGCCGCTCAGACTAATATCTATATACTTACTTTTCCCGCCGGCTTTAAGCGGGATCTCTTTCATGAGTTTATGAAGTAATAGCAAATCATTGCCATTGTGCGTCACAAAATACACATTATCTTTACCCACGAATCCAACACCTTCAGAAGGCAGTGCTATATTTCCGGTTCGTCCCGAAGATGATTGAGTCCTCAGGTTGACATTTTTGTATTCAAAAGCCGACTGGATTTCATCCGTATAGACTTCAATACGTTCATAACTTGGACCACTACCCGGACTGTTTAACGTCCAGAGAAGTCCCGTAGCACATCCGCTCAGTAAATAAACTGAGATAAACAGCATTACCGCGAAAAATTTTTTGTTCATTACCTTTCCCATTCGTTTTATTTGGAAACAGACTACGCACACAAGACAGAAGCCCGGACCGGATCAATCGCAATCAGTCCGGACAGTAATTGTTCCATCAGCGGGCCCAGGTGAACCTTATCCGTTTCACTGCGACCGGCTTTCAGCCTGAGGAGTTTCAGGTGACGGGCCTGAACCTCAAATAACAGCGCGGGTTCCCAGTCACTCAGCCTCACCTTTCCGGCACGTTCTCCCAGTTCAGCAAACAGGTGTATTGCCAGATCATTCTTTCCGTACTGCTCCGCGATACGCCCCATCAGCAGACGCAGCAGCCAGTGCTGACGTGTCGTCGTGATACCGGGACGGTTCTGCAACCACCCCAGCGCCGCCTCCGGGCCGTTACTGTCAGCCAGCGCCAGCGCCTCCGGCTCCAGTGCCAGAATGTCATCGTGACCGGCGCTGACAGGAACAGAGGGCGCATCGTTGCCCCATCCGTCGGTGGGATCCAGCACGCTCTGGCGGATCCAGTTCAGCGTGACTTCGTCGGCAAATGGCGTACCGTCACTAAACGCCAGTGTTTCCAGCCCGGACAAACGAGTCAGCAGACCTTTCAGGTCAGCGGTAATAATGTCAGCCAGCGTGTGCTGGCCGGACTTCATCAGCGCCTGATGGATATACCATTGCAAATCCAGCCACAGGTGGTTAGCGCCGCGGGAAAAAGCGTTGTCCGCAGCCTCCGGCATTTCAGCCCAGCTTTGTTGCAGATACAGACGCTTGAGCAACGCACGCTGGTCCGCCCTTGGCGGCTCAATGCGCGTTCGGCCCTGCGCATCCGGTGCCGGGATCGCCCGCAGCGTATCGTGGCGCAGACTTTTCATCAGGTGATGCGCAGAAAGCCAGCCATCCGGCTGCTCACGCAGATATTCAGCGAGCGTCCTGCCCTGTGCCAGTAGATCCTGACCGGAGGTAATACGTCCGATGGCCGGAGCATCACCGGGGATCACCGCAGGAGAGGCTTCATGGTGACTGGCATTCTGCGGCACCACCGCATCCATGCCTCCGGCTTTTTGCAGACGGCTTTCCAGTGCGCCATACAGCGCGTTTAGCTGCGGTCGGGTTTCATCGGGATCATTTTCGGTAAGCGTCGCTATCAGCAGCAGCGCCCCGGCGGTCCGCACCGCATCCTGCCGGACCACTTCCGGGTACAGAGACAGAGAATCCGTCATACGCGAACCGGCCAGCCATTCCAGCGCTGCCTTGCGGCTGCGGTCACGCTGCGGATGCAGTTGCGAGCCGAAACGTTCTATCAACCCGGCCAGCAGTTCCAGCCCTTCGGCCAGGCCCTGCTCGCCCTCCCGGTGCAGTTTTGCCCAGCAGTAGTAGGTAGCAACACGAATATCTTTGGCGGTCGTG
The DNA here is from genome assembly GCF_000611875.2 of Tatumella sp. UCD-D_suzukii. NCBI lineage: Bacteria > Pseudomonadati > Pseudomonadota > Gammaproteobacteria > Enterobacterales > Erwiniaceae > Tatumella > Tatumella sp. UCD-D_suzukii. Next base: position 10,938 of record NZ_JFJX01000057.1, read on the forward strand.
GTCAGCAGCTTCTCCGCCAGCTGGCAGATAAGCTCCGTATCTGCTCCGGTGAGTTTGTTGACTTCTTCCCGCATTTGCTGGAAATCATCATCATAACCAGGGTCTTCGCCCGCGGGCGAAGACCCTGACAGTGGCTGCAGCCAGTTATCCCACTGCGCGGCGCGCTCACGGGAAGCCTCAAGCAGTGGTGTCTGTTCAGTCTGACAGGCACTCAGTAAGGCATTCAATGTACTCATCAGTAAACATCCTCTGTATTACTGGCCGCGCTGGCGACCTGGTCTGATGCTGCCACCGCGGTCGTGCTGAAAATGGTATCCGGCAGACGGAAATTGCGTAGCTTAAGCAGTACCAGCGGCCCCTCGCCCGCTTCGGTACGCAGGGTATAATTAAGCAGGTGGTCGTCCTGTGTTTTCCAGCTCAGGCTGTAGCTGCTGCCAACGCCCGGGTAAGCGCTGACCACCGCTTTATCCAGCAAACGTATCCAGCCCCAGGCACCCGGGATATCCGCATACTGCCGGGTGCCGGCCCGGGTGCTGATCCAGCTTAAGCTGGCTCCGGGTGCCACGGTATCCGCAGGCCAGCTGAAACGTTTCCATTCCGGTAACTGGTTGATGTAATTGAGCTTGCGGCTATCGATAATGATATCGGTCTGCATCACCCCGGCCGCCGTCCCCGGCCGCAGCTCGAAGTTCATCCCGGCATTCCCGCCGGTGAAGGCTACATCCGCGATATGGCTGAGGGTGTTGATGGTGTTAAGGAATGCCGGGTTGAAGGTCAGCCCCTGAGAATTGATGCTGTCCGGTACCCAGCGGCTGCCTTCCCGGTGCAGCACCCCCTGCAGACGGGTCTGCAAAAACTGAACGATACGCCCGGTATCCGCATTGAGGTATTTGGCAAGCAACGGCAGGGATACATCGCTGCTGGCGTTGCTGAACGGATAACGTCCGCCGAAGGCTCTGTTCCACTCCGCAACCACCGCCTGCTGCCACAGCGCATTCAGGCTTTCGGCCGCCGGCGTCAGCACCTGCTGCCAGGCCTGCTCCATCGGGCTCACAAATATCGTGCGGCCAAAGCCGCTCCACTCCTGACCCAGACTGGCCGCAATCAGGCTGCCGTAGTCACGTGTATCAGTGAGATCGACCGCCTTGCCCTCGAAGACCGTCTGAGCCAGGGTCCGGGTCATCGCCTGCGGGTCGGCGGCATTGGTCACCTGCTGCAGACGCAGACGCACCTGCGTCACGCGGGTCAGATAGGACTGCAGGCTCAGCGCCTGTGCCCCGGTATTGCTTTTGTCCATCAGCGCCAGCACCGGACCAAAGGTTCCATCCAGCGGGCCTTGGGTGCCGGTGTTCTGATCAATGACACCTCTGTTATTAGCACCGAGCAGGTTTTTTGCTGACTTCACCAGCGAATCTGATATCGCCTCGCCGGTTTGTCCGGTACGTCCCTGAGCATTCAGGGTGTTCATCAGCGCCACCAGGGGTGACTGACGCACGTCAGCCATCAGGGTCAGCTGATCAATGGAATCTGACAGCGTCGCTGCCGGCTCCCAGCGCAGGCCGTTGAGGAACGCCAGCCACGCACCGCCGAAGTCCGCAAAGTAACGCGCCGTCAGACGACTTTTCAGCACCGCCGGGGAGGCATCTTCCTGTGTATTAACCTGACGTTTACTGTCAGTGAGCACCCAGTCAAGTTCGTCCCGGCGCGCCTTCACCACCTTATCAATCGCAGGCTGTACCGCCTGCTCCCAGGCCTGGCGGGTGAACATGCCCGGCACGATTTCGGTAGTGCTGAACAGCCGGGCGGCGTCGGTATCACCGGTCATGTCCTCCAGACGCATATCGGCGTACAAATGCGCCACCTGAGAGAGCATTTTCTGATAGAGGGTCGATTCGCTATTGCGTACGCCCAGTAAGCGAACCAGCAGGGTACGCGCCTGACTGACCATGGCCTCATCGGTACGGATCTTCCACGTCGGATGCGCCATCAGCTGCGCGCCATAGAACGATAACAGTGACGGAGCCATCCCCTGCCAGACACTCTCTTTCACACCGGGACGCTTCCGCCAGTCATTCAGTAACACAGAACTGAACCAGGTGGCATCCATATGTTCAGGGCGCGCCAGCATCAGATAAAGTTTAAGCTGATCATAGGTGGTTTTGGCCCGCGGCTCACGCAGCGGACTGCCCGCGGGTAACGCATTAAAGGCATTGAGCTGTGTCTGCAGATGGTCAGCGGCAGCATCACGCAGCAAAGGCTGCGCGCTGTTCTGATAATGTGGCCAGAGTGCCGCCAGCAAGGCATCATTCCTGCTCAGACCCGCCTGCTGGTACCACGGCACGCTGTGCTCAGCGCGGTACTGCAACCGGGCGAGCGTTTTCTGCAGTTCAGACAGTGCCTGCAGACGCTGCTCCGGCGGCATATTCTGTCTGAGAGCAAGCGTTGCCTGGGCATAGGCACTGTTAATCTGGTTACGGTTACTGAGATATGACACGCCCATCCATACTGCCGAAAACACCATCAGCAGCCCGGCAACAGAGGCCAGCATGTTGCCCCAGGGCGGGCCTGGCCTGACGGGACGCAGTGCTGCAGGAAGCTTCCTGACAGATTGCGGCAAAACCTCCCAACGCTTATCCATGGCCCAGTGATGCCGCACACTGCGCTCAGCTCCTGCCGAAGGCTGGCTGAACACCACCCCGGCCAACGGCAGCGGACGGTACGGATTAAGCATCACCGACAGCGGTGCGGTCAGGCTCTCCGGTGCATGAATGAGCTGCCCGGCAAGCATCAGCAGAAAGTTGTGTTTAACATCATCACAGGTCTGCTGCAGACCTTGCGTGGTCAGAACCGGTGTCAGGGAAGCCAATTGTTCAGTCAGCCCCTCAGTCCGGCACCCGGCAGGCAGCAGGCAACCTGTCGCCTGCACAATACGCCCCTCTGGCTGACCGGCACGCGGATGCAATGACCAGACATACAGCGGGAGCTTCCATCCCAGCGCATCCATCCGCGTACTGATGGCATGAGACAGAGAGTCCAGAGTGCTTTCAGAAGGCACCGGCAGCGGCTGCTCCAGACCAGGGGCAGAAAGCTGGTCAAAGGCGGAGGTCACCCACACCATGCCGTCCACCGGACGACGACGCAGTTTGCGCAGTGCGGTCAGCCAGGCACTGTCGGCCGGGGTATTGAGATCACCACCCCATAGCAGCAGCGTGCCCCGGTCTTCCTGCCAGAGCTGGCCCGTCAGCCCCGGGGTCAGTTGCTCCACGTCACTGACGGAGCCGGTGATCAGCAAAATGCGAACTTTTCTGCCCCAATGGCGGCAATAGAGATTACGCATCGCTTCGCGAATGGCTGCCACGGTAACGTTAACGGGAGCCGTCTGTTTGACGCGACTTTCGTCCCCCGGCAGAACATTCTTCCGCTTAGCCTGACTACGATGCCAGACCTGCCTGATAGCCAGGCCAACTGTTTTGCCATGGCGAACCACCAGTAACAGAAATAACGCACCGGCAAACGCCAGGCTTTTCATCAGCGGAGTGTGCAGCCCCGCCTGGTCGCCAAAGTACCAAATCAGCCAGGCAATTCCCCCTGCAATGAGGGCTAAGAAACCCAGCCTGCCCCACCCTCCACGCCATGACGAATTACCTGTGGTCATTATTTCTGTTCCCTGTTTGCACTGTATTGATAAATTTCTGCTCGCTATCGCTCGAAAGCATCAGGCAGTCTGCTTTTTGTATCTTCACGATATCGCTGGCAACGGCAGCCAGTATCCATGGAGAAAAGGGGCCGCTGAGTCCGGCATATTGCTCAAGCCAATGAAGCTGTTCAGGCTTCCAGAGACAGCCATGATCTTTGGTGACATCGAGCAGATCGGAAAATGTATTCCCCCACTCCACCTTGTCGCCAACAATACAGGCAGTGGCACAGGCCTGAGTCTGTATCGCGAAAAATGTCTCCAGGGACTTTTCTGATATTGCCCTATCCAGTGCCATAGGACGTAAAAGACGGGCATCAGGAGAAAGCTGGTATTTTGTGGCGACATCATCGGAGGTCAACAGCAGGATAGCCAGCGCATCGCTGTACGCATCCCGTCCCTGTGACTGGTGAATAAGGAGTAAATCCACATCCAGCGTCGGAGACTTAATTCGTTCATCCAGTGAAATGAAGGACTTTGACGTAACAATAATCAGCGGTGGTACCGAACGGTCCGGCAGATCTGTCTGCCAGGCATGCACAAATGCATCCTGCAGGGTCGGAGCGTCATCGTGAGAATCTGTCAGCAGCGTAACCGTGGGGACTATCTCTGAAGGCAACGCAGCCAGAGCCGGACTTAACCCCGCCAGCAAAACAGAAAAATGCGTTTCATCATCGCGCAGAAAAATTCGTCGGGGCAGAGATGTGCTCTTCTCCAGTGTTGGCGGGGGAGCTAAAAATATTTTCGGTGTCAGATGTGCAGGCAGTACAACACCGCTGTACAATACGGCGATATTGCGACCAGCCCATTCCATCCACTGTTGTTGTGCAAACCGGGCTTCAGCGGATTCGAATTCGTGTCTGTCATAAGCATTGTTATAGAGCCAGCCACGAAAACAGAAAAAGAAAAACCAGGTCACCGCAGGGAATACAGTAACAACCCAAAGATTGAATGTCTGAAGTGGCCCTGCCAGTTGATTAGCATGCAGGACAAACAACAGTACGCACCCGACCAGTGCCAGCCCTCCCGATAGCATCCACAGGATAAATGAAGGTTCTTCCGGCTTAGCCGATAGAGGTGATTTCTGACGCTCCCAGCTCATTACTTATCCTATTGCGCAATCCGGCGCAGTGGAGATCACCTGGTAATTCCATTCACAGTGGCTGCCACGCACGACAATGACTTGACCATCCGGGATCCATTCAGGTGACCCTTAAATAAAGGTATTAATGATATGCCCCTCGTTTGGGCAATATTTATTAGCTTTGTTAAACTATGTATTACCTGTAGATTTTAGTTTACTCCATTCTTCTGTACTGATGCCTTGAAGCTGATCAATAGTCCGATATATTGATGTATAACTATCTGCATCTGACAGTTTTAACAATACAACCTATGCCGGCAGAGTATTGGGGGCAGGATAATGCCTGTGTTGAAAAGGTTTTCCGTTCGCTGAATGTCGAATGCATAGTGCTTTATCTGGATACTCCCCTCTGTATAATGCTGAATCCTGCCAGGAGAAACAGAAGGAATCTTTATGGGTTATACATTTTCCATTACCTCTTCCTGGCATTCAGAAAATCGTAAAAACATAGCATTGGCGTATAAGCGCGACACGTTAATTAACCGGGAAAGGATTAAAGTAAATACCTGCTATTTCTATTTACCCACCTTCATTTTATCGACCTTATCAAAATTAGGAAAGACAGTCCCGTCGGAAACAACACTGCCATCCGGATATATTATCTTGGGAAAAACCCCTTTTATTTTCTTTCCTGGCTCAATGTATTTGATTACTTTACTCTCATCTAATGATGGATAAAATAAAATATTCAACCCATCCATAAGCCTGTACGTTAAAAAACTTTCCTTTCCGAAAAGAGACAGATCTTTCAGTTTTTTATTAAGGTTCCACTCTGTTATATAAGGATAATATCTTGGTGATAAAATCAAATCCCCTTGCTGAAATCTATACTGCCCATTTCTGGAAGCATCACTATCAAAAGCAAGCTTCACCCCTACCGCCGTTCCGGGTACAAGGTCTTTGCCAAGGTGTGTCGCATCAGTATAACGGATACCTAACGTGACCGCACTCAGGCTCCATTTACATGAGCCACCCCCGGTCATAGCGACTTTTGCTTTCCAGATATCCCCGTCCTCCTGCTGCATGGGGATCCTGATAACGTTATAAGAGGGCTCACTGATCACTGAGCCATCAAATCCACTGATTCTTTTTTTCTTACATTCAGACGAGATATATCTGACTCCGAGAGGAAAAGGTTCTGTATACTGAAAGGGATTTTTTATTTCAATATTGACCCATTTGGTATCCGACGGCGGGGCTAATGTTTTGTTTACTGGCCTGCTAATAATGCATCCTGTCAGGGAAAATAACATCAGCGTAAAGAGAATGAATTTTGATGAATTATACATTTTCCTATTTTTCCATTACCCTTATATCAGGGTGAGTCGAACCATCGGATACAACAGTACCATTAGGATATATGATTTTATAGTATGCGCCCACCTTATACTCTGCTGGCGCAACCATTTTCACTATTCTCGACTCATCTAAAACTGGTATAAATTTAACAGTTACAGAATCATTTAAATTAGATATTCTCTTTTGTAAAAAATCCTCCTTACCAAAAATACTCAAAGAATCAGTTTTACGGATCATTTTATTAGTTTTAATTAATGGAAAATATTTCGGAGAAAAAATTGGTTTATTATGAGATAGAATATCAAACTGCCCATTGCGTGAAGCATCATTGTCAAAAGCAAGCGTCACCCCAGCTCCGGTTCCGGGTACAAGGTCTTTGCCAAGATGTGTCGCATCAGTATAGTTTATACCTAAAGTGACCGCACTCAGGCTCCATTTACATGAGCCACCCCCGGTCATAGCGACTTTTGCTTTCCAGATATCCCCGTCCTCCTGCTGCATAGGGATCCTGATAACGTTATAAGAGGGCTCACTGATCACTGAGCCATCAAATCCACTGATTCTTTTTTTCTTACATTCATACGAGATATATCTGACCCCGAGAGGAAAAGGTTCTGTATACTGAGAGGGATTTTTTATTTCAATATTGACCCATTTGGTATCTGCCGGGGGGGATAAGGGTTTGTTTACTGGCCTGCTAATAATACATCCTGCCAGGGAAAATAACATCAGCGTAAAGAGAATGAATTTAGATGAATTATACATTTTCCATTACCTCTTCCTTGTATTTAGAAAATCGTAAAAGCATAGCACTGGCGCATAAGCGCGATAAGTTAATTGACTGGGAAAGAATTAAAGGGAATATCCGTCACTTCTATTTCCCCACCTTCATTTTATCGACTTTATCAAAACTCGGAAAGACAGTCCCGTCGGAAACAACACTGCCATCCGGATATATTATTTTAGAGTAAATACCTTTTACTTTTTTTTCTATCCCAATATATTTTACAACCTTACGTTCATCCACCACTGGATAAAACTGAATTTTTTTCAAATCGTAAACCCTAAAAGATATAAAAGCCACTTTACCTAAGAGAGATAACTCTTTGCTTTTCTCACCAAGATTCCATTCGGATATATATGGATAATATTTAGGTGCAATATTTAAATCACCTCTGGAAAAGGTAAATATTCCATTACGAGAAGCATCACTGTCAAAAGCAAGCTTCACCCCAGCTCCGGTTCCGGGTACAAGGTCTTTTCCAAGGTGTGTCGCATCAGTATAGCTTATACCTAAAGTGACCGCACTCAGACTCCATTTACATGAGCCACCCCCGGTCATAGCGACTTTTGCTTTCCAGATATCCCCGTCCTCCTGCTGCATAGGGATCCTGATAACGTTATAAGAGGGCTCACTGATCACTGAGCCATCAAATCCACTGATTCTTTTTTTCCTGCATTCAGACGAGATATATCTGACCGCGAGAGGAAAAGGTTCTGTATACTGAGAGGGATTTTTTATTTCAATGTTGACCCATTTGCTATCCGCCGGCGGGGCTAATGTTTTGTTTACTGGCCTGCTGATAATGCATCCTGTCAGGGAAAATAACATCAGCGTAAAAAGAATGAATTTAGATGGATTATACATTTTCCATTACCTCTTCCTGGTATTTAGCAAACCGTAAAAGGGTATCGTGACCAGATGGCATAGATAACGTCGGAGTAAGCGATACACCAGGCAGTCCTTCTATATTAAGAAAAATATTATTCCTTGCTAACTCTTTCTCAGGTACTTCATTTTTGTATTCTGCCATCTGCTCCCTGAATGAATCAACGTTATACATATGTTCAGTAAAGGTACGTTTTTCCACTATTCCGGCGTTATCAATCAATTCAAGAAGCTTGTTGCACAGGTATGGCATATAGGAGGTCATAAAGTGTTCGAAAAGATTTAAATTAGCCCCTCTGTCCGGATTGCTGCCTTTGGGGAAAAATTCAGCCAAATCCGCCGGTGTCAGTGACGCATTGAATTCTTTCTGCTTCTGGCCCGCCTGCTGCATATCCTGTTGTGCCAGAGCGGGCACCAGATAGAGTTTAGCTTTTATCGGAAGCAACTTTCTGATGGCAATACATCCCGCCGGGGTTAGAAGGGATCTCTTACACTCTTTCCATTCCCGACTCTGGGTTACCGTGAGAAAGGCTACTGTATTGCCGTGGTGCCAGAAGCAATCCCCCCAGGCAACCATCTGCTTACGCACACTCCGGTTAAATATCCCCCACTAAGTTTTATATAAGTGCCAACGCACCTTAAAATCCGTTCCTGACCAACATATGGGTCTGCTCACTTACCTGACCGGTAGCGATACCCTGCACGATAGAACAACTTATGGCATCTGCTTTTATTTGTTTTTTTAATTAAATAATGCTATTCACCCCATCACTTGATGTAAGAAAAAGTCATTTACTCTCTCTCCTGAGCAGACAAAATGTTGCGACCTTAATTATTTCAGAGACAATAACAGCAGAAAAAAACAACCACAAAGCTTTGGTGGACATGATTTTAAACAACCATGGAAATAATGATACTGAAGGTATCAAAAAGAGTAATCTGAGAGGGAGCTGGAAATAAACAAGCCAATGAGAATATTTCCATTTAATTAAAAACAACATAGAAGAAAATAGTATTGACACATTAAGTAAAAACGACAAAGAGAAAATGGCCAGCGCATATTTACCCTGCTCATAATAAAACTCATTAAAGTAGCGTAGATCATCAATTAATGGGAGCCGTCCCTGTGACACATTTAGCCAGATAAATCTGGTAATATATAAGAAGTCAAAAAAAGCCCATAAATACAACACCAAATCCCGTTTTAAGATAAGTTTCATTTCTTCCCCACATAGATATCATAAGTAATAATAAGAAGCAACGGAAATTTTTTATTAAAAGTACTGACGGTGCGGCCTTTTTTTATCTGTTATTTTCAGATACGTATTTTACGTATTTTTCCCAAAACAACACTTTGATAGCTTTCTCAAGCGATGTAATTCCGGCATCTGAACCAAAGAGACCAGAAATACTCTCTGTTGCATTAGGGAAGTTAACCCGAAGATAAAACGCCAATGTACCACTACCCGCTAATTTACTTTTATTCCATAAGACGATAATTCTCCTTGAAAGTTTTCCCGTTCAATTTCACCGTAAAAGGAAATTACGAAAAAGGGCTAACTTTAAGATTTCCACTCAACTCTTCAGCCCTCATTCAGATAAGCAGATGATATTAAATACCCACTATTTTCAAAATAAGAATATTCACCATGAACCATATGGATATTCTTTACCCTCGATAAATTCTTTAGTTTTATCGCTATATCCATAGGAAAAATTACTTACTGTCACCCCTTTACACATATCAAGCTCTTCCCCTGAGACTGTCCTTATGGTTGTATCATTCAGAGGGATATCTGAATGGCTATATTGTCTTAGCCAGACCCGTACTTTCCCCTCAGGAGCCAGACCTATCAGCATGGTTTGCCGGTATGCTTTTTTTGCGGGATTTGAAACATCCGGGTAAGGGGTAACCATCTTATTCCATGTGTCCTGAGTGAAAAATAAAGTGGACTGATAAACCTTTCTATCAATGAGTGAGTCCCAGCAAAATATCATTATTTGCGGCAATCTGTCGGCATTATTAAAATGCGTATTCCCTGCTGAGTTCTCTTCATCCCATTTTCCGACACTGATACCTTGTGGCTGATTAATAGTTCTGTATGTCCATGCATAACCGTCAACATCCAGTAGCTTTAACAATGTCACCTCGGCCGGCAAAGCTTTGGGAGTAGTAAAAGCAAAAAACCACTTATCCCAGGGCGCTTTAAGACTGTCAGGCTTCGCTTTAGAACAGGCACTGGCAGAAGCCACAAGTAATAATACATAAATTATTCTGCTCATCGGTTTCATGATTTTCCTCCCTGCATATTCCAGACAGCCCTGACCCAACCGGGGTTTGGATGACTGACAGATATTTAGCACACTGGTGTGTTTAAATTATGATAAATTCCAAGACACACACATCCCGGTGGCGGTCTCTGATGAACCAGGGGCCATGCTTCGCCGGGCCTTGACCTGATTCTGCTTATCACCTCCGTTAAAAATGGGAGGATTACCGAATCAATAAATGTTCATTTTGTCGACCTTATCAAAATCAGGGAAAAGAGTTCTTTCAGAAGCAACACTTCCGTCCGGATAAATGATTTTTGGATATTTACCTTTTACTTTTTTTTCTAACCCGACAAACCTTGTTATTTTCCTCTCATCTATTTCAGGAGAAAAATTCACAGAGCTAATTTCACCAACACGCAATGACAGGAAGTCTTTCTTACCAAATAGAGATAAGCTGTTCTCTATCTCCCCCATTTTTTTCTCTCTTATATAAGGATAATATTTAGGATATAAATCTACATTTCCAGTGACAAAGGTAAATTGTCCATTACGAGAAGCATCACTGTCAAAAGCAAGCTTCACCCCAGCTCCGGTTCCGGGTACAAGGTCTTTTCCAAGGTGTGTCGCATCAGTATAGCTTATACCTAAAGTGACCGCACTCAGACTCCATTTACATGAGCCCCCCCCCGTCATAGCGACTTTTGCTTTCCAGATATCCCCGTCCTCCTGCTGCATGGGGATCCTGATAACGTTATAAGAGGGCTCACTGATCACTGAGCCATCAAATCCGCTGATTCTTTTTTTCTTACATTCAGACGAGATATATCTGACCCCGAGAGGAAAAGGCTCCGTATACTGAGAGGGATTTTTTATTTCAATATTGACCCATTTGGTATCCGCAGGCGGGGCTAATGTTTTGTTTACTGGCCTGCTAATAATACATCCTGTCAGGGAAAATAACATCAGCGTAAACAGAATGAATTTAGATGAATTATACATTTTTCATTACATTCTCCTGGGATTTAGCAAATCGCGAAATCATAGTACTTACGCATAAGCTCTATAAGTTAATTGACTGGGGAAGAATTAAAGGAAATATCCGTCACTTCTATTTACCCACCTTCATTTTATCGACTTTATCAAAACTCGGAAAGACAGTCCCGTCGGAAACAATACTGCCATCCGGGTATATTATCCTGGAATGAACTCCTTCTACTTTTTTTTCAGGCTCAATATATTGAATAATTTTACCCTCATCTATTAATGGCTCAAATGTAACATTTCTTGTATCAGTGATATAATATAATAAAAAATCATGACTACCTAAAAGAGTTAAATCATTTCTGTTACGAATCAACCTCCACCTTATTATATAAGGATAATATTTTGGCGATAATTTCAAATTTCCATACACAGCTCTATAGTACCCATCGCGTGAGGCATCACTATCAAAAGCAAGCGTCACCCCTACCGCCGTTCCGGGTACAAGGTCTTTGCCAAGGTGTGTCGCATCAGTATAGTTTATACCTAACGTGACCGCACTCAGGCTCCATTTACATGAGCCACCCCCGGTCATAGCGACTTTTGCTTTCCAGATATCACCGTCCTCCTGCTGCATGGGGATCCTGATAACGTTATAAGAAGGCTCACTGATCACTGAGCCATCAAATCCACTGATTCTTTTTTTCCTGCATTCATACGAGATATATCTGACCCCGAGAGGAAACGGTTCCGTATACTGAGAGGGATTTTTTATTTCAATATTGATCCATTTGGTATCCGCCGGCGGGGCTAATGTTTTGTTTGCTGGCCTGCTAATGCTGCATCCTGTCAGGGAAAACAACATCAGCGTAAACAGAATAAATTTTGATGAATTATACATTTTCCATTACCTCTTCCTGGTATTTAGCAAATCGTAAAAGGGTATCGTGACCAGACGGCATAGATAACGTCGGGATAAGCGATACACCAAGCAGTCCTTCTATATTAAGAAAAATATCATTCCTTGCTAACTCTTTATCCGGTACATCATTTTTATATTCTGCCATCTGCTCCCTGAATGAATCAACGTTATACAGATGCTCAGTAAAGGTCCTTTTTTCCACTATTCCGGCGTTATCAATCAATTCAAGAAGCTTGTTGCACATGTATGGCATATAGGAGGTCATAAAGTGTTCAAAAAATTTTAAATTAACCCCTCTGTCCGGATTACTACCTTTGGGGAAAAATTCAGCTAAATCCACCGGTGACAGTGACGCGTTGAATTCTTTCTGCTTCTGGCCCGCCTGCTGCATATCTTGTTGTGCCAGAGCGGGCACCAGATAGAGTTTAGCTTTGATCGGAAGCAACTTTCTGATGGCAATACACCCCGCCGGGGTTGGGAGGGATCTCTTACACTCTTTCCATTCACGACTCTGGGTTACCGTGAGAAAGGCTACCGTATTGCCGTGGTGCCAGAAGCAATCCCCCCAGGCAACCATCTGGTGGACAACGAGTTGACCCAAGGACCAGAAAAAGCCCAGCGTTCCTCCGAACCATCCCCAGAGTTTATATAGCTCATTATCCAGGTTGGCTTCTGCCGGGACCGCAGGGATCGGATCATTATCATTAATATGGCGAAAATGAGTAATCTCTGATAATTGCATTACGGCATCGCGGGTAAAGGTTCGTGGCATTCCATAAGTGTAAAGTATTGGATTAATATCTTTTAATTTTGCCGAATTGATTAATGCCAATGCGCCCCCTAAACTATGACCACAAGTAAAAAGTTTTCTTTCACCGGCTAATTGCTCCAACTTTGATATTTCTTTACTGAATTTTTTATCAACTCTTTTGTATCCACTCCAAAACCCGGTATGTACTTTCCCGGCAGGAATTAACGTAGAACATTGCGTTTTAACTTTATCACAAACTTCAGAACTTACCGGTCTGAATGCAAGATCCGTCCCCACATCAAACAAACTGGCTGTGCCACGCCAGGCAATGATCACCTTATCCGCATTATAGACATAATAAAGCTGCGTATCACCGTCTGCCTTTGTTACAGGATTGTCTGCCTGTGCTGTAGTATTATTTTTATTTTTCTCATCAGTTTTAGATGAAGTATCCCGTGAGGTATCCATAAAGACCGGGGGATAATATCTCTGACTAAATGGAACATCCTGCACCAGCGTATTCCATGCAAAACCATCTTTGTAAAGCTGAGGTAAGCGGGATAGATCCTGGCACTGGTTAATAAAGAAACGCATAATTGAAACAGTATCCAGAGTACTGTTATCAGCATAAGCGAGCGTTGCTGCTGCCCCCAGATTAATTCCATTCGCAATGGAATACTCCTTTTGGTGGTGCAGCACAAGCTCCCAGGCCCTGAAAGGGCATATTTCAATTACATGACGTTTTTCCAGTTCATTTGTGCGAAATTTAACTCCCTTAAAGGCTGTTTTTGCAGGGAAGTGGTATGCGGGTAACATCTCCGCTTGTCTCAATTCCAGGTTTGGTGAGCTCTGACAAAGTTCACCGATAACGGCATAATGCCAGATATATCCGTTCTCTTCGGCTTCAGGACGCACAATAGAATCATTTTCTGCATCGCGGCTAACACGTAAAGAACGCTTTTCCATTTCCGTTGCCAGTTGATTACCGTCTAACGTCAGTCTCAGCTCCAGACCGTGCGGCATGTCGACCCTGATTAGCCCATCAGCATCGCTCCGACCTCTATACGTAAATTTATCCACCGGTCCGGAAACAGGATGAGCACTTTCTACGGTCCATGCCATATTTGCCACGGGACCATTCTGCTCATCAACCAATTGAATTTCAACCCAATACGGTTTCTGCTGCCCGGTCATAACATCAGCGTCAGTATGTGTTACAGACGTAAATAGTGAATTTTTAACCATATAATTAAACCTCTATCCTTATAAGTTTTTATTTTACATTTCCCATTATTTAATTATGCCCAAGAGCAAATAACGACGTGAATTTATTTTATATCTTAATCATATTTCGATTAATATATTTTATGATAAAGAATGAAATAACACTTCCGCAGAAGAAGCAAAAAGTCATGAGTCGTGAAATGAATGAAAAGACCTGTGGTATCTTATCTTCCCCTTCATAAAGCACCCCATGATAAAACCAGGTCATATAGAAATCAAAAAGATATTTATGCATTGGATGAACTTTAATAACCAACATTAACAAGATAGTACCGATAACAAATGAAACAATTAACACCCCCCCTATAATATTGCTCTTATTTTTTGATATGGCAATATAGTAAAGCACTAACGTAGCCACAAAGAAAACAAACAAAATGACACCATAAATATTACCACTTCCAAAATCAAGGAAATCTATAGCATTATTAATCACGCCCACCCGCTCAAATCCACCCACAGTCAAAATCATCAGCAGTGTATATAATAGAGCTATCATCGAACCTAGCCCGGTTATTATTTTACTTTTCATTTTACTTCCCAAAATAACACTTCGATAGCTTTCTCAAGCGATGTGATTCTGGTATCTGAACCAAAGAGACCAGAAATACTCTCTGTTGCATTAGGGAAGTTAACCCGAAGATAAGAAGCTAATGTACCACTACCCGCTAATTTACTTTTATTCCATAAATCGATGTGATCCCCTGTTGGAGTCCGTTCATTCCCTCTCAGCCAGTAATCCTTAAAAAAGATAATACCGGTCTTCCCCTCGACATTCTCCTTGAAAGTTTTCCCGTTCAATTTCACCGGAACAGGACACCCCGCAAAAGGGCGAGTTTTAAGATATCCACTCAACTCTTCAGCCCTGATAGCGTGTATCCCCTTTTTCGTCGTTGGATCAGGTGTCGGACAATTCCAACAACGGGTTTTTCTGAAAGTTTTCATAAGGATGCCACATTGATAAAGAGCATCACTGACATTTATTGCACAATGATCGGAAAAAACATCTTTTTTACCTGACGGGTCAATATGTTCAATCTTACCGGAAGGATAAGCCGACCATAATTCATCGAATGTAATAACCTTTAATGACACACTTTTTTGTGAGTTAGACGTACCATTCGTTTTAGCTACTGTTTTTTCGTTAGGCATTATTTTAACTCCTGCTCATTCTTTCAAGTGCATCTTCTCCCCAGAAAGCTTCAACAGAAGACTCCTCTTTTGTCTCAATTCGTTGGGTTTCTCCATTATTATCAGTGTAACCAGATACTGATTCACCACTTTCTGCAATAATAAAGTATGCATAACCGGAGACAGGCGTTCCTGTCGACTTATCGATTACCCTGAATTGTTCATCACTCAACATATCCGGGAATTTAATTTTCATTTTGCCTGGCATTGATGAATTAAGTTGCACGGTCTTCCCTGATGCATCCGTCATCCCTTCAAAAATATCGCCCTCTGCAGAGGTAACTACGTATTTAGTGAATGGTTTGATTTCACCTGTTTCCATATCTTTGACAGTGAAGGTGCCAGAATACCCTTTAGGAAAAGTGACAGGTGGAGTATCTAAACTGGCAGGTCCGGTCTGACTGACATTTGCGGATTTGAGCAAAATATTTCCCGGACATCCCAGTTCAATATTACCGCCGCTAAGCTTTATATAAGCACCCCCGCAACTTAAAACCAGTTCCTGACTGGCATTGACCTGTATACTTCCCTGACCACTGGTGATGGTGATGTCCTGTAGTGCAGAAACATTCATAGCATCTGCTTGTGCCTGAATATCAACCGCCCCTGCCCCGGCATACATTTTCATTCCTGCAGTCTGCGCAAACAAACTTACCGATTCGCTGGCTGCTACAGTGAAAGACTGTCCGGCACTGATATCCGTATTTTTCCCGGACATCAGGCCAATACTTGCCCGCCCGGAAGCCAGCCGGACAGTTTCAGGGCTGAGAATACCAATTCCGGCCGGTGCACTCGCCACCATTCCCGGCGTTTTGAGATATTTCAGTGAACTGTTAAGAGTTTTCTGGCTTTCGGTATCGGATAACGTCGCTTTTGCCTTTTTCACCGCAACCTGCAGACTTCTTGCCAGCGTGAGTGCCTGCTCAAGTTGTTCAACAGCGCTATCCATTTCAAGCATTTTGCTGCCGACATCCGGCTGAATATCAGCAGTGAGTAAAATACCCTTTCCGCCGCGAACACTGACCCAGTCATTCGTTCTCAGTTCTGCCCCTTCACCACGAAGTTCCCGGTCTGCGTTGACGTTATGCCCTAAATTGAGCTGGGTTTTGCCGCCGTATTCCGTACTGAGCTTGATATGCTCTTCGTCGCGTTTATCCTCCATACGCAGTTTGTTCAGACCTGCCGTGCGGATAACATTGCGTGTGCTGTTGGCTTCCGTAACCTGGTCGACATGGCGGGAGTCGTGGAGGGCATGGGCGATATACGGGCGATCCGGGTCGCCTTCGTGGAAGGCAATCGCCACCTCCGTGCCCTGTATCAGCGGGAAGTGAAACCCGTACTTGTCACCCGCGTAAGGCTTCGCGAAACGTACCGGCATACTTTCCATGCCCTGACGTTTATCGTCACAGTCGGCATCGAATTTCACCCGGTACATGCCGGAGGCATCCTGCCAGGCATAAATATCGTTCTCTCTGGCGCTGGTCACGCGCGCCATCAGGGTACCGCTGATGACCGGCCGCTTTTTCTCCGCCGGACGCCAGCAACGGTTCTCGTAGTATGGCATCGCCATCCATTGCACCTGCAGGGCATTTTTACGGCTGGCAAAGTAACCGGTGCTGATGATGACGAGACCGTTTTCCGTTTCACGGGGTAATGTTGGCGGGATAGCTATTTCGGTAATAGTCAGTACCTGTGCCGGACCCAGGGTGTGGTCCGTGCTACAGCCCGTCACCGTGGTCTGGCCTGACAGGAAACGCTCGTGATCCAGACGTGCCCAAAAGTTACCGGTTTCGGCTTGCGGGGTAATTTTGTCACCACGCTCAAGGTGGCGCGGCCGGTGATGGTACACATCACCGTAGGTGTTCCCCTCGCCGTCTCCCCCGGTCATGTCCGCCGGAACAGAGGTCAGGATGTTCCCGGCGTCGCGGGGATTATAGTCGCTGGCCGTCACCGAGCGTTCCGCCACGTTGTGTAAGACCTGTACGCCCCATACCGAATCCGTGCCGTTGTCATTCGTACCCGAAGGGCTGCTCAGTGGCAGCGTTTTACCGAATGTCCAGGCACTCTGTTTGTCCGCAAAGTGCACCACTTCTGTCTGCGTATCCGGTTGCAGGGTAAAGAAGTAAAAAATCCCCACCTCAGCCAGCAGACGTTCAATAAAGGCGAGATCGCTTTCCCGGTACTGGTTAATCTGCTCCCGCTTCGGGTAATCCTCTTTCAGCGTGAACTCATACTCCCAGTCTTTCAGGCCATGCTCAGTGAGCACCTCCGCCACCACTTCCGGCACCGACTTGTTGACAAAAAAGCGGTGAGTACGGAACTGATTGCGCAACAGCGCCAGGAACGGCTCAATAATTATCTGGTACGTCGCCTGGTCGCGAGAACCACTGATACGCTTAAAATGTGTCACCACACCATGCACCACTTTCTGCCCGGTCAGCCCCATCAGTGGTCCTGTTCCCATGGCCAGCGTGGCAGGCCTGGTCAACAGTTGCGCTGAACTGATATTCTGGTCACTACTGGCAAAGATAATATTGTAATGGTAAAGCTCACTCATGAACTCCTTACCGTTAAACTCTTCCACATCCAGTGAGGCTGTGCAGGACGGAATATCCAGACGGTAGCGGTTCAGTCCGCCTTCAGTTAGCGCAGACAGGGTGTTCTTAAGCGTATCTGTCAGACTCATGATATTGACTCCATGGGATAACCTGCTGTCCATGATTTTCTTGCCGACGGGCAAGGTAACAGGTTTAATCAGGGGTACTCAGCGAGTACGAAAAAGCGTGATTACGGCTCCGGCCCCGGGGGTGCAGACGAGAATTTTCATCAGCAAAAGGGTCATTTCAAAACTGTTCATGCCGTATTCACCGTCGCCACTAATGGGGATAAAGTGCTTTACGAATGTGTAAAAATAGGTATTCGGCAGAAACAGTACTCCCACCATTACTAAAGCTATAAAGATAAAAACCTTCATTACTTTATACCGGGATATTATTCAGAAACTTTAATTGAACCATACGGCCTGGCAATTTCACGATCGGTCAACGGAAAATTGTAAACCTCCCCATGATTTATCCCCACGCCGACAACGAACTTCCGTGGTTCATCATCATGTTTCTTTGAAATTAATATATATTCAACAATGAATCGCCCATCATCAGGGAAATGATAAAAAGAAGGTGGAATACATAATTTCCCATCAGAGATGGTGAGGCCCGGGGAAAAATTAAAATCCTTTTCCTTCGAGGGGGTTCCTCGTGGATTTATTCCTATATCAGCAGGTTGGTAATCCTGAGCATCATTAACGTTAAAACATACATTTTTTCCCTGCTTGCTAACAGATGTGGTTTCATGGAGGATAAACCTATCCCCCGGACCCGGGCATCCGGTTAATATCACCAGACATACACCAGAAAGAACAACCGAACAAAACATACGAAAACCATGTACTTTCACCATGGAAACCCCCGCAATGCAATTTTGTATTGTTTGCGTACCACTGACTCAGTAGTATCACCATCAAGAGTGATGGTTGGATTTTTACCGCCCCACAATCGATGCCACACCTTGTATCCCTGGGTTTGTAACGTAAAATTATCTGCAATAATCTGCGCCTGTTGTTCCATTGGATACTCACTCAACAAACGACCATCAAGTGTATAGCGATAACTGACCATCCAGCTCACCAGTCCCCGGCCAATCACATTCATTCCTCTCGCCCGCTGCCAGACATGACTCATCTCATGAATGAAGAGATGCTGAAGGTCATCCAGTGTCTGAGAAAAATCCTCTCTGTATAACGTGGTACGAAAATACAGCTCACCATTAGGTGTCATTGCCACATTCCCGGCCTGCAATCCAAATGGCAGATAACTGCCATAATGAATTTTCACCTTTTCGTAATCGATCCTGTTACCAAATACCGTTCTGGCTAAGGCGATTTCTCCGGTCGTCAGTTTTCTGACGGGATCATCTTCCTGTTTCTTGTCGTGCTTCTTTTTCTTACTGGCATCATGAATGGACATTCCCTGCCTCCGGGTTAGCTTTCAGACGCGCCTGAAAATTCAAGCCCAATGCCATCTTCCTCATCCCAGCTGAGCGTCAGGGAGTGTGGCTTCTGCTTCGCTGCCATATGGCTCAGCAGTTGCTGACTCAGCACCGGCAGAATTTGCTGATTCAGCAGGCTGTCGACGTTACGCGCCCCGGTGTCCGGCAGCAGGCAGGCTGCAGTCAGGGCGTCATACAGGCTGTCGTCGATATGGGTGATCAGGCCGTAGTGGCGGTGCAGCCGCTGGCTCACCTGCCCGAGCTTCATTTCCACGATAGTACGCATCGCCGCTGTGCCTAACGGTCGGTATATCACCGTCCGGAAGCGGGCCAGCAACGCAGGCTGGAAGTGGTCGCGCAGGATCGGGCGCAGCATCTCCTGCAACGCCCCTTCGCTGGCCCCGGGTTGTTCATCTGACAGCTGCATAATGTGATCGCTGCCAAGGTTAGACGTCATCAGGATCACGGTGTTACGGAAGTCGATTTCGCGCCCTTCACCGTCACGCATAAAACCCCGGTCAAATACCTGATAAAACAGGTTAATGACATCCCGGTGGGCCTTTTCCACTTCATCGAGCAGCACCACACTGTACGGACGCTTGCGCACGGCCTCGGTGAGGATCCCGCCCTGACCATAGCCCACATACCCCGGCGGTGAGCCCTTTAGCTGGGAAACGGTGTGCGGCTCCTGGTATTCCGACAGGTTGATGGTGATCAGGGATTTCTCCCCGCCGTACAGCACATCGGCCAGCGCCAGCGCGGTTTCGGTTTTACCCGTGCCGCTCGGCCCGACCAGCAGAAACACCCCCTGCGGACCATTTTCAGACGTCAGCCCGGTTTTCGCGGCACGCAGCCGCTGAGCGATGGCGTTAAGGGCGGTGCCCTGGCCGACCACACGTTTACCGATTTCATCTTCCAGGGTCAGCAGTTCGGTCTGTTCATCCTTCATTAATGAGGAGAGCGGTACCCCCGTCCAGTCAGCAATCACGCTGGCCACGGTACGGGTGTCCACATCAATCCGGAGCAACGCCTCATCCTGCTGTACGTTATCCAGTTGCTGTTGCAGGTGACGGATGTCTGACTGATGACAGTTGTCCTCTGAGTGAGCGAGCTGGCGACAGGCCATCAGCGCCTGCACAATCACTTTTTCCTGCTCGAACCGGGTTTCCTGTTGCTGCAGGCGGGTTTCAAGCTGTGTGCGCTGCTGCCCGATCAGGCTCAGACGGTCGTCCTGCTGGTGACCTCCGGCAGCTATATCGCCCAGCAGCGCCTGTTCTTCCAGCGCCAGCGCCGTCAGTTGTGCTTTCAGGCGAATGATAGCTTCCGGCACGGTATCCAGGCTCATTCGCACACGCGCCGCAGCGGTATCCAGTAAATCAACGGCCTTATCCGGCAACTGGCGTCCGGTCAGATAGCGGCGCGACAGCGTGACGGCGGCACGTACTGCATCATCGGTAATGTGTACCCCGTGGTGTTCCGCATAGCGGGATTTCAGTCCTCTGAGCATCAGGCAGGCCGTCTCGTCGTCCGGCTCATCCACGCTGACCCTCTGGAAGCGGCGTTCCAGTGCGGCATCGCGTTCGAAATACTGCTTGTACTCACTCCAGGTTGTGGCCGCGATGGTACGCAGCTCGCCCCGGGCCAGTGCCGGTTTCAGCAGGTTGGCCGCATCCGCGCCGCCCGCGGAATTACCCGCGCCGATAATGGTGTGTGCTTCATCGATAAACAGCAGGATGGGCACCGGTGACTGCTGTACCGCATCGATGACATTTTTCAGCCGCTGCTCAAATTCACCTTTTACACCCGCCCCCGCCTGCAGCAGACCGAGGTCGAGGGTGCGCAATACCACCGTTTTCAGGCTGTCCGGCACATTGTCTTCGGCGATACGGAGTGCCAGGCCTTCAACGAGCGCCGTTTTACCGACGCCCGGCTCACCGACCAGGATCGGGTTATTTTTTCGACGCCTCGAGAGAATATCCACCATCTGGCGGATCTCCGTATCGCGGCCAAACACCGGGTCAATCTTCCCGTCCCTGGCTTTAGCGGTGACATCGAGTGTGAATTTATCCAGCGCGTTCTGCAGTGCCGGGCTCAGCTTGCCGGTCTTCAGACCATCCGTACTTTCTGTTGCCTCTGCAGGGCAGTCCGCTATGTTCGCCTCCCCTTCCGTCCGGGCCAGTCCGGCCTCCTGCTGCACGTCCGGACGTTCATCCGACTGTGCGTCGAGTAAAGGGCGCAGATGTTCCAGCTGGTATTGCGCCAGAGTCAGCATCGGCCACAGGCCGTCACAACGCAGCAGCTCCGGTTTACCGGTCAGGGCCATCAGCAGGTGAATACCACGGATCCTCTCCTCTCCGGCAAGAGAAGCCCGCAGCCAGGCCTCCTGCAGCAGGCTCTGCATAGGGTCAGAGAGCTGCGGACGGCTGCGTACCGAACGAGGTTGCTTATCCAGCCAGGCCAGCAAGTCCTGCCAGAGTGTATCCATATCCCATTCATAGCGGCGGGCCAGCACCGTCAGGTCACCTTCGCCCTGCTCCAGCAGTTTCAGCAGCCAGTGCTCAGGCTGAATTTCTGCATGGGCGCGGGTCTGACACAGGGAGGCGGCACCTTCCAGTGCCCGGGCGCAATACGGATTCAGACGACGTAACAGGATGGCTGGGTTTTCCATGTTTCTCTCTCTTAATGGCTTCCGGACATGCTACCGCCCTTCGCTGCTTCCCGTTCAGGGGACCAAAGCGCATAGGGTCGGTCAGGCAGATTATTGGGTTCTTTGCTCAAGGCCCGTCACGCAGGCGTTCAGCAAAGAAAAAACGGGCAGAACGGGCTGCCCGTCAGGCGGTTACACTAAATAGTTCGTGTTGTGGCAAGGCGGCAGGCGAGTGCATCCCCGATGACTGACAAGGACGTCACCGGGGGGCATAAACACAGCCAACGCCGCTACAGCGCGAAATATGACGCGTAATCAGGCGGTGGCGCGTTCATTCCACGAATCGGAATGAATGATGTTGCCGTCTTTGTAGGTCCAGGTGATTTTCTCGTAGCGCAGCTCTACGCGCTCCAGGTGGTTGTGTTTCTCTTTCGAGGGGTCTTTCACGTCGTACATTTCAGGGTTCACCTTCACCACTTTCACGTTTTCAAGTTTGGTGTTGAAGTACTCCACTTCCTGACCGGCATCGTTGATTTTGTACCACCGGAACTCTGCAGATTTGAGGGTCTGACCGGTCGTTACCGCTTTGTAAAGGTACGGGCTGGAGGCATCGATTTCCTTTGTGAACAGGAACGGCGTATGGATACGGGTACCGGTCAGCTTACCGGTGTTGTTGTCGGTCGGGATGTACAGATTATGTTCCTGAGCGACCACTTCGATACTGCCTTCGCGATCCTGAACGTCAACAGAGCCTTTAATGTCTGCACCGCCATCGTCTTTCAGCCAAAGATAAACAGGTATTGCCATGATAATTTCTCCATTTATACACTTCCTCCTTCAGGCTGCCTCTGTGCTGGCTACCTTCACTTTCCCCGGTGACAGAGTGTTCCCTGTTCCCGGGTACGCATTCAGAGGCCACCACGATCCAGCCTGAATGATTGTGTGTATCTTACTTTAAGAAGCGTCATCATCCTGTGATGACGCAGAGGGTTTGCCCGGTATCTGACAGGCGTTAGCCTGCGCTACCAGACTGATTTCGACACGGCGGTTGAGTGCTCGCCCTTCCGGAGTGTCATTGGTCACGATGGGGCGGCTTTCACCATAGCCCTGCACCGCAAAACAGCTTTCCGGCACATCGCCGGTGTCACGCATCCAGTCCCGTACCGCTTCGGCACGTTTCAGGGACAGCGTCTGATTCAGTTTGGGATTGCCGGTGTTATCCGTGTGACCGGATACCACAATCAGCCAGCCCGGCTTCGCTTTAATATCCAGCAGCGAGTGAACCAGCATTTTGGTGGAGCCCGCTTTCAGGGTTGATTGACCGGAATCGAACAGCGACATGCTGTCGAGGCGGATGTTTTTCGGTTCCTGAACCATTGTTTTGGTGACAGGAAGTGGTGACGACGGCGATGGCAATGGCGGCGCCCAGTCGTTTACAGCCCCTTCCACCACCGATACCAGATGCATTCCCTGATACAGCCCCAGCCGGTAGCGTACCGGTTCGCCGCGGCGCTGCCATTCATCCAGCAGGGCACTGTCGGCGCGCAGACGCTGCTGTGCACGGAGTTTCGGCTCTGCCGGGTGCCCCTCCAGATGGTAATAGAGCGCCAGATGGTCACTCACATTACGAACCAGCCGCTGGTTGTTGAAGTAAGAGGCCAGCATCGCCAGCAAGAGAAAAATGCCTGCCAGCAGTCCGGCATTACGCCAGAACAGCATACGGCGGCTGATCCCCCGACGGCGCGGCAGCGCCGGAAAAAGTGCTTCAGGCAGCGGCAAAGGTCCGGTATTTTCAGTCACCTCCGGCGGCAGCGCAGTGACTGTGGTGATATGTTGCTGCCAGAGATTACCGGCAAGCCCCGCCACCGGTACCATGCACAGCCCCTGCATGCAGGGTTTCAGGACATGCCGTTCTGCCGGGGAGCCCGACAGCAGGCTGTTGACTGCGCAGTTCATCCAGGCGAGTCCGCTGTCAAGCCACAGTCCCTGGCTCAAACGGGAAAATTGCCCGCCCGCAGGTGTTTCCCGTATCCAGTCCGTCAGCGACAGATTGCCCTGACCCGGCTGATGGACCCGGAGCTCTGCCCGTTGACTGGCAGTGGAAAACCAGATCGGTTCCGCATCCGCACAGGCGGGTGGCGGTGACAGCCAGACCACGATCCAGAAAGGCAGGAAGCGGCCAGAGGCTGCCCTGCTCTGTACCACCGCCCGCTGCCAGCCGCGAAAAGTCCGGGTGAAATCGACGTCTGAGGTATGGCGTTCAGGCAATACCGCCAGCAATACAGAAAGTTGTGATACCAGCGCCGGGCGGACCTGACTCAGGTGCCGGGTCAGCAAAGGCAGCTGTTCTGCATCGTTGACCCGCAGATACCAGCTCTGACGGGTTTCGA
This sequence comes from Tatumella sp. UCD-D_suzukii, assembly GCF_000611875.2. NCBI lineage: Bacteria > Pseudomonadati > Pseudomonadota > Gammaproteobacteria > Enterobacterales > Erwiniaceae > Tatumella > Tatumella sp. UCD-D_suzukii. The sequence goes on from NZ_JFJX01000057.1 coordinate 35,231, forward strand.
TATGCTGTGCTGACTCAGCAAACAGCGCACTGTTATCGCCACACACCAGAATGACCGCCCCCTGAAAGTCTTCCGGGGGCAGGCTCTCATCCGGCCTGTCTATGAGTGCCGGTCCGCGCGGCTGAGATATACGGTGCTCACGCCAGAGCATCACTCCGCACACCAGAATGACCAGCAGACTGAGCGCTATACGGCTCCCGACCGACAGCGGCCAGAAGCCCAGGATCAGCCATAGCGTCAGCAGGCCTGCCAGGGTGGTTAACAGACTCCGGTAAATATCACGCATTCTTTACCCCGGTCTGACCGTCTGACTCACCAGTTCGGTGAGGGAAGACGAGAGGAAAAACCAAAGTACCGCCAGCGCTGCTGCCCCGAGGATCCAGGAGATCCAGTACAGACGGCGGCCACTGCGGACAGGGGAAGCCCGGGCAACTATCGGAGCGTCCCGGGCAAGTGAAAATGCCGGAACCCGCTCACCGAGTACGCGAACAATATCCTCACGACGTTCGTCATCCTGCGCGCGATACTGACCGACAAAACCCAGTTGCAGGGTCCGATACATACAGGTCAGGACAGCGGTATCCGGAGCGGTTTCTTTCAGCAGGTTTCGGATACGTTCCCACAGCTCCTCGCCGGCGTTCAGGGTGCCAAAGAAATGTGCCTGCAACGGGTCCCGGTGCCAGGTCAGGTAACCATCATCAGTGACCCCACGGTTCAGGACGCTCTCGTCAAGCAATGCACACAGGGCATACACCATATGGTCGCGACTGACATCGCTGTAACCTGCGTCCGTCAGTGCACTACGGGCATCCTGCACCAGACGACAGGCCCGCCGGTAAAGCTTCTCCCCGTCACGGACTTCCTGACCGCCACGCAACTGGCTGGCCATCAGCCAGCCGGGAGAGAAGATCCGTTCAATCTGACGCTGTTCGGATTCATTCATGAGCGCAATACCGCAAAGAGTTCAAGATCCACCTCCCCCAGTGAACGCGGGGTATAGAAAGTGCAGCTCCCCATATCCAGCATCGCCCGGGCCGCCTCGGTACTCAGGTCCAGCGAAAAGTACTGGTTTTCCAGACGCAACGGGATCGCTGCCGGCACGTGGCTGACAGGTCTGATGGTCATCCCGCTCAGAGCCACATTGACCACCTCGGAAACGTCATCAAAACTTCCCGCCTTACACAACTGCGGGAATTTCACCTGCAACTCATGATTTGGCATAGAGGAACGCACCGAGAGCCAGAAATCTGCCCCTTCACGCAGGCGTGCATCATGCAGAGCGCCTTTCCAGATCTGGTCGTTATGCTCCAGGCGGATACTCACCACCCGCGACGGCAGACTGGCTTCCAGTAGTTTATCGAGCAGGGTCAGTAGCGGGCCAAACACCCGCTCAGGAGTCTCGTGCTGATAAGCAGGGATATCTCCGGCGTCGTGCTCCAGGGAAAACGTCAGCAGGCTTCCGGCAAGACGGGTCAGCTCACGGTACAGGAGTTCCGGGTGACGTGACGGGGTCTGCAGCAACTCCGTCAGTACCGGTTCCGCGCTGTTCAGGGCGTTCAGTAACCAGAACAGGGACACGTCAGCGACGGCAAAATCCGCCATACGCTCATTACTTTCACGACGCATCGCCATCAGGCGGCGGCGGCGAGCCTGCAGGCGTACCAGCAGCCCTTCCAGTTCAGTGATCAGCTGCGGTCCGGCAGATAAAGAAAGCAACGGTGGGATGAAGGCGGGGTCGCGGCTCCACAGCCCCTGAGAATTGCGAACCAGACGCGCCACCGGACAGGTCAGATACGCGCCGTTCTCCCGGTCGGATAAGCGCAGAGTCACCGCATGGCGCAGAATGGCCAGCTCACTCCTTTCATGCCCGGCCAGCTCCTGAACCTCAACCCGCTCCGCTTTCCAGCGCCGGGGCCGTTCGCTGTCCCGGCCATCATCCAGGTTACGGCCACTGGCACTCAGCATTGGCAGGGCCACGACGACGTCCACACTTTCGCTATCAGCAGCTGAGGATAGATCACAGGCCGGCGGCAGGTTATCCGCCAGATCCGTATCAATCAGCGTACTGTCCTGAAAGCGCACCACCAGGCGGGTAGCATTCAGACGTGAGAATGCCAGCGCGGCATCGTCAAATTCTGCGGCTATCACGCCCCACGGATGGGCAATGCTCATCCGTGCAACGTTATCGGCAACATAAGCATCCCAGCGGGATTGCTGCTGAAACTGCTGTGGGGCCAGTACAGCCCCGTCCTCCCAAAGCGGGCGATAAATCTTCATCCCTGATTTCCCCTCGCCTTAGGATTTGGCTTTCGGCATCTGCGAAACCAGCGACAGGTTGACGTCCATTCCTTCCACCTGGAAATGCGGTACCGCGTACAACTTCACGCGGAAGAAGCCCGGATTGTCCCCGATATCTTCAACCGTGACTTTTGCATCGCGTAGCGGGTGTGAAGCCTGAAGAGAGTCGCCCGGGTCCGTCATCTCAGTGACCAGACTTTTCACCCAGGTATTTAACTCCAGTTCCAGCAGACGCCGGTCTTTAGTGGTTCCGATATTTTCACGCTGAATGAGCTTCAGGTAATGCGCAATACGCGACAGCAGGAAGATATACGGCAGGCGCGCATTGATACGGCTGTTGGCCGTCGCGTCCGCAGTATCGTACAGGGCCGGCTTCTGGGCAGAGTTGGCAGAGAAGAAGCAGGCATAGTCGCGGTTTTTATAGTACGACAGGGGAATAAAGCCCAGGTTTGCGAATTCAAACTCGCGGGTTTCCGGGATCATCACTTCAGACGGGATTTTTACCTGGTTACCGGTACCGAGATCATACAGGTGGATAGGCAGGTCCTGCACCGCGCCACCCGCCTGCGGGCCGCGGATCTGTACGCACCAGCCGTTGTTAATAAAGCTGCGCACCATGTTGGAGGCAAAAGCAAACGAAGCGTTGGTCCACAGGTATTTGTCATGATCCGGACCTTTCACTTCTTCCACGTAGTTAAAGCTACGTACCGGCAGAGTATCCGGGCCGTATGGCAGACGGCCCAGGACGCGCGGCATTACCAGGCCGATATAGCGGGAATCGTCGGTCTCACGGAAGGATTTCCACTTGATATATTCCGCACGGTCAAAGTAGTTACCGATATCCTTGATGGCAGCCACCTCTTCCATGGAATCTTTCAGAAAGAACTGTGGGCCCGCAGAGCCGATAAACGGCATATGGGCCGCGGCTGAGACTTTAGAGATATTACGCAGCAGCGCCATGTCCTGTGCAGAGGCGTCGAACTCGTAGGCGGACACCAGGGCAGCAATCGGCTCTCCCCCCGGGGTGTCGTATTCTGCAACATATGTCTGCAGGTACAGTCCGCTCTGGACGATTTCAGGAGCATCCTCGAAGTCCTGGCGTAAATCCTCTTTGGACAGGTCCAGCAACTCGATCTTCACGTTCTGACGAAAGTCTGTTTTATCCACCAGCGATTTAACCCCGCGCCACAGGCTTTCCACCGCCTGAAACTCCGGATGGTGCATCACCGCATCCAGCTGGCGGCTAATCTGGTGATCAAGCCCGGCAATATGGTGGTCAATCAGGTGCTTGTCCAGCTTCTCAACTTTTGCTCCTGCCTTGCTCAGGCACTCCAGAAACACCTGCATCCCCGCCGTCAGGCGCTCGTCGGCACTGGCATCAGACATCGCCTGGGCGTCCTGCCAGATATCCAGAGCGCTCAGCCCGGAGACCGGACTCAGGTTAATTTTTTCAAACAGGGAGGCGTACACGCCGCCCGCTGACGGGCGATCCAGTACGATATTTTCGTCGCCGGCGACACTTCCATTTTGTACAGACATCAGCATTCCTCAGTTAATCCGTTAAATAAACGCCGCAGGTTACGGCTGTTTGGTCGCCAGGGCAGACAGTTCAGCTTTCAGTTCTGCACTGAGCGCCGGGTCAAGCAGCACTTTTTCCAGTTCTTTCCGGAAAGTCTGGTTGTCCAGAAGATTCGCTTTGAGATCGCGGAGCAAATTGCGCATCGCGAGCATGGCTTTCAGTTGCGGAATTTGACGGGCAACCTGTTCCGGGGTGAAGTCATTAATGTCGCGGAACGTCAGACTGATATTGTCTTCACTCCCGTCATCGGCGAGGGTATTTTTAACGGTAAGGTTAACGCCCGGAGAATACCCGGAAAGAACGCTATTAAAGTTATTTTTGGAAATATTGACTTTATTGCGCTCTGATAATGATGCCGTTTCCTGACCATGACTAAAATCGCCAGCAACCAGTAATTTTAAGGGTAATTCTGTTTTCTTCGTCGCCCCACCGGTATGCAGGTCTAATTTTAAATTAATCCGTGCCTTTGGCACCTCAGACTGAAAGCTATCTGCCATGAATAAGTCCCTCTGTTTATCGCAGCATGGTATTTTGGGTGTGATTTTCCCCTTCGGTGAAATAATAAATAAATCAGTAACGACGAATCAATGAAGTAGCTCAAAAAAAACGAATAAATAAATTTAACAGGAATTTTTTGCTCCGGTAAAAATCAGGGATTTCATTGAAATTCGAAAGGATATAGCCAAAAACACACATAAAGAGCAAAAAATCAGGATATAAAACCAGACTAAACAAAAAACACAGAGCTTAATAACAAATGCTAAGTGATATTGATTTATATCATTAATTAATCGTTAATACAGAATGTTTCTGAAATGTTCTCATTTTTAAAGATGCACGATATTCCTCCCTGATTTTATAGTTGCAAAAAATCAATGACCGATTACAAAACCTCTGAAATAACCGCCAGTAACCAGGAATAACGTATCATTATTCCTCTCAAGCTATGATAAGAATAATTAATTTAAAAAGGGAAAGTGAAGGGATGCAGAGATCTATAAAAAGGATGTAATAAATATCACCTGAACGATATAAATATAAAAATAATAAAGTCCTGATGGGTATTGCCCCGAACGGGAAGTCATCGCCATAAACTCTAATGCCGTACCGTCCTTCCTCCTGGTATTTACCCCCATGATTTAAATTCCCCCGGCACCTTTTGGCTCATATCATGAGAGATATTGGTGAATTTTTTAAATATGTTTAATGTTTTAATGGTTTCTGTTTTATGACTTTTCCTGACTTTTTCATAGGATCATCGCCAAACGAGACTCCGCGCCGGGAATGCATCGCTGCGGATGATCTCTGTCCCGTATTCGGGTTCTTTTCCTCCGGTACCGGATACTCATATTGGCAGGCCGATACCGGGACCTCACGCTGACCTTCTGTCTGTACATGCCGATGATGAGGATAAGTCGCCTGACACAGAAAAATTAGTTACACTCCGCCCCCGATGATTTTTCCGGTGATCCGATGACTGAAATTACTGATACTTTTATTGCACCGCCATGCCCGGATGAGATTGAAATCCTCTGGCAGGATGCGCAGATGGTGATGATCAATAAACCGGCAGGACTGTTGAGCCTGTCAGGCAAAAACCCCGAAAATTATGATTCGGTCCATTACCGTTTGTTGCAACAGTTTCCCGGATGCACACTGGTCCATCGGCTGGATTTCGGCACATCCGGTATTATGGTGGTGGCTCGCAATAAGAGCATTAATGCCGCTCTTTGCCGGCAGTTCAGCGAACGTACCGTCAGCAAAATGTACACAGCGCTACTTTGCGGGCATATGCCGGAGGATAAGGGAGTGATCAGCGCAGCGATTGCCAAAGATCCGGCCCTTTTCCCGCGCATGACGCTGTGTGAAGTCCGGGGCAAACCTGCCCGTTCCCGTTACCGTGTGACCGGACGGTTTAATTATGAATTGCCTCAGAGGAAGGAGGTGCCGGTGACCCGCGTTGACTTGTTGCCTGAAACCGGGCGGACGCATCAGTTACGTATTCACTGCCAGTCCGCAGGGTATCCTATTCTGGGGTGTGACCTGTACGGAGGAAAACGACGGCCGGGCACTGAAAACGCGCCGCGGATGATGCTGCACGCCAGCAGTCTGAACATTGTTCACCCGGATAATGGCACCCCTCTGCAGATCCACTGCCCCGCTCCCTTTTGATGGCAGAAGTCTGATCGTGGCAACAAAGCTTCCCGCAGGCCCGCCTGCACCCTGCCCGCAGAGGATATGTGCCGGTCATCAGGGCCTGACGGGCCGCTGTTATTCACGGACCTGACTACGACCTTTCAGAACAGAAACACCGCCGTCCGGTTCAGACAATCGGTTAATCTGGCCCGAAGGCAGTCAGGCAGTCAGGCAGTCAGGCAGTCAGGCAGTCAGGCAGTCAGGCAGTCAGGAAAATATCAATAGGATGCTACACGCACAAACGTGACAGGAGATAGATTTCCCTGCAGATCTTTCCTTGTCAGCGCAGAATAAACGCAAAGCTCCTGCCGCGGCGGACAGGCGTGGCATCCTGTGACAGGTTGTGATTCAGCGCCCCCGGTGCGGCCGTCAGAGGTCAACACCGGGAGCCGCGTCGTCAGACTTTCAGAAGTTTAACGGTGTAATCGATATCAATTTCATCTTCCGAGAAGATTAACGTACTTCCCTGGAAGGTGGTGATAGCAAGCTTTTTCAGTGAACGCATTTCACCGGGCTTGATATCCGTTTTTGGCCGGATGTTACTCAGCAGTGCCCCCACAGAAAGGACATTCTTTTCTTTATCCAGCGGCGCATCGGCAGGCACTTCTTCGTTATAGACGACAAAAGAGCGAATTGACGCCAGTTTCACCCGCTCACCGGCAATATAAATATACTGGCTTGGCGGCAGAACCTTCACCGCATACGCTGACAGGCCTTTATTATTGGTGGTCGGTTCAAAAGTCACCGACGCGTCCTTTTTGATCAATTCAGGATTGGCGACTTTAATCACATGAAAATAGCGGTTATCACCATTCTCATCTTTGATAAATCCAAAACCTTTATCTTTGAACCATGTTGTGATCGTTCCGTTCATCGCTGTCAGTACCTGCTTAATCTTCTGTCTACTCAGTTTCGTAGCGCGCAGTGTAAAATACAATGCCGCTAATGACCACGTCTTTGGCGTCTGTACGAAGAAAATCGGCGGTTAACGGTGAATTTTCAGTAAAGCACCCCGTCAATCAGCGTTGTGTCAGCCCTGCCTGCATCACAACAGGCACGGGCAGACAGCAAAAACCGTAGACTGCTAAGCCCTTCGGGCACTGGCGAAATAAACGCCCGGGGTCCGCCCCCGGTGAACTATTTCCCATCAGGCCGGGTCATGCGGAGGTCACCCCCCGCGGCTTAACACCGACTGAGGCGGAAATTACTCATTACCCCAGCGATTCAGAAAATCAGCAATGTCATCGATTCGCTCTGCGGCGATGCCTGCTTCCCCGGCCATCTCTTGCTGGGCTTGTTCACTGATCTCCTGATTGTCATTCAGGCGGCTGATCAGCAACTGAAAATAATGTGCCAATGCATCCCGCTCTGTTTCGGCAACAGTCTTTTCGGTTTCTGTCGCGTACTCATCCACGATGTCATAATATTTAAGTGATACGTCATTATTCATAATTTATTCCCGGGGTAAGAGTGGATATCAGCGACTGCCTGCAGCCGCCGGTGACGATAATACCATTATTCTTATCTTTTTCCGCCCCGCAGTCAGAGACTGCAAGGCTGTGCAGCCCTCTGCGTGCAGGAAAATTGCCGCATGAGGGAGGCACCCGGCGTTTAACGCCCATCATCAGCAAGTATTTCACCGCCATTTTCTCTTATGTCTGGAACAGTTTTTGGCCAGCTATGTCTGATTTTACAGGGATACTCCGCCTGAAAATACTTATCGGGTATTATGACTCCTGTAGAACAATATCGTTTACCACGGCTCTGATACCTGTAAAGATCATTCTTTTTCGTCCTCAGAGAGAACAATCGGCAATCTGCGGATGCATAAGCAGGCAAAGTATCTATAAGTAAATGCTATGATAATGAGTGAAATTATTCGCAAAAACAATTACGTATAAAAGCATGCCGTTATGCATTTTTTGCATAACGATGCGCCCATTTGCATTTCTCATGCTCTCTGAAACAGGGAATATTGTCAGGAGACTCTTTTGCCCGAACCGGTAATCCGCACCGGAGGTGAACGATATCATTCTTACAATACAGAGGTCTTTTGAGATGAGCAGAAATAACCTGATGAAACAGATACTATTCGCGATCGGGCTCGGAATAGTGACAGGCTGGGGGTGTCATCACTATGCTTCTTCGCCGGGCAATGCCAAAGAGATAGCCTCTTATTTCAGCATTATTACCGATGTTTTTCTGAGACTGATTAAAATGATCATTGCGCCACTGGTCTTTGCAACAATCGTCTCAGGTATTGTTTCCATGAAGGGGTCTTCTTCTGTGGGCAGTATTGCACTGAAGGCGATGACCTGGTTTATTTCTGCTGCGCTTATTTCACTATTTATTGGTATGTCACTGGTTAATATTTTCAAGCCCGGTGTCGGCCTGAATATGGTTATTCCCCATACCGATGTAGCCACTGGCCTGAGTACCTCTGCCTTTTCGCTGAAAACGTTTATCAGCCAGATATTTCCAACCAGCTTCGCCGGGGCGATGGCGAATAATGATATTATTCAGATCCTGGTATTTTCTGTCTTTTTTGGTTCTGCACTTTCCTTTATCAGCAAAGACGGTAACCATCCGGTGATTGTGTTTATTGAAGACCTGACGCGAATTATGTTTCGTGTTACCGAATATGTGATGAAGTTCACCCCTTTTGCCGTTTTCTCAGCCATTGCTGCTGCCATTACGGTTGAAGGCCTGGGACTGATTTATGACTACGGGAAATTAATTGGTCTGTTCTATCTGGGGCTGGTGGTACTCTGGGCATGTTTGTTTGCCGTAGGGTATCTATTCCTGGGTAAACCGGTATTTACGCTGGGAAAACTGATTTACGAGCCCACGGCACTGGCTTTTGCTACCGCCAGTAGTGAATCAGCCTATCCGAAGACAATGGATGCACTGACTAAATTCGGCGTGCCTAAAAAAGTATCCAGTTTTGTATTGCCGTTGGGGTACTCTTTTAATCTCGATGGTTCAATGATGTATCAGGCATTTGCCGTGTTATTTATTGCTCAGGCATATAACATTCCTCTGAGCTTTACTGAGCAGGTCCTTATTCTGTTAACCCTGATGGTGACCAGTAAAGGCATGGCAGGAGTAGCGCGTGCGTCAGTGGTCGTGGTTGCCGCAACACTACCCATGTTTAATTTACCGGAGTCCGGTATTTTATTAATCCTGGGTATCGACCAGTTCCTCGACATGGGAAGAACAGCGACAAATGTCGTCGGCAACAGTATTTCAGCGGCCGTGATTGCAAAACTGGAAGACCGAAAAAAGGATAATACGTTCCGATAATCCGTACAGATAAAAACGGCCTTCCGGAAATAGTACATCAGAGAACGTTATGCCCGTCGGTTATTTGATCAGGAATAACCGACGGGCAGGTGACGGGAAGACACCACCGATAACCCGGGGAGTTAACCACCGGTGGTCAGAACAACGATGTCCGTGATTTCATTTGTTGCCAGAAACGCTCAGACGAAAGGTTCAACCGTGCGCTGGTCCGGTAAACATAGACGCTCATTCTGATGGACAACGAAGGATCCATCACTGACAAACTCCCGGATTCCAGCTCCTGAGCGATAGAATAATCCGGTAACCAGCCAACACCATTACCTTTCATAATCATCATTTTCAGAACGTCACTCATGGAAGAGACAAAAGAAAGAGAAAATGACAGTGCTGATTCTCTGGTCAGTAACTGATTGACCTGGCGGCCCATGTAACTTTCATCCGCATATTTCATTAACGGAATATTTTCATCACTGACGTCATAGATTGGCTCCCCATTGGTATGACAGGGAGAGACCAGGTGCAATTGGGTCTGGAAAACTTCATGGTGAAGAAAAGGAAATGACATCAGCTCTTCGTTGGAAAAAGAGAGGATAAAGTCACAGCGCCCCTCTTTCAGATTGTAAACGGCCTCATCCACATTGATGGACTCAACAAAGAAAATATTGTCTTTTTTACCCGAAAATTCAGAGATAAACTCAGGCAGGACAAATACTGCCAGCGAGTGGGCTGCTGCAATATTGATCCTCTGCTTAATATTATTCACGCCTTTAATATTATTGATTTGGAAATCCATATCATCGATAAGGTTCCTGGCATAAACAATGAAATTCTTTCCCTCGGACGTCAGCAGTAGTGGAGTGGAACCACGATTAAATATTTCAAAACCGACGGCAGACTCCAGTGCCTGCACTCTGCGACTGAAAGATGACTGAGAAATATTTCTGCGCTCCGAGGCCAGTGTGAAACTGCGGAGTTCCTCAAGTGCAAGAATATCGTAAATCCATTTAATTTCAATATTGCCTAACATCTTCTTACTCCGGATGGATTATATTCACTATGCAATTTTAGCATGAGGCTTTTAAAGTCTGCAATTACGCCCCGATAAAATTATGACATGATCCTTTTTATTTGAGGCAGTCGTGATGAAAAAGATTATCGGTATTCTCGGTGGCATGGGACCGGGGGCAACAGCGAACGCTTTTGAAAAACTCGTTGCCAGCACACCCGCCAGAAAAGATCAGGAACATATCCCGGTGATTGTCGCTTCTCTGCCAGACATTCCTGACAGAACGGAAAATATCATACATTCCGGAGCATCACCTTTACCGGCGATGATTAATTCACTCAACATATTAAAAAATGCAGGTGCCTCCTGTATTATTATGCCTTGCAATACGGCACATTACTGGTATGACGAACTGAGAAAACAAAGTGATCTTCCGTTCATCAGCATTATAGAATCCACCTGCGAACGTATTATCGCGGAAGAAAAACACCCGGTTGCTCTTTTAGCGACCACTGCCACTATCCGGACGCGCCTTTATCAGAATAAGCTGGAAAAAGCCGGAATAACTTATTTACTTCCTGACGAAAAAGATCAGGATAATATAATGAAAAGCATCCTGCTTTATAAATCAGGAAAGAGTAAATCTGCTTATGACACCTTGCTCCCCTGCCTTGAAAAATTGGAAAAATCAGGAGCTAAACACTTTATTATGGGGTGCACAGAAATACCGCTCATCCTCCATGACCTGAGCCGACAGCAGCCTGAAAAATATATCGATACCACTGAAGAATTAATTAAAAAAGCTATCCGCTGGTATTACTCATAACCGGATCTTCCGGCAGATGCTGCGCCCCGTGACCCCGTCTGATGAGTTCACGGGGGCGGCAACGGACGTCCATAGTTTCACTGCACCCGGAGAATATGCTTTCCGGAGAACGCAGGTCTGGCTGATAGTCTCTCACCGGTCATCTCCCGATCAGCCTATAAACCTTCACACCTCATTCGGGCGATAACGCAGACGGGGAGGCTCCCAGGGCTGACATTCCCGCCAGCGTAATGCGAATACGTTGCTTAATATGAGCAATACGTAACTGCCGTGTCTCAGCGTCCTGATCACGACGACGCGGCAACAGTGCACCAAACACAATATCCATCAGCATACCGGTACATACGTCGATATCTTCCACCGTCATTCCCCCCTGAAGAGGCTGATGATATAACCACTGTCTGAGCAGTTCCCGTGAACGTATCGCTTTGGTCTGGTAAAGATATTCCGCCAGCTCCGGGAATAACACGGATTCACGGATCATCAGATTCAGCAGCGCTTCACGGGTCTGATGTTCCTGCTCACTGATATCCAGCCTGAAGATGCGGAACAAGGCTGCTTCAGGGGTGCATCGTTCTCCTTCCGGCCGCGGCAGGTCCAGCAGCAGATAGTAATGTTCACCGATCACTGCAGCAAACAACTGCTTTTTATCCGGAAAAATTTCGTACAGTGTGCGTTTAGAAATTTTCGCTCTGCGGGCAATTTCCGCAGTGCTGGTTTTTGCGAAGCCCAGCTCAGTGAACGCCTGACAGGCACTGTCGATAATCGACTGCCGCAGTCCGGCTGCATCGCGTGTTTTCGGGCGTCCGCGCCTCGCCGGTCCGCAGTGTAAGGTATTCGTCATGATAAGCAGTGAAATACGACAAAAGATTAATGGTACTTGAATAGTACCATAAAATAAACGAGTCTATAGGCAATGTTTTCATGAAGTCATCGTCCTGACGTCTTCGCTGATCATAAGGTGGATATCATGAGTGAACCACACGACCTTTCCCGCTCTCCCCTGCGCGACCCGCTGATCCTGCAGGTGATTGCCGATATAAATGTTGCCGGGGGGCAAATATCTGCCTGATGCCCTTAGTTATCATCGCATGACCGATGAAGCCCGCTGTGCTTTTATGCCTGGGGAGGCCGGACTGGCCGGTCAGTCCATTATTAAAACATTACATCCACTCAAAGATCAGGAGAGTTTCTGATGGTAAAAACACGACGCGAATTCATCAGCCTTGCGGTGGCTTCCGGTATTGCACTGCAATTTTCTGCGCCGGTATTTGCCGCGGCCAGTCAACGTAAAACACGGGAGAAGCGTGCCGTTCCGCCGGAAGCGACGGTGATCACTCAGGTGTTTGGTGACGGTATTCGTGCGACCGGCCTGGCACTTTACTATCCTGAACCAGTCGACGGTGCGCAGCTGAACATCCATGATTTTACGGTCACCGGTCGCCGGATCACCGGGATATTCACCAGTGAAAGTTCAGACCCGGCCGGGCGTTCATCGCGGGGCCGGTATGTCATCGTGCAGCTTTCCCCGGAAGATAAAAATGCCCCGCTGGCGCGTAACGTGCCTGATGACGGAAAGGATCATACAGGTTCCGGCCAGGGTGGCCCGGGAAAGGCAGGTTCCGTTCCGCTGACCGATACCGTTTATCCGGCACCGATGCTGACCTACCAGCAAACCGGCACATTGCCACTGGCGAATGGTCACACCGTGGCCCCGGAGCAGACCGCTAAGCACAGTACCGCGGTTAACAACCTAATCGTCGATGATTTCCGTCAGCTTGAATTTCATGACAAGAAGACCGGCCGGCATCTGAAATATAATCTCTTTGTTCCTGCCGGTTATACCGCAGAGCGCGCCTGGCCGTTGGTTCTTTTTATGCATGATGCCGGAGCCACCAGCGATGTGACCCGGACAACGCTTTATCAGGGACTCGGGGCCGTCTGTTGGGCTTCGCCGGAAGATCAGGCGAAACGCCCCTGCTTTGTGCTGGCTCCGCAGTATGATGAAATCATCGCCGATGACGATAATCAGACGTCGTCGATGATGGAAACCACCATCAATCTGATCCGGCACCTTTCCGAAACCTATAACATCGACAGCAAACGTCGCTATACCACCGGTCAGTCCGGCGGTTGTATGATGTCTATCGCTATGGATATTCATTATCCCGGTTTCTTCGCCGCCTCGCTGCTGGTGGCCGGACAATGGGATCCGGCACAGGTCAAACCTCTGGCGAGTCAGAACTTGTGGATAGTCGTTTCTGAAGATGATGCGAAAGCCTGGCCGGGTGAAAATGCCATTGTTGCTGAGCTTGAGAAATACGGCGCGAAAATCACGCGGGCGGAATGGGATGGCACCTGGGATGCGGCTCAGTTTCGTCAGGCGTATGACCGTATGGATACCCGTCATACGCCGGTAAATTATGTCACCTTCCGCAAAGGTACCGTGATCCCGGCCGGAGAGTCCACCGCAGGTGCCTCCGGCCACCGTAATACGTGGCGTATTGCCTATACCATTGAACCGCTGCGCGAATGGATCTTCCGCCAGCACCTGTAACATCCGGGGCGTGACGGAGGAGCGGCTGAGCGTCGCCCGGAGTTGCCCGCCGGTACGGGGGCAAACCGGAGCTCAGGGTCGCGGCATGGTGTGGCGCAGGTGCCGGAGACAGGATATGCCTGGTACTCTCCTCCCGCCGCTGGCTCACAGGGTATCGTCGATATAAGCCTCACTGTTTCCGGTGCTGCCACTGATACTCATCTGTACCGGTGAACAGAAGTAACCATTGCCGGTTCCGCCAAAACCATCACAATAGATCCCGCTGTTTTTCCGGGCGTAAAATCCGTGGTTAGTATTTCCGTTCGCTGCAGCATGACTCACCGCCATACAACTGCCGTACTCACAATGGTAACCATTATTCTGATTATTCTGTGCAGAAGAATATCCCCCGCTCATCGTTCCCCGCTGACGGGCGTAAAACCCGTTACCGGTATTATTTTCACTGCGCAGATAGGTGATATCGACGAGACCGCCATTATCACTCATCACCCCGTGGGTATTCTGAGAGCACCAGGCCTTGTTTGCACCGACAAATCCGTTATAGGTCGCATAGATCCCGGCCTGCGTGTTGAGGGAAAATGAAGAGGTATAATCCCCCAGAGAATTACACTCAATAACCCCTCCCCAGGCCAGTACGCCATAAAGGTTGCTTTGTGCCGTCGTCCCGTGAGCCCAGACAGTACCGTTCGTTAAGGCATAAAAACCGGCACGTTCATTTCCGTTGGCAATAGCATACTCACACTGCAGGAACCCTCCTGCTTCGGCGCAGAAGCCAAACCCCAGCGACTCGCTGCTGTGCGAGGCATACCAGGCTTCTGCGCAATTGACCTTCAGGGTCGCGGCATAGGCATGAAACGCCACATCCCCCGCATTACTGACCTTGATGCCACCGCCGGGTTTGCCGGACTCCGGCACCGTTTCGTTGGAGATAAATGCACCGTCCATGGCGCGGAGACCGTAGTACATTTTGGTAATGCTCAGCGCAGGTCCCAGGATCACCGTTCCTCCGCCGGTGGCGCGGATCCCCGCCCCGTAGCATTGGTCATTCCAGACCCCGGAAGCCGTCCAGCCATTCACCCCGGCCAGTGTGAATCCGTTAAGCCAGGAAATGCCGAAGCCATTTTCAAACAAAAAGCCGTCTTTATTGGCCGAGTTATCGATATATAACACGCATTTCGAACAATCCTGCTCATTGCCCCGCAGGGTGAGTTTGTCGTAATCACGTATACGTGAGACCAGGGGCGCCGTTATCTGGTACTCCCCATCTGCGACCTGGATATTCACGCCCCCCGTGATCATTTTGCCTTCAAACGCATCCAGAGCCGACTGGATATCCGGATAGTCTGCGGGGACATTTACGGTCAGTTGCTGAGAAATAATAGTGTCTGTCATCGTCAATCCTCTGAGAGTCTGTCTCCTCTCAGTGTGGCGGATGAGCGCAGGAGTCTTCTACCGCGGGTTGTTCTCTCCGTCATCGCACAACCCTTGATCTGTTTACTGACAACTGACGGTGATTATCATCGTCACCACTCACAGGAACGGAGTGACGTTTCCTGCAGTCGGTTCGCGGTAGCGCCTTGTCAACGATATTGACGAGTCACTGGCGGGAGATACGCTTTCTCAGGGCCGGACGTGCCTGAGTATGTGTATTACGTCCTTTTCAGCGTGTTCTGCTGGCCCGGGACAGGGCGGATGCTATGCTATACACAGAAACACCGCAGTGATGGCGGTCAATAATCCCGGAATAAACAGGAGTGATGATGAAAGTATGGCCCGTACTGACAGGGGTTGCCTTATCGCTGACGCTGGTCGCATGTCAGTCGCCGGTCCCGCCGAAAGGGGTCACGCCAATCGGTAATTTCGATGCCAGCCGCTATCTGGGTAAGTGGTACGAAGTGGCCAGGCTGAACAACCGCTTTGAGCGTGGTCTGCAGCAGGTCACAGCGACCTACGGTCAGCGCAGCGATGGCGGGATCAGCGTGGTGAACCGGGGTTACGATCCGCAGTCGAAACGCTGGAAAACCAGTGAAGGAAAAGCATTTTTTACCGGTGCCCATGACATTGCCGCGCTGAAGGTCTCCTTCTTCGGACCATTCTATGGCGGTTACAACGTCATTGCGCTGGATGATGACTATCGTTATGCGCTGGTCAGCGGACCGAACCGCAGCTATCTGTGGCTGTTATCCCGGACCCCTGATATGCCTCAGGAGGTCAGACAGCGGTATATCGCACTGGCACAGGAACTGGGCTTCCCGGTCGACAAGCTGATTAATGTCAACCAGCCCGCGTCCTGAGATAAAAATGCCCCTGACGGGGCATTTAACAGAGATATCAGAAATGATAGCTGGCTGACACAGAGATATTACGCGGCTCTCCGTAGACAGTATTACGACCGACATCGATATTATAGGTCTTGTCGAACAGGTTATTGAGGTTGGCCTGTACCGACAGATTGCGGGTCACGCGATAGCGTCCGAACAGATCCACCAGCGCATAGCTCCCCTGGTCGGCATACAGGTTTGTTGCGCCGTCAGGCCCTGCCACGCTGTCCCAGGTATGGTTCTGCCAGTTGATGCCGCCACCCACGGTCAGATCCTGCCACATCGGTAAACGGTAACTGGTAAACAGTTTAAATGACGTCTGTGGTTGTGTCGGATTCAGTGCAGCGCCACTGCCATCTTTAGCGATATAGCGGGTGGCCCCGAAGGTCATTTGCAGGTTATCCGTCACTGCGCCGTTGACTTCAAATTCCACACCACGGCTGACAGTACCGTTCTGCTCATAATAAGCATAATCATTGCTGCCTTTCACCAGCGCATAATCTGTGGCCCCTAAATGATCCTGTTCCATGCGGAACAGAGACAATGTCGCCGTCAGGCGGCTATTGAACCAGTCACCTTTCAGCCCGGTTTCATAACTTTTCCCGGTGACCGGATTCAGATACGCGCCGTCGACATTGCGGTAGGTCTGCGGTTTGAAAATAGAGGTGTAACTGGCATAGGCAGAATAAGTGTCATTGATGTCATACACCAGTCCGGCATACGGCGTGATATTATTCTTCACCATATTCTCGGTCATCGTATCCGCCGTATAACGGGTATAACGGGCACCGAGGATCATATGCAGCGGGTCAGCCAGCGAAATGCGCGTGGCAAGGTAAGCTGATTTCTGGTGGATAGTGTCATCACCGGCCAATGCCTGCGGATCCCAGTCCGGCTCCGGGTAATTACCCCAGTCATTGAAATCGCCGACATCTGCTGACGTCAGGTTGGTATAGGCACTGTAATAACGGTTATTTTGCCGGATATACGTCACCCCGGTCATCAGCTCGTGCTGACGTCCGAACAGCTCATAGTTCCCGTTAAGGACGGCGCTGGCAGCATTCTCCCTGCGTTTAGCCGTATTGTATCCGGTACCGCCCAACAGATCATAGCCGGCATACGGCCCGATACCCAGCCCGGTATTTTTATCGAAATACCCGTCGATATACAGCAGTTTACTGTCCATGGTTGCTTCGGTATGGCTGCCGTTCAGGTTGAATTGCCAGCCATTGGCAAAGTTGTGTTCCAGACCGGCAAACACCCGTTTCGACTGTACATCATTGTAGGCCCAGTCCGGCGCGATATTGGTACTGCGGGCATAACTCGTTTTGCTACCATCCCGATAAAAGGTGGGGAGCCCGCCCCAGGTCGCACCGTTAACATGGGTCTCTTCATAGTCATATCCCAGCGACACGGTGGTTGCATCGCTCAGATCCGCGTCCACCACACCGTAAAGAAATTTCTTTTGCGTATGATAGTCGTCAAGCCAGCTGCCGCTGTGCTGATACCCGGCCACGACGCGCCCGCGAACCTTTCCGGACTCACTCAGTGGCCCGGAAAGATCGGCGACATAGCGCTGATTTCCCCAACTGCCGTAACTGGTGTTCAGATCCCCGGTAAAGGTTTTACTGTCAGCCTGTTTGGTGACCATATCCACCGACGCGGCAGGGCTTCCGGCACCAGTCATTAAGCCGGTAGCCCCCCGCACCACATCCACGCGCTGATAAATAGCCGTATCCGACAGGGTATCGCCCAGATTCCAGGCCGAATCTACCAGTACCGGTACGCCGTCGACCTGATAGTTATCAACCAAAAAGCCACGGGAATAGAAATTACTGCGGTTAGCGCCGGAATTAGACTCTGACAGTCCGGTCGTATTATTCAGAACATCGTTCAGCGTTTCCAGCTGCTGGTCCTGCATCCGCTGCTGAGTGATCACACTGACCGACTGAGGCGTATCGCGGTTGGTCAGTGCCAGGCCGGTCGCAGCCCGGGTCACCGGCACCGCATAATCGGTAGATTTCGGCGAATCTGCAGAGTTTTCGCTGCCGGTGACCACCAGCGTCGCAGTCTTACTGCTGTCACTGTCAGCCGCCGTACTGCACGGTACCTGTAACGCCGTGGCAATGACCACACTCAGCAGAGACAACGCCGGCATACGGGTAAAATGGCCGGTGCGGGGGCCACGCCTTACGGAACAACTGGCAGCAAACATGCTCATCCTCAAATATATTTTATTATTCCAGCCACTCCGGACACCGGATCCGTACGGGTTCCCGGAAGGCGACATCCTCTCCCTGTCCGGAGAGCGCTGACATAACGCCATTTCTGAGGTACCTGCAACCCGGAAGAACAGATTAGCAATGTAAAGAGAATGAGAAGTATAATCATTTTGATTAGTGTTGCAATAAAGGATCGAGGAACGTCAGGTAATAAGGAGTGTCTCATTGGCGATTGCTGTACCGTGAATATCCACCGTTGACGGGTGATAAGACAGGCGGCGGTGCCCCCGGTACCGCCATTTACGCATTTCCTTTACCCGCCACCACGGTCGCCACACCGCCCGCCCCGGGTCTCCGGATAAATCTGTCTTCCCTGCGGCGCTGCCGTAGTTCCCTGCCTGCCATCCTGCTATCCTCCCTGAGGATCTGGCCTGTAGTCATATTGATCCTCCCGGGGGAGCCGGGACACTGAACATAACAAGTGAGTTTTTCCGCTCGTCAGTGCAATTCGTCCCTTTCCCCTCACCCGTAGTCCCGAAAAGGGTACCTCTGATAAATATTTCCTCCAATGCCGGTTTTTCAGCCACACTTAGCGGGTAAGCCACCCGGTTCAGCAGGATTGCGGCAGACGACACGGTCAGTTAATGCCGGTCATTTCCGGTAAAAAACAGCAGGGGAAAGGGATGAAAAAAGTCGCCATTATCGGTACCGGTCCGACAGGCATTTACACTCTGTTATCGCTTATCAGACACCACCCGCCCTGTTCGGTGACCATTTTTGAACAGACCGCCGAAGCCGGAGTCGGTATGCCCTATCGTCGCGAGGCCAGTTCACCGGTGATGCTGGCCAATATCGCCAGTATTGAGATCCCGCCGGTCATGACGACCTATATTGCATGGCTACGGGCGCAGTGCCCTGAGAGGCTCGCTGGCTTTGGTATCACGGCCAGTGCTCTCCATGAGCGACAGTTTTTACCGAGGATCCTGCTGGGCGACTACTTCCGGCAGCAGTTTTTACAGCTGGTGGATCAGGCGGAAAGTCAGGGGTTTATCCTGCATGTTCATACCTCTTGCCAGGTCACAGATATTCTGGCGTTACCGGAAGGGATAAAGGTGACAGCACAGGGCCGTCCGGTGGCGGAATGGGTCGATTTTGCCGTGATTGCCACCGGGCATGTCTGGCCTGCCGAAAATACCCGACGACATACTTTCTTCCCCAGCCCCTGGTCCGGACTGATGAAGGCTAGCGTGCCAGCCTGCCGGGTGGGGATCCTCGGGACATCGCTCAGTGCGATCGATGCTGCAATGGCCGTCGTGACACAGCACGGACATTTTTGCGAAAACGGTGTGCAGGGCCCGCAGTTTATTCTCCGGGACAGCAGCCGGTCGCTACAGATTGTCCTGATGTCTCGTTCCGGTGTATTACCTGAAGCAGATTTTTATTGCCCTATCCCCTACCAGCCTTTGCAGTTGGTGACTCCGGAGGCGATTGCGGCACTGGTTGCCGGGGGAAGCGCCGGATTACTTGACCGGGCGTTCAGACTGATGGTGCAGGAAATCACGCTCGCTGACCCTCTCTGGAGCCGTCAGACCGGGCTTGAACACCTGAATGCTGATAACTTTTGCGATGCCTGGTTTGCGGCCCGTCGCCGGCAGGATCCCTTTAGCTACGCCAGAAAAAATCTGCAGGATACACGACTGAATACCCTGACCAAATATACCGTGCCCTGGCGATATGTGATCCTCCGCCTGCATGAAGCGATCGCCGGAATAGTCCCTCATCTTAGCCCCGAAGACAGTGTCCGTTTCAGATCCGGGCTGGCGCGGGTCTTTATCGATAATTATGCAGCCATACCGCCACAATCTTTGCGGCGGTTACTGGCATTACACGATGCCGGTATTCTCACAATCCTGCCGCTGGGGCAGGATTACCGTGCACGTAAATACAGTAATAAGACCGTGATTTTTGCCGGGGAGACGCAGCATATCTACGATATTTTCATTGATGCCCGGGGACAGAAACCCCTGAAAACGCGCGATCTGCCATTTCCCGGTTTACGCAAACAGATGCTGAACAGCGGGGGTGAAATACCGCAAGTGGCCGGGAATTACCTGTTACTGGAACCGGCGTCTGCCCGCGGACATATTGCTTTTGGTGCATTACCTTATCTGATGCATGACAGGCCGTTTATTCAGGGCCTGACAGTCAGTGCGGAAATAGGCGAAACCATCGCCAATGCCATACTTCATTCAGCGCCGGGTGCCGCAGAGCTGCAACCAGACCCGGAAGAAGGTCACGTCTGACGGTTCCGGCCCTGCCCTGACCGGTAAAAGACAAACCGGACGGGTAAGCGAAGACGCTGACAGGGTGTATGCAATGGTACCGGGGGAAAATTTGCCACGGGGACGTGCGGTGACAGAGGCTGCACCTCTGCGAGGCTGGCCTTGAGGGGGACGTCACAGTATCCCCCTTTTCGGGGCCGGGGCGATTAGCCGTTGCGGAAAATATAGCTATAGGCACTCAGCGCCGGTGCCCCACCCAGGTGGGCATAAAGCACTTTGGAACCCTCCGGGAATTCACCGTTTCGGATCATATCGATCATGCCATGCATCGATTTACCTTCGTAGACCGGGTCGGTGAGCACGCCTTCGGTGCGGGCACATAAGCGGATAGCTTCAAGCGTCCCTTCACTGGGTAATCCGTACTCCGGGCCACCATAGCGGGTATCGAGGATAATATCTTCTTCGGTAATTTCGCGATCCAGCTCTACCAGTTTTGCCGTATTTTGGGCAATACGCAGTACCTGTGCGCGGGTTTTTTCCGGTTTTGCAGAAGCATCAATACCAATGACTTTGCGGGAGGGGCCATCTTCCGCAAACCCGACGACCATGCCGGCATGAGTACTGCCGGTCACCGCACAGACGACGATATAATCAAACGTAAAGCCCAATGCTTTCTCCTGCTGCCGGACTTCTTCTGCAAAGGCCACAAACCCTAAGCCTCCGTAAGGGTGTTCGGAGCAACCGGCCGGGATCGGGAAAGGCTTACCGCCATTCTTTTCGGTTTCATCCATCGCCTGTTTCCAGCTTTCACGGATGCCGATATCGAATCCTGCCGAATCCAGACGTACATCGGCCCCCATAATCCGCGATAACTCGATGTTACCGACACGGTCATAGACTGCATCGGAATAATTAACCCAGTTTTCCTGAACCAGTACGCATTTCATGCCCAGATGGGCCGCCACAGCAGCCACCTGGCGGGTCTGGTTGGACTGGATGCCGCCGATAGATACCAGGGTATCACACCCCTGCTCCAGCGCTTCCGGGATTAAATATTCCAGCTTCCGCGTTTTATTGCCGCCGAATGCCAGACCACTGTTACAGTCTTCACGTTTGGCATAAATCTCTACTTTGCCACCCAGCTCAGCACTCAGGCGTTTCATCGGAGTGATTGGGGAAGGTCCGAACGTTAACGGATAGCGGGCGAATTTTTCAAGATTCATTATTAATCTCCTGGTGTTGGCCTAAGCATTAAAAGTGTGATCAGGGTCGCTGATTTCCTGTCCAACACCTTACAACAACCGGAATTTTTGTAAATTTCGTTTTATAACGTCGAAATGAAATTTAAATAAGCACTTAAATTCATCTGCATATCAAAATTTCAATAAACACCCAATATGAAAAATAATATTAACTACCCCCTGAGCGAAGGACATCAGCCTGGTGCTGGATTCGGGGATAAATATATTATATTTCAATGCATTATATAAATACTCTGCACCGGCCCTGCCCCCCTCCGGATAACGCCTGACTAGGCATTATCCGGAGACTGTTTTTACCAGAGTAAAATGTGATGACGGAAAGCCCGGCGATAAGAAAAAAGCATGAGAATCTCCCGGCCACGGCCGGCAGCCGTAGCAGGGGGACAGCAGAATAAACCGGGGGTTTAAAAAGGACGACAGTTCAAAGCGGTATTTGCGTGGTGGAGAAAACTTCCCGTAAACCGATAAAAGAGCGAATTTGCCTGACCCCGGGCAGAAACAGCAGCTGCTCCGCATGTAATTTATTAAAACTCTGATTATCCGCGGTACGGATCAGCATAATGTAATCAAATTCGCCACTGACCATATGGCATTCCATACAGCCGCGAATATTACGTACGGCGTCTTCGAAATCGTTAAAGGTTTCCGGGGTTGAGCGGTCGAGGACCACGCCTATCATCACTACCAGCCCGGCTTTCAGCGCCTGCGGGTTGAGAATAGCGACATGGCGGGTAATAAAACCGTTCTGCTTCAGGCGCTCTACCCGTCTCAGGCAGGCTGGCGGGCTGAGGTTAATTTTTCCGGCCAGCACCACATTAGAAACAGAGCTGTCCTGCTGTAAAATTTTCAGAATTGCAATGTCAAATCTGTCCAGCGATTTGTCATTATCAGGAAGTTCACTCACCTTTATCCGCTCCGTTCATCGCAACCGATCATCAGGGGATATGACCGGGTTATCTTATTCATCAATAAGATAAATCACATCACCACCGGCTGTCATGGTAATTCTGAGGCTATAGTGGCCTGGCCTCGACGTAACAGAGAGCGGCAGGGTAACCCGGGGGGCTCCCCCGGGCCGGGCACAGCATCTTCAGGCAGGATCAAACCGCAAAATAGCTTTGTATTCCCCCGGCGATAGCTTTGGCAATCTTCATTCTGAATTGCGGAGTCCCCAGCAAATGCTCTTCCTGAGGATTGGTAATAAAGGACGTTTCAATCAATGCTGATGGGATGGAAGGTGACTTCAGTACCACAAACGCTGCCTGCTCCGGATGATAGCTATGCATGGTATGTACTGTGCGGATATGGCCTATCATATGCCGGCACAAATCGAGACTGCTTTTAATCGTCTGGTTCTGAACCAGATCAAAAAACACCCGCTGTAACTGCTCATCTTTGGTCTGAACATTAATATCCGCATAATCATCAGCCGCATTTTCACGCTGCGACAGATACCGGGCCATAGTGCTGCTGGCGCCGCGGGTCGATAACGCATACACAGAGGCTCCATGAGCTTGCGGACTGGTAAAACCGTCAGCATGGATGGATAAAAACATATCTGCATTGTGTTCATGTGCAATATTCACCCGCTGGTAGAGCGGGATGAAATGATCGTCTTCGCGGGTCAGCCGGATTTCGATATGTTTATTGTGTTTAAACAGTGCCTGCAGATTATGGGCGATATCCAGCACAACATGCTTCTCTTCTTCTCCCCTTTCACCTATCGCTCCGGGATCTTTCCCGCCGTGACCGGGGTCGATCATCACCAGCTTGCGCGTACGCACCACCGCAGGTGCGACTAACGGTGCCGTAGCCGCCGGAGTCGGTGCAGCATTACGTGGCTGTAAGGGAATAAACGTGAGATTTGCAAATTCCTCTTTCGCCAGCGCAGGAAGGCAAAAGGCCAGCCCGGAAAGTAAAAAATGGCGTCGTGCCAGAGTACACTTCTTCTTCATTGTGTTTATCAGGATCCTGAAACGGGAGCGGGTAAACATGGGTAAGCGTGAAGTATATCGATGATTCAGATGAATTTTTCGCTGTTTGTTTTGCAAAATACGTCAGGAATGCCCCCCTATAACGCACGTCCCGGCCAAAGCCGCTCCAGAGCCCCGTACCAGCCCCGTCCGGAGGCTGACAGTAACCGCCCGTACGACTCGCAGCCCCTCTCAGAGGTAAAGTAACCCCTTGTCGTTCGGTCATACCCGTCAGCCGGAAATAATACAGCCCGTCGTAGCCTGCCAGCTCTGCACGTCATCGAACGTACCGTGGCGGCAATATCTTGTTATATCTTCCGGGATTAACTGACAAAGCCGGATCAGACACTGTCAGGTCGATATCCCCCATGAAGTTCGCAGAAAATACCTTCAACCGGGGGACTGACCGGAAGGTCGTCAACGTGAAGTGAAGCGCCGGAGATAAAGGGATCGCTGGCTGCTCTGCAGAGCCGGTATTCCTACGGTGAACAACATTACGCACGGCAGGGCTCCCCCCGGCAACTGAGTGCGGCTTGCCCGGGCTGTTTCTTCTTAGATAGGCTAACTCAGTCATTCAGGGTAACTCTGAGTTCAGGTCGCCAGACGGGTTGTCCGGGACGGACGGCCCCGGCCCCGTCCCGGAGTGCCGGATAATTCAGCAGAGTGTTTTAAAGATAGCCAGTTGAATAATAATGTTTTTATCCTGGTTGACAAGCTGCCTCCATGCCATTAATATTCGCCCCGTCTTCACGACGATTCCTCTGTAGTTCAGTCGGTAGAACGGCGGACTGTTAATCCGTATGTCACTGGTTCGAGTCCAGTCAGAGGAGCCATATTAGAGAAACCCGCATAAGGAAACTTATGCGGGTTTTTTGCTTTTTATCAATGCGTTATCCCTTCCTTCTGCACTGACACTCGCTCACTTAATATCACCTGAAGCCATACTCTTATGACGGAAATATGCGGTAAATATGCGGGAGATCATTCTGGTATTAATTTCAGCCCCATTATTACCCCTTACAAATATTTTTTAATATTCCGATCGTTAACCGCAGGTTTTAACTGCTCATCTATTTTATAATCGACAGGGCCTAAATGCTCACCATCGCTAGCCCTGCAATCTCATTTTATAGGACATACCTACACTCTTTTATTACCATTTATCTCTATAATCAAATGAAATGAAATAATCATAACAGGACAAATTAATACGATGTGTGAAGTGTGGCTGTAACTGCATGAGCCAATTACTTTTTATCTCAAAAGATCCATTATTTACAATATCTTTTGTTGATAAGCCTAAGCCATCAGTCATGATGCTGTCATCATCACCAAAATCAATAGAATACTCTTTACCTATACCCAACTCAGTTAATTTATCGAACCATTGCAGTCTTAATTTTAACCCCATTTTATCCTCACAAATAGCATTTAATATTCCGGCCTTTTACAGCAGGCTTTAATTGCTCACCAGTTTTATGATCTACCGACCCAAGATGCTCACCGTCACTTGCACGATAAGTTTCAAGTTCACCATGCTGTGAATCCCACTCATATACGCGCCGTCCTTTTGCATCAATCCAACGTTCACGCTTACCTCCGCCGCTCTGCTTAGGAGTTTTAGGCCTGGCCTCAGATAATCCAGAAATACCAGTAATCTCACTGGTGTCTGGAGCTGAATGATAGTCATGCCCATTTTGTGGTAAGCCATTACAGATACCCTATCAAAGCAGGGCAATCGTTCAGTGAGGTTCAGCAAAGTGTATTGTCATAACTAATTGAATGTAATCTATGTTTTATCGATAAAAGATTAAAAATGTTGGTAAATATGATGGTAAAAAATCACCTCGCCATTTAAATACCACTAATAGCAGGAGATGAAGATAAAGTTCGAGCCCAGTCAGAGAG
Source organism: Tatumella sp. UCD-D_suzukii (assembly GCF_000611875.2). Classification (NCBI taxonomy): domain Bacteria; kingdom Pseudomonadati; phylum Pseudomonadota; class Gammaproteobacteria; order Enterobacterales; family Erwiniaceae; genus Tatumella; species Tatumella sp. UCD-D_suzukii. The sequence goes on from NZ_JFJX01000057.1 coordinate 60,964, forward strand.
CAAAATTTAAGAAACCCGCATAAGGAAACTTATGCGGTTTTTTTGCTTTTTATCAATGCGTTATCCCTTCCTTCTGCACTGACACTCGCTCACTTAATATCACCTGAAGCCATACTCTTATAACGGACATATGCGGGTAGTGGCAGTTCGACTGCGCTTATGGATAAAATACCAATCCCAAAAAATAATTATTCCGTTATATCCCCCTGTTTATCTGATGGGTAATCAATTATTACCTACTGACATCCCCATGCTTTTTCATATATGTATTTTAATAATCCTAAGAGCTTACGGGATTTGGAAATAAAAGTTTCCCTCCCGAAATTACGGCTTTCATAAACTTAAAACAAAGAGCTATACACTTATATTTTAAACTGTTTGTTACACCATAGGCAAAATGGATCACTTGTATCTTTATCTCCTATGTTTGAATGTGATTTTATTATACCAGATGCATCACGAATTCTTTTAATCCCCAATGAGACGTTTAGCCAATCAACAAATGAATCGTTTATCTTTACTTCGTCATCTATTTGTTCAGGAGATAACGAAAAATCATAAATATCACCTAATTGTCCATATCCGATAGAAAGCAATGATAAAAACTCTCTTGCATTATCAGCAATCACGCAACATAACATTGAACCAGATCCAGACCCCATATGAACGACTCTAAGACTATTTTCATCATCAAGCCAGAATGCAATCTGAGACCCATCAAATCCACTCTCTGCAAATGACACAAGCCTTGATGAAATTTCTTCGGTAATTTCATCAAGATCAAACCAATAATGAATTCCTTCCTGACCTGAGACTGTAAAGGTTATATCTGGATTAATCTCATAATCCGAACTGATCCTGCCGTAATGATAAACCGTAGTATCCCCTTTCACGTTTTCAGGGATTTCAACAAGACCATATTTATCTATCCACTGATACAATAGTTCTATTTCTTCCGGAACTTTTGCATTATTACCAAATTTATCAAACTCCTTTTGTAAGTCCAACAATAATTTATTCATATGTTAACCCTTAACATTATTAAATGATTTCATCATTCCGGAAAACCCCATTAAAAATACAAACATCTCTGAGAAATAACCTGCAAATTTTATATGACATTTTTACCTTGTCCGCAGGCATCTTTAGCGTTATTAATATTCACTCCCCTCTTTCCGCTCGAATTAACCCGGCAATTACTGTTTCAGCAAAGACTTGGCAAACAGATCATCAACCTGCGTTTCCAGGCTTAGCATCTTTAGTTTGCGTCGTCAGGCTACCTTTCGGCTCCTTCTCCCTGAGGCAGATAAGATGATTATCAAAGGAAAGCAACACTTAACCAATAAGTCGCTTATTTTAGCGGGCTGTTTTCCACGCAGCGGAATTGTGAGCCCCATTTATTATCGGGTTTTTTACTGTTCCGACTAATGGTGTAACTGCGGGCGTCATGATTTCCGGGCCTGTGCACTTTTTTATCCCCCGTATCAGGGCCCTGGGGGTCTTTTTCCGGAGAGTATTTGTAGTAATCTGCGGCATACCAGTCCTTGACCCAGTCAGAACCATTGCCCATCATGTCATATAATCCGAGCGGATTCGGCGGGTAACTCCCTACCTTTTTCTTATGTAATGCATAGTTAATATTTTTATCCTCATAGAGATAATTTTTGTTGTCCGCATTAGAAAAAATCAGGAACTGACCACGACTGCGTGCGGCATATTCCCACTGGGATTCGGTGGGCAGATCCATATGACGGTTGCTGACCTGCCCCAGCCACTGGCAGTAACTCCGGGCATCCTGCCAGCTAACTGTTGCCGGATAGTTATTTCCCATATAAACTTTATCCGATTGAAAATCCGGATCTTTATGATCCATTGTCCATCTGTAATAGTCGTTTTCCTCACGCCCCTGAAGGTCAAGCCAGCGGTTAAATTCACCCCAGGTCACCCGGTATTTACCTATCCGGAAATCAGACAGTATGACCCGGTGAAGAGGTGTATCTTTATCCACATTAAAAGGCAGTTTTTCCCCAATCAGAGGACCAAAATCCCCCATCAGAAACTCTCCCCCTTTCACCATCACCAGATTATTTAACGAAACACTGACCAGCGCGTCCTGGTCCGCTTTCTTTTCCTGCTCATCACGGCAACCCGCCAGTATCGCCAGGGCCAGTGCCATTAAGGTTATCTGTACCACTGTCTCTTTGTTCATAATCTGTCATCCATGTCGGGCCGTGACCCTGAGGCAAATAATACGATCATCAAAGGAAGGAAAAAATTATCAATAAGTCGCTTATTTTAAGGGGCTGTTTTCCACGCAGCGGAATTCTGAGCCCCATTCAATATCGGGTCTTTTGCTATTTCGGATAATGGTATAACTGCGAGAGTCACGATTTCCGGGCCTGTGCACTTTTTTATCCCCCGTATCAGGGCCCTGAGGGTCTTTTCCCGGAGAGTGTTTATAGTAATCTGCGGCATACCAGTCCTTGATCCAGTCAGAACCATTGCCCATCATGTCATATAATCCGAGTGGATTCGGCGGGTAACTTCCTACCGCTTTTTTATGTAATGCATAGTTAATATTTTTATCCTCATAGAGATAATTTTTGTTGTCCGCATTAGAAAAAATAAGGAACTGACCACGACTGCGTGCGGCATATTCCCACTGGGCTTCGGTGGGCAGATCCATATGTCGATTGCTGACCTGCCCCAGCCACTGGCAGTAGGACCGGGCATCGTTCCAGCTTGCAGTTGCCGGATAGTTGCTTCCCAGCGCCTCTTTATCCTGCAGGGTGAAATATTTCCCTTTTTCTATCGTCTGATAGATTTCATTTCTATCCCGCCCCTGAAGATCAAGCCAGCGGTTAAATTCACCCCAGGTCACCCGGTATTTACCTATCCGGAAATCAGACAGGATAACGTTGTGCCGGGGCGTATCAGGGTTAGGATTAAAAGGCAGCTTTTCTCCGACCAGAGGGCCAAAATCCCCCATCAGAAACTCTCCCCCTTTCACCATCACCAGATTATTTAACGAAACACTGACCAGCGCGTCCTGGTCCGCTTTCTTTTCCCGCTCATCCCGGCAACCCGCCAGTATCGCCAGGGCCAGTGCCATTAAGGTTATCTGTACCACTGTCTCTTTGTTCATAACCTGTCATCCATGTCGGGCCGTGACCCTGAGGCAAATAATACGATCATCACAGGAAGGCAACACTTAACCAATAAGTCGCTTATTTTAACGGGCTGTTTTCCACGCAGCGGAATTGTGAACCCCACTCTGAATCCGGTTTGTTACTATTTCTATAGATAGTTAATGTATGCCCTGATCCACGCTCACCTCTCACTGATTTTTTATTCCCGATCTCCGGCCCTTGCGGATCTTTGACAGGGGAATGATTGTAGTAATCTGCGGAATACCAGTCTGTTAGCCAATCCTCTCCATTTCCCATCATGTCATAAAGGCCTAACGGATTAGGTGGAAAACTGCCAACGGGTTTTTTATTACTGGAGGAGGCGTAGTTGCGTTCTTTATCGTCATGAAAGTAATTTTTATTATCGGCGTTAGCAAATATAAATAATTTCCCACGACTGCGTGCGGCATATTCCCACTGGGCTTCGGTGGGCAGATCCATATAACGATTGCTGACCTGTCCCAGCCACTGGCAGTAACTCCGGGCATCATGCCAGCTAACCGTTGCCGGATAATTATCTCCCAGCGCCTCTTTGTCACGTTTGCTGAAATATTTCCCTTTTTCTATCGTCTGATAGATTTCATTTTTATCCCGCCCCTGAAGATCAAGCCAGCGGTTAAACTCCCCCCAGGTCACCCGGTATCTTCCTATACGGAAATCAGACAGTACAACCCGGTGAAGAGGTGTATCTTTATCCACATTAAAAGGCAGTTTCTCCCCAATCAGAGGGCCAAAATCCCCCATCAGAAACTCCCCCCCTTTCACCATCACCAGATTATTTAACGAAACGCTGATCAGCGCATCCTGGTCCGCTTTCTTTTCCTGCTCATCACGGCAACCCGCCAGTATCGCAAGGGCCAGTGCCATTAGGGTTATCTGTACCACTGTCTCTTTGTTCATAACCTGTCATCCATGTCGGGCCGTGACCCTGAGGCAAATAAGACGATAATCAAAGGAAAGCAACACTTAACCAATAAGTCGCTTATTTTAAGGGGCTGTTTTCCACGCAGCGGAATTCTGAGCCCCATTTATTATCAGGTCGCTGACTGCTACGTACTATGGTGTAGATTCCAGTACCATGTTCACCAGTACGTATAACTTTTTTCTCGCCCTGAGCCGGACCTTGTGGGTCTTTTTCAGGAGAAACAGTATAATAATTCTTCGCGTACCAGTCCTTGATCCAGTCAGAACCATTGCCCATCATGTCATATAATCCGAGTGGATTAGGCGGATAGCTTCCGACAGGAGCGTGGTAAATGGTAAAATTTATCGAGGGATCATCTTCATAATACCACCTGTCAGTGCTATTCCCGTAAATCCGGAACTGACCACGACTGCGTGCGGCATATTCCCACTGGGCTTCAGTGGGCAGATCCATATAACGGTTGCTGACCTGCCCCAGCCACTGGCAGTAGGACCGGGCATCCTGCCAGCTAACCGTTGCCGGATAGTTATTTCCCATATAAACTTTATCCGATTGAAAATCCGGATCTTTATGATCCATTGTCCATCTGTAATAGTCGTTTTCCTCACGCCCCTGAAGATCAAGCCAGCGGTTAAATTCCCCCCAGGTCACCCGGTATTTTCCTATCCGGAAATCAGACAGTACAACCCGGTGAAGAGGTGTATCTTTATCCACATTAAAAGGCAGTTTTTCCCCAATCAGAGGACCAAAATCCCCCATCAGAAACTCTCCCCCTTTCACCATCACCAGATTATTTAACGAAACACTGATCAGCGCGTCCTGGTCCGCTTGCTTTTCCTGCTCATCACGGCACCCCGCCAGTATCGCAAGGGCCAGTGCCATTAGGGTTATCTGTACCACTGTCTCTTTTTTCACAGCTTATCGTCCATGTTGGGTGATGATATAGCTCGTACAACTGTGGAGATACCTCAGAGGTACTTCTGTCAGTCTCCCTTCAGACATATTCGGATGTCCGGCCGGAACCGCAGGGGCATCCCACAGCCCGTTGTAAATAGCGCGCAGATTTTCTGCATAATGACTGGGGGTAATGATGACTTTCTGTGCCCAGGGAACAAAGCTGCCATCATCGCCATACCCGACCGGAGTTTCACCCCGGCCCAGAAATGCCAGCACACGGGCTTCATTCGCCTTCCAGTCACCTTTTTCACCTATGGTCGTCGAAAGATGTTGCATAACGTTTTCATACTCACGCTTCGACTGAACCCAGCGTATTACGTTCAGTATCGCCCGCTTACGGCTGGCAAAGACCACCCCTGCCTCACACTTTTCTCCCCGATGGCTGGCCGGGCTGGCAATTTCATCCCAGAAGCTGATTTCAATCAGCGAGGCGATAACCGCCCCCTTGGTTTCCGGGGGGGCGAATTTCATATAGTCATCACTGGCAAGAATTTCGTTCATCAGCCTTACGCGGGCTTCCTTGTCGGCCCACCCGCTTTTTAGCGCATCAATAATGCCTCCTGCGGCATCAATTACCCGATTAAGGCCGTACATTCCGGCCAGTAAAGGGATCGCGCAAAAACAGTTGTAATCATCCTCTGTCATAATTGTCATCATCCGGGTGTAATCGGCGTTCCGCAGCATATAGACAAGGCAGGGCATAAACTCGCTCATTATCGCCCGGCCATCTACCTCCAGCGTCACCGAACCTTTTGCCCCCACACCTGAGCAGAGACCACCCTTTACCCTGATACGGACCAACTGAGCTGCACACAGCCACTGACACCCCACCCGGCCTGCGCCGTTACGTCTGTTGCCACCTTCGCCAGCGTACTGAACTGCGTACCGGCATCTCTGTCCCGATCAGGATTGCGCCAGACCAGCTGCCCGCTAAGATTTGTCCCGGCTTCCGCCCCGGCAAACAGACTCAGTTCCGCGCCGGGCGTCACCTCCTCTGCCGCTTTTGAGATATCCACCTGTCGCCAGTAACCCGGAACACCAGTGGCAGCTGCTTTTACCGGCAGACCTTTCACCATATCCCCGGAAAAGTTTACGCCCGCCTCAATCCCCAGGCTGGCACCAATACTGCCCGATAGCGCCAGTTCAAAATCAAAACGCAACGTTCCCAGCACGCCCATACCACCACCAGGTATTCTTGCCGGGTCCAGCGGATAACAGATACGCACTCCGGCAGAGTCGGGCCAGTAAACTTTTGCCGTACTCTTACCTTCCGCCAGCACCAGGCCGGCATAAGCACTCAGTTTTTCGCTGACGATGGCATTGGTTTTCTTCTGACGGGTCCGGATATCAAATTCGAACGGATCCAGACACCCTTTAAGGCCTGCGCCATATGTCCAACGCAGTAGCTGAGCCTGACTGTCCAGTGCGATATTACCGCTTCCGGAAACTGTCTGTTTTTTCAGGCTTTCATTAAGCTCTTCCGCCCACCGGGTAAGCCCCCCGATATGCTCCTCAATCAGCTTTTGCTCCCATAACGTCATCGAAGGCTTAATGGTCGAAAGCTGGGTTTTCAGCTTTTCCATATCAATACGTTGTCGCATCCGGGTGACCCCGTCTTCTCCGGTATGACTGTCCGCTGAAATAAAGCTCCGGGTATTGGCATTTTTCTCACCGCTATTCAGCCGGTAGCGCCGCCAGTGACTGCGGATTTCAATCAACTCCGTGATCCCGATGGCGTTTATTTTTGTGATTTCATCCGGTAATGTCGCCCGTGGAAGCGCGCTGGCGGGGGTCAGGTCAGCCAGTTCATTACGCAGCGCCCTGACAGCCTCATCAAGCTGCCGGTATTCCTGTTTCAGCAGATACTGATAACGATCCCGCCCGGTTAAGCCGGCCCAGCCAATTTTCGCTGCCTCTTCGGTCAGGAGTTCTATACGCTGCTGTGCATCCACACGAGCCGCCAGTAAAAAAGAAAGCCGGTTATGCTCCTGTTCAAGCTTGTCGCCGTCGGACTTGTCCAGCGCAATAATAGTTTCACTGTCGGGATGAAAATACAGCCTCGGGCCGGGAGAATAATATGCAATTGCGGTCACCGGGACCACTTTAGTCATGGTTGCGTAAGTATTCCCTTCCTTTATCGCTTCAATCGCCATTACCATTCCTTGTAAGTGACTTTATGCCTTAGATGAATGCAGGAAATAACACTCATCGAAAAGTGATCCTGCTCACTATTATTAGCGGATGGAGTTCATGCTATGACAACTATCGTACCGTTGATTTCGGATTGATATATTAATGAGGATCAGAAAACCTGCATTTTAACTATTTTTTATTCCGAGCGATTTACTTAAATAATTTTAATCACTGATATTAAATAGTGGAGTCAATAAAACGCCAGTTTTATATCTTCCTTTACCCTGGGGGTTAAAAATATTGATCCTTCGCGTCATAAAAAATATATTTTTTAACAAACCACCGGGAATTATCATTCAACATAAGCGCCGGAATTATGATTTTCCCGGGAAATCCACAGATAATGCATTCCCGTCGGTACGTATATGGGTTCTGACGCCCGTCGAAGATGCCCGTCCCCCTTAAAAGGCCTGCTTCTCTGGTGTAAACGGACAGGATATTGAGCGAAGCTCAGAGAGGGGCATTCACTGGCAGACCGCCATCACCGTTGCAATAAAAACGTGCCCTGTGACCCGTGGCAGCGGATCACAGGGATGACAATTATCCGGCGCTGACCATGATTTCAATAAGACCGGGTTTACCGCTGGCGATTGCCGCCTCAATCGCCGGTGCGATATCGGACGCCTTCCGGATGCATTGTGTGGGCAGTCCCATCGAGACAGCCAGCGCCTGATAATCTATCTTCGGCTGAGTAATATCCATCGCAATATAGGTATTGGTTTGTGCGGAAGTATAATGCTGCTGACCGCGCATAAAATTCTTCAGGATGTTGTACTCCTGATTATTCATCACCACAAAAGTCACCGGCAGATTTTCGTGCGCAGCAGTCCACATTGCCTGCGGTGAATACATGGCCGCGCCATCCCCGACCAGGCAGACCACAGGATGCCGGTCCCGTCCCAGACAGTAACCCACGGCGGCAGGCATTCCCCAGCCCAGCGCCCCGCCACGCATAAATCCGTACTGTCCGGCCTGATCACTGGAGAGAAACTTACGCACCAGCGAAGAAACACATAACGCTTCATCCACGATTGCCACGTCCGGGCCAATGGTGCGTACGGCTTCATGGGCCGCGACCAGCGGGTTGATGACCGGAAGCCCGAATTTTGCTTCTACCTCTTTTTCCAGTGCTTCGCGCGCCCGCTGCTTTTCATCTCCGGCTTGTGCTATCTGTGCCTCATAGAGGTCGCGTTGCGCTGTCGTCGCATTTTCCAGTATCGGTAACATCGCCCTCAGTGACACTTTAATGTCTCCTGCGACCGAAAGGCGGGTTGCATAAGAGCGCCCGAGATCTTTCACGTCGGCAGAGAGCTGATAAACCGCACAACTTTCCGGTACCGCAGACCCTTCGCTATAAAGAATAGTAATTAATGACTTACCGCCCAATGCGAAAATAGCCTGATAATTATGCAGAATATCCGCAATGCCCTGTGCTGTGGTCGGCATATTGCCCCGCCACAAAGGGTGAGAGGTCGGAAACGGGATCCGGGAAGGCCATGATGAACCATACACATGCGCCCCTAACAACTCAGCGACCTGCTGCGCTTCAGCCGAGGCATCACTGCTGTAAATCTCATCACCGGCAATCAGCGCGACTTTTCCTGGCGGATAATCTGCAAGCAAATTCGCAAGATGCGGCAGTGAGCCTGCCGTCGCCCGCTGATCAATCCGCGAGGACTCACCGATGGGAACATCGCTGACTTCATCCATAATATCCATCGGCAACGCAAGAAATACCGGTCCGCCGGGAGCCGCATTCGCATCGTGAAATGCCCGCCGGACGAGTACCGGTATCTGAGCCGCACTGACCACGTTCTCTGCCCATTTTACGGCAGGCGCTGCGATACTCACCAGGTCGTCATACAACAGAGGATCGCTGAAAGAATGGCGTGTATCCTGCTGCCCGGCAGTTACCACCAGCGGCGTGCGTGATACCTTCGCATTAAGCAGATTTCCCATCCCGTGGCCAAGGCCCCCGGCGGTATGCAGATTCAGGAACCCCGGTTTACCCGAGGCTTGTGCATATCCATCGGCCATAGCGACCGCACTCGATTCCTGCAGCGCAAGGATATATTTCAGTGCCGGATTACGTAACAGTGCATCAATCAGCGGCAATTCCGTGGTGCCCGGATTACCAAAAATATATTCCACCCCTTCGCTGGCCAGAGTCTCCAGCAAAACATCGGCTCCGCGTCGACGTTGCAGTGCAGTTGTAGTGATAACACTCATAGCGATAGACTCCATTGACTGTTGCTCTTTGCCAGTGCCGATAGCACTGCAGGCCCCGCCTCATTGACTCTGGCTGCGACATCCGGCTGAGACGAAACTCAGAAGCCGCCGGTGTTTCCTGATAGCCGGTTATCCCGGCTATCCTGAAGGTAGCTGAACTCCCGCCCCGGAGACGGGCATGCATGAAATCTTCCTCCCCGGGGAGCGATATTACCGGTAAACAGGTTGTGGCGGGTCATCTGAGTCCGTCGCTGTTGTGGCTATGATCAGTATGCCGGTAACCCGATGAAAGCGAAGACTTCTTAGCTGCAGGCATTACACCCGTGTTTTGAGGCCGCCCGGAATGCCGGGGTTATTTTGATACAAACACCGGAAAACGGCATAAGCCCCCCGTCGTCAGCGCGTTAATAGAAAATAAAGCATAATGAAAACGCTGTGAAGCAGAGAGTCAGTAACTTTATGTAACTTTCATGAATTTCAGCCCCGGCATCAGCCTTCGGTGCAGGCTATTTTTTCATGCTCTCTCAGACAAAGGGGCCTGCCTGCCGGGTCCGGCAGGCATTTTCTGCTTAACGGGAGGGTTACGCCGGTTTATCACTTCCGGTCAACTGACGTTGTTCCTCCAGCCAGCCCCTGCGCATTTCAGGGACTGAGCGCAGTAACTGCCGGGTATAGTTATCCAAAGGCTCCTGCAAAGCCTCTCTCACCGGTCCCTGACGGATCACTTCCCCCTGAAACAGCACGGCGACTTCATCTGCAATTTCCCGTACTACCTGCAGGTCATGGGTAATAAATAAATAGGCTACGGCAGTCTGTTGCTGAATATCCCGTAAATAACATCAAGACCGAAATACCCGGCCCGTCAGAAATTCCCTTCTCTGACGATATCCCCGCAATAAAACTGTACACCCCGGTTCATTTATCTGAAATTATACTATGACCCGCACTTTCCTGCTGTTTGTCCTTACATAGTCATTACATTATCTTCTCTGCCTGCCCGGTACTCTGCCAATAAAAGTAAAGTAACACCATGATATTTAACAACTAAAATGAACCCCCTCCACAAAAGGAGCGACTCTTCTGATGAATGACACATCCGGAAACACCGATTGACAGTTTTACACTGCCAATGCAAAACTAGACTGTACAGTTATTACAGGATCGGGTTGATCCCCGCCATCACGGGGATCACTAAAGACACAGTAACTCATCCATACCTCTGGCAAATAATTACAGGATATTTAACTATGATGACATTCCCGCGGGCTTCACGATCGATGATATTGCTGGTGGCTGTTGTGCTGGCAGGCTGTGCCGGTAATCCCCCACCGCGCTATTCCGGGGTAAGTTCGGCATCACAGATGACCGTGAATACCGGCAAAGACGCTGACAAAATTCCGTACCATTTTGTGACCCGTACTGACTGGAAAAAATACCGCAATATCATCATTGATCCGGTCACCGTTTATCAGGGAACAGACAACCAGTTCGGTGACCTGTCACAGTCCGATCGTCAGGATCTCGCCCGCTATATGCAGAATAAATTTGCTGAAACGCTGCGCGAAAGGTTTGTCGAAACTACCGAAGCCACCCCCGGCACCCTGCGTCTGAAGCTTACGCTGACCGGAGCTGCCACAACCACACAGGTGGTCGGTACCGTCACTAAGTTTGATCTGGCCGGCGGCCCCTATAATATCGTGCAGTCTATCCGTGGCGGCCGGGGAATGTTTAGCGGTTCAGTGAATTACGCCGCTGAAATTTATGACGCCAGCACAAATCAACTGCTTGGCTCCTATATTACCCATCAGTATCCGAATGCCATGAATATCGGCGCAACCTTCGGTTCGATGAGTGCCGCAGAAACCGGTATCGATAAGGGTGCCGATCAGTTACTTGAATTACTGAAATAAGGCTGCCCGCCCCCGGGCCAGGCCCGGGGGCGGATCTCCCACTGACAGCACGGATCTGAGGGTAACGTATTCCGGGGACACCGGATATCGCTGCCCGCAGCCCGTCTCCGGCCCCTCAGAGCTGCTATGAAAATTTACCCGCATCTCATCGTCTGTCCCTGTTGCGAAAGCGTTTACCGTTACCGGCTTTCTGACCGGAAAGCCAGCCTGCAATGCCGGCGCTGCGCGACTGTCCTTTACCGCAGAAGTGCATTTACCCTGCAGGATCTGCTGCCTTTCTGTTTCGCAGCGCTGGTGACCTTCCTGATAGCAAACCTGATGCCGGTGATGACTGTGACGGCTCACGGGCTGACCCGCAGTGTCACGCTGTTACAAGGCATTCTGGCGATCACCGGGAGCTTTTCGGTGCTTACCGGGATCCTGACGGCAGGCCTGCTGATCGGTGTGCCGTTAATACAAATCCTGCTCACCGGCTGGGTGCTGCTGTTTGCCCGTCTCCGACAGCCAGCGCCCGGATTTGTGGTCGTGATGAAACTACTGGCCCGTTTGCATCCCTGGAGTATGGCGGAAGTCATTGTTTCAGGGTTCCTGGTCGCGGCAGTGAAGCTCTCTTCTTTTCTCGACGTTGCACCCGGCCCCGGCAGCTGGGCGCTGGTGGCCTCTGTGATTTTACTGATCATTATTAACGGCTATGACCTGCAGCCTCTGTGGTCGCTGCTTTCTGCCCGCCGCCACAAGGTGAAAACGCATCATGAATAATATTTCTTTATCCCGTCATCCGGCGGTCTGTAGCTGCTCCGAATGCGGTCTGGCATTTCGCCTGCAGCCGGAAGATGGTGCTGTTGTGCGCTGTGTACGCTGTAACAGCCTGGTCGCTCAGCCACATCATCGTCTGAGCCCCTCCCTGGCCTGCCTGATCACCGCCATGCTCTGCTATCTTCCGGCCAACCTTCTGCCGGTGATGAGTACTACCCTGTTTGGCCGGCGCAGTGAAAGCACTATCCTGCAGGGCGTCGCTGACTTCTGGCACAGCGGCTCCTGTGCAATTGCCGCCATTATCTTTATTGCCAGTGTCCTGATCCCCTGTCTGAAATTTTTGGTGATGATCCGGCTGCTGCTGAATGTCCGGCAACTGAGTGAACTGCAAAGGCTCAGGCGTACCCGACTTTACCGGGCAATAGAGTGGGTAGGTTACTGGTCGATGCTGGATGTGGTGGTGGTTGCCGTCGTGTGCGGTCTGGTGCGTTTTAACGGGCTGGCTGAGGCTGAACCCCGGGCCGGGATCCTGTTTTTCGGTCTGGTGGTGATCCTGACGCTTTGTTCCGCGCTTTGCTTTAACCCGCGTACGCTGTGGAGAACAACTCAATGAAATACGCGCCTCCTGCCGTACCCCGTGTTCTGCAGCAAAACCGATGGCATCGTCTGGTCTGGCTGTTGCCCGTCCTGGCGCTGGTCTGGGGACTGTTTACGCTTATCCGCGCACAACTGGATAGCGGTACGGAAGTTACCATTACGTTTCACAGTGCGGCCGGGCTGGTGGCTGGTCAGACCCCGGTGAAATATAAGGATGTCACCATCGGTGTGGTACAGAGTATTGCGTTAAGCAACGATGATGCCTCCGTGCTGGTCAGTGTAAGTATCGATAAAAATGCCGAAAATATTCTCCGCACCGATAGCCGCTTCTGGGTGGTGCGGCCGCGCATTGGCATGAATGGCGTCAGCGGGATCGATACCCTGATTTCCGGGGCTTATATTGAAGCCGACAAAGGCTATCAGCCGCGGCCGGCTACCCGTTTTACCGGCCTTGAAACTCCTCCGGCGGTGATCCATAACACCCCGGGCAGCCAGATACTGATTGAGACTCAGGATCTGGGATCGCTGGATATCGGCTCTCCGGTGTACTTTCGCCGCATTCAGGTTGGCCGGATCGCCTCTTATCATCTGAAAGAAGATGGTAGTGGTATCACACTTACCGCCTTTGTGGACGCACCTTATGATCATCTGCTGACCCCGGACACCCGATTCTGGAATGTCAGCGGACTCGACCTGTCGGTTGGCGCGAACGGCTTCCGTCTGAAAACGGAAACCGTCGCGGCAATTATGGCAGGCGGTATCGCCTTTGCTACTCCCCCGCCTGCCAATGGAGGAGTGACAACTCCGCCCGCAGCTCACTATGTCCTGGCGGCGGATCAGGATGCGGCGATGGCCTCACCGGACGGCCCGGCGATCCGCTTCCGGTTGCGTTTTAACCAGTCGCTGCGCGGCCTGACCGTCGGAGCACCGGTAGAATTTTCCAGCGTACAAATTGGTAAAGTCACCTCACTGGAGCTGGACTACAACCCGACGGGGTACCGCTTTCCGACCCTGGTGAATATTGACGTGTATCCGTCACGTCTGGGCCATGTGTTATCCCGGTTACCGGGCCGCACCTCAGACGATTTACAAAGCGATGCGGCGCTCTTTACCCGTGAACTGGTGGCGAACGGTTTACGCGCCCGGGCCGTACCGGGTAATTTACTGACCGGACAACTTTATATTTCGCTGGATTTTATCGCCGATGCTCCCCGGGTACCTTTCAACCTGCAGGCGAGGCCGATAGAGCTCCCGACCATCAACGGCGGACTGGATAAAATACAGGAGCAGATTGCCGGTATTGTGACCAGGGTTAATCAGATGCCTCTGGTTTCCATTGGCAGACATCTTGACGGGACGCTGGCCGGCCTGGACCGGACCTTAACACTGGTCAACTCTCAGACATTACCGTCAGTGAATCAACTGACAGGCCAGGCCCTGAAAACGACACAAACTGTCCGGGATCTACTGGCCGAAGACTCGCCGCTGATGGTCAGTTTGCTACAAACACTCCGGCAGGCCAATGGCACCTTACGCGCAGTACGCCTGTTTACCGACCAGTTAAGCCGATCGCCCGGGGCGCTGCTGAAAGGACGTCAGGAGGAAATGTCCCCTGAAATACCGACCGGAACGGCACATGACAGAAAGGAGAGTTACCCATGAGTGATATCCGGCATATGGCGGGGCTGATAATTTTTTGCCTGCTTTGCGGCTGTGCTTCACCGGCCATCCGATACCATACGCTTACCGGCACCGGGGCGGCCGATCATCCGGCGGTACCGTCGTTACTGGCCCCGCTGGAAATTCTGCCGGTCGGGGTCCCGGTATCGCTGGACCGGTCGCAGATCATTGTTCGTGGAGGCACTGACCGCGTTTATATCCTGAATAACGACCAGTGGCTCAGCCCGTTAAGTGATGAAATCCGCAATGCACTGGAGGCCCGGTTACAGACACCGGTTTCTCTGACGTCTGTGGATGCGGCTTTACCCGCCCAACGGCTATGGCTACAGGTGAGACGGTTCGATGCAAGGCCCGGACAGAATGTTTCCCTGGAGGCGGACTGGCAACTTCTGACCCGCGAAGGGGCTCATCGTGAACGACTGAGTTGTTATAGCACGCTAACCTTGCCTGTGACGGGCGGGATTGCCCCCCTGTTCCCGGCATGGCAACAACTGATATCGCAACTGGCCCGGCAGATAGCCGATACCGCGAATACACCAGGCCCGGTGAGGCACTGCCCTGCCGGTTCGTCGCGGTAGTGGCTGGCGGTCCTCAATGCCCGGGAATGGCGCAATAAGGATCGCAGTGAAAGGGATCAGTGCGTAGCTGCACCTTTCATAAACAAACTGACGCCGTTTTTTACCATTTGCCGGATCTGCTCGTCAGTGCAGCGCGGCACTTCACGGCTGAAAAGCATGACTTCGGTTTCAGCCTTGATCAATGAAGTAAACTGAGAGGCCCGCAGCATCGGATTAGCCGGTGCCAGCTCGCCGTTATTCATCGCTTCGGCAAAGAGCTCACTCAGTTTTTCCATACTCTCTTTCGGTCCTGATTCGAAGAAAAGCCGGCCGATATCTGAATGCCCGGCTTCGGAAATCACACAACGGTAAATCTGCATCGCCTGGTTTTCGCTGGTCAGCACCGACAACATCTTTTCGCCAAAGCGCGTCAGTTTATCTTCCAGCGCCAGTTTCCCGGGCCCGGTATCCTGCAGTTCAGCGGCCGCTTCCGTCAGAAAAAGTGTGCTGTAACGCCGGACGACCGTCTCAAACAACTCTTCTTTGGACGAGAAGTAGTTATACAACGTAGCCTTCGATCCGCCGACTCGTTTTGCCACTTCATTCATGGAAGTACGCTCGTACCCCATTTCCTGAAACAGCGCCAGTCCGGCGTCGATAATGGCATCTCTGCGTTCTTCTGTTAATGTTCTCATCGGGCTCCCTGCAATTAATAACCGAACGGATCAGTTTAGTATTGTACCCTGCCGGTCAGCGATGTGCTCCTTTTTCTGTGAATAAACGTGACAAAGACAGACCTGCCGGTGAACCGGCACAGAGATGAGGTGAGAGGAAGGTAAACAGAGGCAGCGAACGGCAAAAAGAAAAAATGCCCGGTTAAACCACCAGCGTTATCTGCACCGGGTATATGACGGGACTACTGCTCTGTCAGACCATCGTTCAGCAGGCGAATGTGTTGCTCCAGCACACGGGTCAGCCAGGGAATATGACTGGTCTGCGGTGATTTCACCGCACTCAGCAGAGTCAGATTCCCGGTGCTGGCCTTCAGGGCCAGCCGTCGCAAACAATCCTCAGCCTCCGGATGCGTCAGTTCTGCCAGGTAGCGCTCACCAAAGGTCTGAAAATCAATCAGCTGATGATGATAAGCCTGCCGGAGTTCTGCGGAGGGCGTAATGTCACGACACCATTCATCCATTGTCAGCGAGGATTTGCTGACCCCGCGGGGCCAGAGACGATCAGCCAGTACCCGCCAGCCATCCTGTCCGGCTGCCGGTTCGTACACCCGTTTAAAAGTAATCATTTATCTGACCTCATTAATGCAGAGAACTGCGTTTGCGCGTGTTTTCAGATTGACCAGGCTTATCAGTGTACTCCCCATACACAGGGAATTCTGCTCAGAATTCCGGCAGCAACGTCCCCGGAGAGGGACAAAAAGCCATTACGGTTAAATATCTCTCTAAAGATATGCACAATTATTATTTCCCTGCCGCCGATTACTGCCTAAAATAGCCAAAGCGGTCAGCCTTGCGGGCTGGCCTGTTTTTTTCTCTTTTTCTTTGGAAGGTGTACTGTGCCAGCATGGTTATCTCTTGCCGCTGAATCATTCTGGCCGATGTTGCACGCCGGATTGACTTTTACAATCCCTTTGACGTTATTGTCATTTGTTCTGGGGCTTTCTCTGGGCTTTATTGTCGCGCTGATCCGTCTGTACGGGCCTAAACCGTTAAAGATCTTTGCCCGTTTCTATGTCTGGCTGTTGCGGGGTACCCCCCTGCTGGTCCAGTTATTCCTGATTTTCTACGCACTGCCGAGTGCAGGGATCACTATTTCTGCATTCCCTGCGGCGGTGATTGGCTTCACCTTAAATATCGGTGCCTACTCTTCTGAAATTATTCGCGCAACCATTAAATCGGTACCGGTCAGCCAATGGGAAGCCGCGCACTCCATCGGAATGAGCTGGCGTCAGGCATTAAGTCGCATCATTCTGCCGCAGGCGGCGAGAATTGCGGTTCCGCCATTATCAAACACCTTTATCTCATTAGTGAAAGATACCTCACTGGCGTCGGTGATCACGGTGCCGGAGATGTTCCTGGCCGCACAACGTATTGCCGCCGTGACTTATCAGCCGCTGATCCTTTATACCGAGGCTGCACTGATTTATCTGTTCTTCAGCACAATCCTTTCTGCGCTGCAGAACAAACTGGAGATTCATTTCTCCCGCGAAGAGAAAGCGGAGTCGTAAGCAGATGATTTCATTAAACGGGATTAACAAATATTTTCAGGATAATCATGTTCTGAAGGATATCTCGCTGCAACTGCCGAAAGGCTCAGTGACTGCCCTGATAGGCCCTTCCGGTAGCGGGAAAAGCACCCTGTTGCGTTGCCTGAACCTTCTGGAAACACCGCAGTCCGGGAGTATCACGCTCGATCAGGAAACGCTGGCCTTTAACGGAAAGCCTCTGCGCACCCGGGATATCCAGCGCATCAGCCGACAGACCGGGATGGTCTTTCAGAACTTCTCCCTGTTTCCGCATAAAACGGTACTGGAAAACATTACAGAAGGTCTGCTGGTGGTGCACAAATGGAGTAAAGGCGATGCAGTCGCCCGTGCCGAAACCCTGCTGGAAAAAGTCGGTCTGCTGCATAAACGTGATGTGATGCCGGCGACACTTTCCGGCGGGCAGCAGCAACGGGTGGCCATTGCCAGAGCGCTGGCCCCCTCCCCGAAAGTGTTGCTTTGTGATGAACCGACATCCGCACTGGACCCGGAACTGTCTGCAGAAGTGGTGGCCGTACTGAAACAGCTGGCAGAAGAAGGAACCACCATGCTGATGGCAACCCATGATCTGCGTCTGGCGGCTTCGGTCGCAAGTCACACCATTTTCCTCGAAGCCGGTGAAATCATTGAAACCGGCGATTCCGCACAGCTGTTCAGGCACCCGCAGAAGGCCAGGACGGCCCAATATATTGCCACACTGACCGGCGGCCTTTCTGCCGTTGGCCAGGTCTGATACTACTTAGGAGCAAGTAATGAAAAAAACAACACTGTTACTCTCAGCCCTGTTATCTCTGGGTGTTGCTCACTCAGCACTGGCAGATGATTCTCTGGCAAAAGTCCGCTCTGCCGGTGAGCTGACTATCGGTACAGAAGGGACCTACGCCCCTTTCACCTTCCATACTATCTCCGGTGACCTGACCGGGTTTGACGTGGAAATCGGTCGGGCCATTGCACAAAAACTGCATGTCAAACCGGTATTCGTCGAAAGTAAATGGGACGGCCTGATCGCCGGTCTGGATGCCAAACGTTATGACGTGGTCATCAATGAAGTGGGGATCACCCCGGCCCGTGAGAAAAAATATGATTTCTCACAGCCTTACATCGCCTCAAAAGCCGTGGTGATTGTGAAAAACAGTAACGACAGCATCCACAGTTTTGCCGACCTGAAAGGTAAGAATGCTGCCCAGTCACTGACCAGCAACTATGCGCAACTGGCCCGTAATGCAGGGGCTAACCTGGTCAGCACCGATGGTTTTAACCAGTCCATCGACCTGGTGGTTCAGGGCCGTGCAGATGCCACCCTGAATGATAAGCTGTCGTTCCTGGACTTCAAAAAACACCGCCCTGATGCACCGGTTAAGATCGTTGCTTCAGAAGACAATGCCAGCGCATCCGGTGTTCTGATGAGAAAAGGCGAATCGTCACTGCAGGGTGCCATCAACAATGCTCTGGCCGATATGAAAAAAGACGGGACTTACCAGAAGATTTCTGAAAAATATTTCGGCGAAGACGTTTCTCACTAATCGTCAATCGCTTCGTCAGTCACCCCCGGCCCGGCCGGGGGTATTTTTATCCGCTGACAAACGGGTAGTTACGGCCCCTCCCTGTATCACCTTCCGCCTCCGGCCCACCGGACGCCCGATATTGCTGCCGCTCACCGGTGAGCCTTCGTCTCAGGCAGGGTGACGCAACTGTGTCGGATGCCCAAGCCACCCGCCGTACCGATCCTCCTGTTAGCCCCCGGAAAAGCCCGGGAAAGAAGCCGGAATGTCTGAATGACTTGTCAGTGAACCAGCCCGATCCAGCCATGAACCCCCATATAGAGCCCCACCACAGCCATCAGGCCCCCGGAAAAGTAAGGCGCTCGTTTGGCAAGGGCATCGAACCCGCCCCAGCGTTTAGCCACCTGCCGGACACTGAGCGCCGCACCTACACCGACCGTCACCAGTGTTAATGCCAGTCCGAGACTAAAACATAACACCAGCGTGGCCCCTAACATCATGGCCTTTAGCTGAAGACAAATTAACAGGACGGTGATCGCTGCAGGACAAGGGATGAGCCCGCCTGTCAGCCCGAACAGCAGGATCTGTCCGGTCGTCACCTCTTTCCCGGTAAAGCGATGCTTAATATCCTTCGCGTGTGCCAGGGCATGTGCATCCTGGTATTCAGCCAGACCTGCGCCGGAACCCTCAATACCGGAAAGGTCATGGTCATGACTATGGCCGTCTTCACTGAACTTCACTTCATAATCATGAACATGGGAGCGATGCATCAGGGAAAGACGAACGTCAAAAGTGTGAGGTTCCGGGACCGCAGCCACAGACTCCAGATAATCCCCGCCATCAGTAAATTCGAAGATCTGAGAGAAAGCATGGTTTTCGCGCATCGTGGTTAATGAAACTTCACCGGCATGCCATTTCTGGCCACTGAGCGTCCTCAGACGCCAGTGAGGGCGTGCTCCTTCCTCTGAAATTGACAGTTCAACGACCCCGTGGCCGGTATCGATCCGCCGGGTTTCATCGTGATGATGGTGCGGTTCGTTGCCATGCATCGCTTTCAGCCACAGCTTTTCCCCCCGCCAGGTCTGCCAGACTATCCAGCCAGCCGTTGCGAGGATAATGACCGCAGAAACCAGTTGCAGCCAGGGTTCAGCCGACTCAGCCGTAAATTTTCTGCTGATAAACATCCCCCCGAAAGCGATTAACCAGACGATGACCGTATGTGACAAGGTTGCAGCCAGGCCCAGCATCACCGCCTGCCGCACAGTCCCCTTAATAGCAATGATAAACGCCGCCATCATTGTTTTTGAGTGCCCCGGTTCCAGCCCATGCAGTATGCCCAGCAGAATAGCGCCGGGAATAAAAAACCAGGCATTGCCTTGTTGAAGAAGCGTCGTAAATTCAGTCACAGAGATCATTCCTAAGGATTAACGTTACGTTGATTCTACTCCCCCCCAGTACAATATACTACCCCCCAGTAGAAGTGGGTGGTAAGATCTGCAGAGTTTTCTGGAACGTGGAGCCCTGTCGTGTCGCATACTATTCGTGATAAAAAAAAGCTGAAAGCCCGGACAAACAAGATCGAAGGTCAGGTGGTTGCCCTGAAGAAAATGCTGGATGAACCCCATGAATGTACGGCTATATTGCAGCAGATTGCCGCAATACGCGGTGCCGTGAACGGGTTATTGCGGGAAGTGATCAAGGGGCATATCACTGAGCATATCGTCCATGAAAGCGAGGAGAGCAAACGGGAAGAAGATCTGGACATTGTTCTGAAGGTACTCGATTCCTATATGAAGTGACGCTGGCGAAGGACCGCAAAAAATAGCATTACGAACTCACGCAACCGCCTCCGCCCCCGGAACCCACGGCAGGGAGTCAGATAACGTCTGTTTCCCCGACGACACAACACCTGTTGCTGCGGTCAGCCGGATCAAGTGCTGCTGAGCGGCCTGTTCCGGCTATCGGTAATACTGTGATGTCTGCAGACCCGCCCGACGCTTCAGGTCACCGCCGTCAGGGGATTGCACCCTAAAAAGAAGACCCGGCCAGTTGACCGGGTCTGAGAGTTGTTCAGTTCAGGCGGTTGCCGGATCATTTAGGACCGGCGTTTGCCATCACATAGGCCGGTACACTGGCACTGGCGGTGACAGAGTAAGAATAACTGACCGGAGAGCTGAACGTGGTGCCGGTGGCCGATGTTCCGGTGGTTCCGCTGTAGGTATTATTCTTCTCGTAGAACTTATCGGTATAGCTGCTGCCATCGTTAGTCAGCGTGTTGGTATTATTCGTTTTCAGGAAGTAATTGGATTCGGAATATACCACGCTGCCATTCACCAGCTGCAGTGCTTCATACTGTTGTTTCGGATATTTATTGCCGTCTGTCGCGGTATTATAATCCGTGCCTGAGTAGGTTTCGCTATTATCAAAATAGTTACTGTACGCATGGATCCAGCCACGGAATAACGGACGTCCGCGCACGTTCGGACCAATCCAGTTATGGTGTAATGTGACGTGCAATTTCCCCGTCCCCTGCCAGGAGTCAGAGGTATTCGCCCCCACGACCATGGCCAAACGTTCACCGGCAAGATCCGTATTATACCCCACCCAGTTCCAGACCGGATCCGGACTCATATTGACCCAACTGTCACTGAAGTAAAGGTGATTATACGACAGAGTCACATTATCTGAACTCAGTGCCACACTCATTAAATCATCACTGGTGTCATAAATGGCACAGTGCGTGATCAGGGCATTAGTGACACGACGTAAAGAGATGCCTTCGTAATTGATCCCAACCTTTTTAGTGCTGTCAGATGAACCGTATACCTGCTGAGGCATCGCCTGTAGATCTGAAATCTTACCAAAGAACGTCAGGTTAGAGACCTTAATATTCTGAATATTTGTACCGCTGGCCAGCAGCTCACCGTCAAATTTCAACTGAATATTTTCCAGTGCTGCCTTGCCGCCCGCAGCCCCCTCAATGGTCGTATTGTTATTGTTGGCAGACGAGAATGTCAGAGTCGTTAATCCCGAACCTCCGTAAAGGGTGCCACTGACAATAATATGATGCTGACCACTGTTTACCGCACTTTCCAGCTGACTAAGGGTGGTGACGGTAACCGCCGGATAACTATCTCCGCCGGTGGTATTTGAGAACCCGCCGGTATCTGCCGCCGAACACGCAAAGCCACCAAGACTTAATGCTGCCAGTAGTGAAGCCTGAACCATCCGTAATTTTGTTTTCATAATAACCTTCTTAGTGATTGTTATTAGTTAAGTTGTGTCTTATCGACGAACACACTATTGCACTTATCGTTCATCACCGCCCGCGACTAAGGTTGTCGGTTGAAGGATACAACAATCAGCCTTGCCACGCGCTGTTTCAGGGGGGCGGATAAATAGTTTTCCGGCCGCGGCGTTCGCAAATATCTGCCCGATTTTCAGGCTGCCCATAAAAAACGGCAGCCTATGGCTGCCGCTTTTCGGTATCGGAAACTGCCGGATAAAGGTTCAGAGTCCCCCTGTCGTTCCCTGCAGGTCAGGGCGATAAGCCCGGTAGTAAATCAGGGCAACGAATATCGCCCCGCCTGCCGCATTACCCGCAAATACCGCCACGAAATTAGTAAAATAGTCGGTCCAGGTTCCCTGCCCTGCAAAAATAGCCGCCGGGATAATAAACATGTTCGCGACGACGTGCTGGAAACCAATCGCCACAAAGGCCATGACCGGGAACCAGATCCCCAGTATTTTTCCGGCAGCGTCTTTAGCGGCCATTCCCAGCCAGACCGCCAGGCACACCAGCCAGTTACAGCCGATACCGGAAATAAACGCCTGCAGAAAAGTCGCATGCGTTTTCGCCGCGGCTATCGCCAAGGTACTCTTCAGAAATACCCCTTCGGTCATGCCCAGCAGATGACCAAAAAACCAGGCGACCGCTATGCTGCCGATAAAATTGGCTACCGTCACCCAGAACCAGTTACGCACCAGCGCAACCCAGCTGATTTTTTTCGATAATGCCGCGAGGGTCATCACCATCATATTACCGGTCAGTAGTTCAGCTCCGCCGATAATCGTCAGAATTAACCCTAGCGGGAACACCATCGCCCCGAGCAGCCCTCCGAAGGATCCCCAGTCAGCAGGTAACCTGGCGGTCACATGCAGATCCAGCAGAAAACCGATAGCAATAAAAGCCCCGCCAAGAAAACCCAGAATCAAGAGATTCTGCAACGAATGATGTCTCTTTTTCACGCCGGCCTGTACGGCCTGTACTGCAATTTCATTAGGTGTGCTGAAAGACATGATGACCCGGTAATGTAAAAACCGCCAAAACGGTTTAAGTGAATCGGTGGCCATAACCCTGACCATAATTGTCATAATATGACTGACTTCATTGATAGTAGTGCGACCAGGAATATTTTCCAACGAAAACATTACAAGGTTTTAACTATCACCAAAGAGATTATTAGCCGCAAACTTACGTATCCACTGCCACGGGATAACAACGTCCCGGTGATTGGCAAAATCAGCGTGACAGACGGCCGGCAGAGCTACCGCACATGCAGATAACTGCCGCAAACAGGGAATGTTATTCTTGAGAAGAGTGACAAATTAACCAGGCCCTTCATTCAGCCTAAGGAGCAGAAAATATTATGAGCACATCCTCTTATGTCCCCCCCGAAGTCTGGAAGAACGATAAACAACCTGGTGGTAAATTCGGGGCAATAAATCGCCCGGAATCAGGTGCCCGATTTGAGCAAGCGTTGCCTGCAGGTTCGCACCCTTTCCAGCTTTATTCACTGGGGACGCCGAATGGTGTCAAAGTCAGTGTGATGCTGGAAGAGTTACTGCAACTCGGGATTGAAGGTGCCCAATACGATGCTCACCTGGTGAATATCATGAAGGGTGAACAGTTCGGGTCAGGCTTTGTTGAGGTTAACCCTAATTCGAAGATCCCGGCACTGGTCGATCAGAGTGGCCCGGAGCCGATCAATATTTTCGAATCCGGTGCCATGCTGCTTTATCTGGCCGAAAAATTTAACCGTTTTATTCCGTCCGACCCTGCCGGGCGTGCATCCTGCCTGTCCTGGTTATTCTGGCAAATGGGCAGCGCCCCGATCCTGGGCGGGGGTTTCGGACATTTCTTTGCCTATGCGCCGGAAAAAATGGAATACCCGATCAACCGTTTTGCGATGGAAGCTAAGCGTCAACTGGATGTGCTGGATAAACAGCTGGCGAAGCATACCTATATCGCCGGTGAGGAATATACCATTGC
This sequence comes from Tatumella sp. UCD-D_suzukii, assembly GCF_000611875.2. Taxonomy (NCBI): domain Bacteria; kingdom Pseudomonadati; phylum Pseudomonadota; class Gammaproteobacteria; order Enterobacterales; family Erwiniaceae; genus Tatumella; species Tatumella sp. UCD-D_suzukii. The sequence goes on from NZ_JFJX01000057.1 coordinate 85,008, forward strand.
CGATATTGCCATCTGGCCCTGGTATGGTGTACTGGCTCAGGGAGGAATATATGAAGGATCGGCCCGGTTCCTGGATACCGCATCTTATAAACACCTGAACCGCTGGGCAGAATTAGTCGCTCAGCGTGAAGCGGTTAAAAAAGGAAGAACCGTACTGAAGATGTAATGTCTTTCTGTACTGCCCGGCCTGACACAACGTCAGGCCGGCGGTAATGATCGGGGATATACAGTTAGGTAATGACTCCAATTTATTGATAGTGGTTTATCGTCATGTAGTACCCGATGACTTTGTCATGCAGTTCAACCGACTTTGAAAATGAAAGTGACTTCCTTCCCAGCCTGGCCAGATGCTGCCTGGGGTTCAGGTTGTGCCACTCAATTTTTTGTGTGTAACGCTTACTAATAACGTGAAAGTTACCCTTCAGGCGTGACTTAGACCCGAAATAGCCCCACTGCTCGTCCATTTCTACGCAGACAATCACATCACTGCCCGCCTTTATCCATGAGGTTACTGACCGGGGACTGAGTTTTGTAAATGCCGGAAAATGGTGTTCAGGCCAATGCCAATTATGTGTGCACTGGCACGGCATCCAACACCATCCATAGCCATATCGATGGTTTTCTGGTGTGTACCGGGCTGGGAGGCGGTATAGATGAAAGTAAGTAGCCATGTCTTACGGCACTGCTTGCGGAGATAACGCTGGTGCCCAGCGGTACTTTTACCGTTACGGACTGCGCCTTCAGTCACAGCAAAAGAGAGACAGCGTACGGGAATGGACGCCATAAAAGCACCTTAAAACACCATCATGATCCTACCCGCACAATGTGGACACGGCGCTAAGCGAGGGTCTGGTTTTCAAACTGTTCCGGGCTGATACCGCCACAGGCACTGTGACGACGCCACCGATTGTAATCACACTCGATATAATTAAACACGGTCGTTCGCATTATTTCACGGCTGATAAAGCGTTCTCCGTAGATACATTCGACTTTCAGCGAGTGGAAGAAACTTTCCGCACAGACATTGTCGTAACAGCATCCTCTGGCGCTCATGCTGCCACGCAGATTATGTCGTTTCAGCAGTGCCTGATAATCCGCCGAACAGTACTGGCCACCGCGGTCAGTATGAACGATAACGTTTTCCGGACGTTTACGCCGCCAGAGTGCCATCTGTAACGCATCACATGCCAGCTGTGCCGTCATACGCTCTGACATTGACCAGCCTATAACTGACCGCGACCACAGGTCAATCACCACCGCGAGGTACAGCCAGCCCTCGTCTGTGCGAAGATACGTGATGTCTCCTGCCCACTTCTGATTCGGGCCACTCGCGTAAAAATCCTGTTTCAGCAGATTTTCAGACACAGGAAGGTCATGTTCTCTGTAGCTGACCGGGCTGAAATTCCGGGCAGCCTTTGCACGAAGTCCCTGACGTC
>NZ_JFJX01000058.1:0-878 GCF_000611875.2 Tatumella sp. UCD-D_suzukii
GTGCACCGGGTTTCCCCATTCGGAAATCGTCGGCTGTAACGGTTCATATCACCTTACCGACGCTTATCGCAGATTAGCACGTCCTTCATCGCCTCTGACTGCCAGGGCATCCACCGTGTACGCTTATTCGCTTAACCTCACAACCCACAGACGTCTTGCAACGACTCTGAATCGTAAAAGTTTTTGAGAGACTCTGAATAACTTAACGTTATTCATTGTTTTCAAATTTTCAGCTTGTTCCGTATTGTTAAAGAGCAATATCTTAAACATGACTCGCAAGTCATCTTTAAGATATGTTTCAGCAGGCACTGCTGAATGATGGTGGAGCTAAGCGGGATCGAACCGCTGACCTCCTGCGTGCAAGGCAGGCGCTCTCCCAGCTGAGCTATAGCCCCATCGATGGTAATTTTCTGAAGTGTCCTATTCTTTTTCAGACAAGGCATGGCTTCGCGACGCATAGCCTGCTATGCGAGCCGGAGTCATAACGCCGTATGAGAAAGAATTGGTAGGCCTGAGTGGACTTGAACCACCGACCTCACCCTTATCAGGGGTGCGCTCTAACCACCTGAGCTACAAGCCTGCAGAAGATTACTGCTCTCTTTAATTTCATCAGACAATCTGTGTGAGCACTACGCGGGAGTGTATCTTCAGGTAAGGAGGTGATCCAACCGCAGGTTCCCCTACGGTTACCTTGTTACGACTTCACCCCAGTCATGAATCACAAAGTGGTAAACGCCCTCCCGAAGGTTAAGCTATCTACTTCTTTTGCAACCCACTCCCATGGTGTGACGGGCGGTGTGTACAAGGCCCGGGAACGTATTCACCGTAGCATTCTGATCTACGATTACTAGCGATTCCGACTTCATGGAGTCGAGTTG
>NZ_JFJX01000059.1:0-994 GCF_000611875.2 Tatumella sp. UCD-D_suzukii
CCCCGGTGGACGGCTATACCGGCAAGGTCCCGTCTGCGACCTATATTATTACCGACGGTCAGGCTACGTCCTCGGCGACGCTGAGCTTCAGCACGATCAATACCCCGCCGGTGGCGAACAATGACACGGCGGTGGCGAAAGAAAATACGCCGGTGAACGGTAATGTGCTGACCAATGACACGGATAAGGACGGCGACACCCTGACGGTGACGCAGTTTACTGTGGATGGTCAGACGGTGAAAGCCGGTGAAACCGCGACCCTCAGCGGCGTGGGCACCCTGACTATCGGCAGTGACGGTAAATACACCTTTACCCCGGTGGACGGCTATACCGGCAAGGTCCCGTCTGCGACCTACACGGTCACGGACGGGCAGGCCACGTCCACCGCGACGCTGAGCTTCAGTACGATCAACACCCCGCCGGTGGCGAACAATGACACGGCGGTGGCGAAAGAAAATACGCCGGTGAACGGTAATGTGCTGACCAATGACACGGATAAGGACGGCGACACGCTGACGGTGACGCAGTTTACTGTGGATGGTCAGACGGTGAACGCCGGTGAAACCGCGACCCTCAGCGGCGTGGGTACCCTGACCATCGGCAGTGACGGTAAATACACCTTTACCCCGGTGGACGGCTATACCGGCAAGGTCCCGTCTGCGACCTACACGGTCACTGACGGGCAGGCCACGTCCACCGCGACGCTGAGCTTCAGTACGATCAACACCCCGCCGGTGGCGAACAATGACACGGCGGTGGCGAAAGAAAATACGCCGGTGAACGGTAATGTGCTGACCAATGACACGGATAAAGACGGCGACACGTTGACGGTGACGCAGTTTACTGTGGACGGTCAGACGGTGAACGCCGGTGAAACCGCGACCCTCAGCGGCGTGGGTACCCTGACCATCGGCAGTGACGGTAAATACACCTTCACGCCGGTGAACGGTTATACCGGCAAGGTCCCGTCTGCGACCTACACGGTAACGGACGG
>NZ_JFJX01000060.1:0-1279 GCF_000611875.2 Tatumella sp. UCD-D_suzukii
CCCAGTTAAGACTCGGTTTCCCTGCGGCTCCCCTATACGGTTAACCTTGCTACAGAATATAAGTCGCTGACCCATTATACAAAAGGTACGCAGTCACACCCTAAAAGGTGCTCCCACTGCTTGTACGTACACGGTTTCAGGTTCTTTTCACTCCCCTCGCCGGGGTTCTTTTCGCCTTTCCCTCACGGTACTGGTTCACTATCGGTCAGTCAGGAGTATTTAGCCTTGGAGGATGGTCCCCCCATATTCAGACAGGATACCACGTGTCCCGCCCTACTCTTCGAACTCACAATGCGTGCATTTTCATGTACGGGACTATCACCCTGTATCGTGCGACTTTCCAGACGCTTCCATTAACACACACACTGATGATGGTTCCGGGCTCCTCCCCGTTCGCTCGCCGCTACTGGGGGAATCTCGGTTGATTTCTTTTCCTCGGGGTACTTAGATGTTTCAGTTCCCCCGGTTCGCCTCGTTAACCTATGTATTCAGTTAACGATGATGCACTGAGTGCACCGGGTTTCCCCATTCGGAAATCGTCGGCTGTAACGGTTCATATCACCTTACCGACGCTTATCGCAGATTAGCACGTCCTTCATCGCCTCTGACTGCCAGGGCATCCACCGTGTACGCTTATTCGCTTAACCTCACAACCCACAGACGTCTTGCAACGACTCTGAATCGTAAAAGTTTTTGAGAGACTCTGAATAACTTAACGTTATTCATTGTTTTCAAATTTTCAGCTTGTTCCGTATTGTTAAAGAGCAATATCTTAAACATGACTCGTAAGTCATCTTTAAGATATATCGGCCGGTGACTTTCACTCACAAACCAGCAAGTGGCGTCCCCTAGGGGATTCGAACCCCTGTTACCGCCGTGAAAGGGCGGTGTCCTGGGCCTCTAGACGAAGGGGACACTGAAGTCTGCTTCGGCAAGACGCCTTGCTCTGTACTTTTCATCAGACAATCTGTGTGAGCACTACGCGGGAGTGTATCTTCAGGTAAGGAGGTGATCCAACCGCAGGTTCCCCTACGGTTACCTTGTTACGACTTCACCCCAGTCATGAATCACAAAGTGGTAAACGCCCTCCCGAAGGTTAAGCTATCTACTTCTTTTGCAACCCACTCCCATGGTGTGACGGGCGGTGTGTACAAGGCCCGGGAACGTATTCACCGTAGCATTCTGATCTACGATTACTAGCGATTCCGACTTCATGGAGTCGAGTTGCAGACTCCAATCCGGACTACGACGCACTTTATGAGGTCCGCTTGCTCTCGCG
>NZ_JFJX01000061.1:0-612 GCF_000611875.2 Tatumella sp. UCD-D_suzukii
TGGACGGCTATACCGGCAAGGTCCCGTCTGCGACCTATATTATTACCGACGGTCAGGCTACGTCCTCGGCGACGCTGAGCTTCAGCACGATCAATACCCCGCCGGTGGCGAACAATGACACGGCGGTGGCGAAAGAAAATACGCCGGTGAACGGTAATGTGCTGACCAATGACACGGATAAGGACGGCGACACGCTGACGGTGACGCAGTTTACTGTGGATGGTCAGACGGTGAACGCCGGTGAAACCGCGACCCTCAGCGGCGTGGGTACCCTGACTATCGGCAGTGACGGTAAATACACCTTTACCCCGGTGGACGGCTATACCGGCAAGGTCCCGTCTGCGACCTATATTATTACCGACGGTCAGGCTACGTCCTCGGCGACGCTGAGCTTCAGCACGATCAACACCCCGCCGGTGGCGAACAATGACACGGCGGTGGCGAAAGAAAATACGCCGGTGAACGGTAATGTGCTGACCAATGACACGGATAAAGACGGCGACACGCTGACGGTGACGCAGTTTACTGTGGACGGTCAGACGGTGAACGCCGGTGAAACCGCGACCCTCAGCGGCGTGGGTACCCTGACTATCGGCAGTGACGGTAAATACA
>NZ_JFJX01000062.1:0-639 GCF_000611875.2 Tatumella sp. UCD-D_suzukii
GTGGATTGCTTAAAACATCTAAGCAATTTTTTTCATAAGAAGATAAGTGGGAACTTTTCTTTTTCTGCAATCTCTTAATCTGAGCCTGCACCTCATGATGTTTCAAGTATGCAACAAGAGTACGGTGGCGACTTCCTTCGTTCCACATAACAGTTGTTTCATAATCAAGAGCACGAGTCTTTTTAGTCTGACCGTTGGATACATTGCGCAAGAAAGAAATCACCTGGTTAGCAATGTGATCATTTGCGACTTTTGCACTGAACGTTACATCTATGCGACCAACTACCGTATTAGTTACATCACACAAATCATAGAGTTCAGGCATAGCAGCAGCAAAGGCACCGAAAAATTCCAGACCGCACAACTCAAAAGCTGTAGGCCCAAAAATATTGTGACCTTGTAACAATTTCGCCGGAGATGCTTTCAGCTCTACACATGGCTCGACATTCTTACCGCCCTCAAAAATTTTCAATGCGATCCCAGCATAATGAGAAGGGAGAGATTCGTAAGGATGCTTAAGCCCCGATACAGTCAAATCACCATCAATGGCGTATTCTACTGTATGGGCGGCAAGAGTCAGACCAGAAAGGCGGGCAACCTCAGCAAGGGTCACATGGGAAACATAATTTCCCTGTGAAT
>NZ_JFJX01000063.1:0-7142 GCF_000611875.2 Tatumella sp. UCD-D_suzukii
CTTCGGTAAGTTTATCCTTGATGCCCTCTGACAAATCAGGGGTTGCCGTTTTAACGCCCTTAGCAACAGCAGAAGCTACTTGATCCTCAGTTAGTGACTTACCGGACGTGCCACCGGAAGAACCTCCAGAGGAGCCACCCGTATCAGAACCGCCAGAAGAGCCACCAGTATCAGAACCACCAGTATCACCGCCACCAGTCTCAGAACCACCAGTATCACCACCAATATCGTCAGTTGGTTGTGATTGACTCTCACCAGACTCAGGAACGTAACCTGTAGGCTTCCAAGTCGCAGCACAGACCGTTTTAGCGTTATTACAAACGATAACGCCCGTTGCTTCATACTCACAGCCGTTATAGTTAATATAACCGTCAGAGACGTTATTGAAGGTGTTACTGATTGGAGGGCTAGCCTCACAGACTTCTTCAGGAGTTTTTTCAGCAGGTTTTTCATCAGCTACAGAACGCTGAATATCACCAGATATTTTCGCCTGAATTGACCAGCTAGTATCCTTCTCACCAGGCGATCCATTATAAGTACAAGAGTCTCCATAAACGATTCTGAATTGAGATTCAGGCCACACACCAGAATATGTCAATTTTACAGAATCAAAAACATCATCACCCTGTTTCTTTGCATCAGCGCAAGCAGCGGTTAAATCAGATTGAGTAATAACTTCCTTGCGAATGGTTTTATTATCAGAATCAGTTGAAGTAACAGTGGTAGAGTTAGCAAAACCAGTGAAATACTGTTTAGCAACCGACTCCCAAGTATCAGCATTAGAAAATGGAACGTAAGATAATAAAAGAATTGCTATTATTTTAGTTTTCACAATTAAGCCTTAACGGAATAAAGGTAAAAAAAAAGGACGCAAGCGCGCCCCTTTTAAATAACGCTGGAAATTAAACAGCTTTAGAAGAGAACTTCTTAAACAGGCGAATTGCCAAGCCAGCACCAACAACAACAGTAACAACAGGCCAAGTCTGAGCGATCAGGTCAGTTGCCTGAGTTTTCAGAGAAGTCATTGCCTCAGTAGCGTAATTAGTTGCCGTGTCACCTTCAGCAGCAAAAGAACCAGCAGAAACCAACATAGTTGCAGCACCCAAAGCAATTTTATTTTTAGCAGCTAAAACAGTAGAAAGAACGCGCATTTTATATTTTCCTTAAATCATACGGTCAGAAATTGACTTGAAAAAAGCAATTCCATAAAAGAGGGCAAAGCCCAAGAAATAAGCTCCGAGAAAAGAACCAACATAATCAATCATCGGAACACTCCAGCAGTAATTGCACCTAACCCAAAGGAGAGAACGAGGCCAAGAGCAAATACTACATGAATTAGGTCATCAGTAGTCATGCAGACTTAACTGATTCAAGAAGAACGCGACCAACAGAAACCTGTCCAAAATTGTTAATTTTAAAAGAGGATGAATGAACACGATATTTGCCAGCGGGATAAGGATGCTGACCATCTTCCAAGTTAAAATTGAAGAGAGCAGGATAAACGCCACCGAGATCAATATAGCCTTCCTGCTCACGAATAGTGTAAGCCTTTCCAGATTTTTGAGATACGCCGGAACGCTCTTTAACAGCAACTTGCGAATCGTGAATTTCTACAGTAAGCATAATAAATGTCTCTCGATAAATTAAAATTAAGCAGCGTTAATGCTGACAACGTTAGAACGATTAAAAATAGATACCGGTTCAATATACCAATCAGGGTATTGTTGAGAAAAATCAATATTAATCATTTGAACCAACGGCACTACATTATTTTCGGTTGAAAGGTTCATTAATTGAGCCTTAGATAAACCAACAGAAGTTAATTCCTTCAAAGATCGCCAGAAAGTTGTGCGCTCCATTGTTTGAGACACGTTATCATAACCCTCATTAACCAAGCGGCGATAAAAACCAAATAAGCGATTAGCTTTTGAGTTTGAAATATTGCCAGATTTAGTAACAGAAGAAAAGTTATTAATTAAAGCATCATAAACTTTAGAATCATCATAAACATTCATATCAGCACCTTTAAAGGCATCAAACAAGTCTTTAAACGATTTATTCCACAGATCACAAATTAAGTTAAAAGAACCATTTTCATAATTATCTTGATATTTAACGATATCAAAGAATTTGCGAGGCAACCCAAAGTTTTCAAAGAAACGGGTATGTAAACGAGCCTCAAAACGAACAAGACCAACAGCATATAATTGAAGCTGTGGATTGCTTAAAACATCTAAGCAATTTTTTTCATAAGAAGATAAGTGGGAACTTTTCTTTTTCTGCAATCTCTTAATCTGAGCCTGCACCTCATGATGTTTCAAGTATGCAACAAGAGTACGGTGGCGACTTCCTTCGTTCCACATAACAGTTGTTTCATAATCAAGAGCACGAGTCTTTTTAGTCTGACCGTTGGATACATTGCGCAAGAAAGAAATCACCTGGTTAGCAATGTGATCATTTGCGACTTTTGCACTGAAAGTTACATCTATGCGACCAACTACCGTATTAGTTACATCACACAAATCATAGAGTTCAGGCATAGCAGCAGCAAAGGCACCGAAAAATTCCAGACCGCACAACTCAAAAGATGTAGGCCCAAAAATATTGTGACCTTGTAACAATTTCGCCGGAGATGCTTTCAGCTCTACACATGGCTCGAAATTCTTACCGCCCTCAAAAATTTTCAATGCGATCCCAGCATAATGAGAAGGGAGAGATTCGTAAGGATGCTTAAGCCCCGATACAGTCAAATCACCATCAATGGCGTATTCTACTGTATGGGCGGCAAGAGTCAGACCAGAAAGGCGGGCAACCTCAGCAAGGTTCACATGGGAAACATAATTTCCCTGTGAATCAAGACGCTCCGATACAAGAGAGCTTTTAAACGGTATCCTTAAGACCAGCATATCAATCATGACTTCAAGCACTCAAACACTCACCATGTGCGTAATGTAGCACATGTAATTCCCAACGCAACTATTTGTAAAGATATTATAGGATTTATCTAATGGATGCAGCCGCTAAAAAAGGTAGTCGAACTACAGTAACAATCAATAGACATATGCAAGAGTTACTGGTAACAGCGACCGTAGAGGCCACTAAAAGAGCTGGTTTGCCTATAAAACAATCAGAATTGATAAATTACCTTATAAAACATAGGCTTGAAGAAGCAATTGAAGGGGTTTTGAGGGAGAAAGGGTTGTAGCGCGTTGCAAAATGCAACAAGAGTCCACTATTAAACAAAGTGGACTCACCACTTCCGAGCCGCCAGCCAATCCAAAAACCGCCGCTTTAACGTCCTTTCGTCTCCGACCGCCCACCATCAAAATGGCTTCACGATCATCAAATAAAAACCCGGCTTAGCAGGGAAGGGGATGGGTTCAAGAGAATATGTAATCTCTCCCTTTGTATCGAGCGGCAAGCATTAGACGAAAAATGAGAATACTGAGAGCGCTCTAACATGCCCATGCGGGCATAAGGCGACTGTTAGACGGGTGAAATGAAGAGGCCGTTAGAATGGCTTTAAGGCACGCTAACGGCTGATTGGTTCGCAGCCAGGGGGGAAAATAAAAGCGAGGAACATACGACGATCCAGAGCCGCGCACACGAAGAGGCGCAAGAGTCTATGGGGCAGGGCTTCGCACCTACCCCATAGCCTCAAAGCGCCCTAATAACGTGCGCGGTTAAGAGAACGAACATAGTTCTTTCGGTATTAGAATCACTATGGCTGCGGAACAACCAGCCAATTACAGGAATGCTTTCGAACCACGGAACAGAACGATTGCTATCCGTCTTATTAGAGTCAATCAAACCACCGAGTAATAAAGTCTGACCATCTTTAATCTGAACAGTAGTCTGAATTTGACGCTGATTAGTAATGATGTCGCTTGCAGTCTCTTGATTGCTAAGAGAATCGGCCTTTGTATCGATGGTGAGAACTAGCTGACCATTTCCCATAACAACAGGCGTCACCTTTAAAGAAATGCCCACGTCGCGGCGCTCTATTGTCTGGAATGGATTGTTAACGCTGGCAGCCTCACCAGTCACCTTGCCAGTAACAAAAGGCACATTCTGGCCAACGGAGATATAACCAGTCTGGCCAGACTGAGTAAGGATGCGTGGGGTTGAGATGACTTTAGAATTAGAGTCATTTTTTACAGCCTGAAGTGAAAGGGCAAGAACGTTTCCATTGAAGATGCCAAAAGAGCCACCTGTAGTAGAAAGAGCGGTGCCAAGAGCTGAAGTGTTAAATCCGCCTGCTACCTTACCGCCTGAAGCTGAACCAGCAGCAAAAGATAAATCTACGCCATTAGAAAGGCTAGTTTCAAACATAAGTGATTGAATAAGAACCTGCTCACGGGCAACGTCGATTGACGTAATGAACTGAGATAAAGCATCCATAATGGAAGCAGAACCGGAAACAACAAGGCTGTTGTTACCAGGGTAATCTATGACGTCACCGCCACCATTTGAATCAACGAAAATCTTTGCCAGCGGAAGAACGTCAGTAGAACGAACGCGAGTTAACTTAAAATTACGTACGGTTAAATCAACTGGCTTTTGAGGTTCGGGAGCTGCCTGAGAAGAACCGGTGTTATCTTCATAAGCAGCGGGATCTTCATAGTCATCATCATTTTGAGCCTGAGACGGTAACTTTGAAGGAGTGGAAACAACAGAAGGATTGCCAGAAAGAAGAACAAAACCATTAGCATTGAGTACAGACTTAAAAAATTCATCAATGTTAGCTTGATTAACATCAGCATTAAAAACGGTGATATTTCCCTTAACGTCTGGATTGACAACGACAGCCTTACTTGATTTTTGCGAATACCACTGAACAAAAGAGCGAACAGGGGTATTATTTAAATTTACTGGCTCAGCAAAAACATTAAAGGAAATACCGAATACCATAACGACATTAAGAACAAGATAACTGAAAATGTATTTTTTAGCCTGAAATTTCATAATTAACCTTCACAAGTAATTTGCTGTATATAAGATTTTCTAACAATAGTCACATGGCAAGCATCTTTAACATCTAATTTATAACCATCCTTTATTAAATCGAATGAGTTATAAATTTTAGAGTTAGAATCTTTAAAACTGACAGAAACATCATAACCCATTTGGGAATATGAGTTGATCGATAATCTAGGCAAATTATCCGTTACATGATCGCTTTTAGTAATATGATCCACCTTTGGATCTAACTTTAATTGAGCAATCTCAGATGAGAGCTGATTAGATTTGTATAACATACCCAAACCTGCACCCAAAGCAAGAAACGAAGACATTAACCAGACACGATTCATTCTCTTAAAATAAATTCTTGTCATTCTCATATAATATTTAAAATCCCTAATAATTGAAAATTGACCATGCGTGTAATAAGGAGGTATCAAACAAAAAGAACCACTGTCATAATTTGCAGAAAATATCTGCTTAGTATCATAAGCAGCATATAAATCCTTTCCTGTATATACCCACTTATCAACAGTTAATGCCTGTGGGTTATCACCATATTTAACAATACCAAAATGAATCTTAGGTAATGGCAACCTTGAATTAGCAAAAAGAGAAATTAACCCTCCAATAATCGGAATGTTTAATTTATCCATTCGACGGCAATATACAACATGTTCAGCCAATGCCTCACGAGCCTGTTTATCCATTAGAGAAACATCCTGAATAATAAAAATCACATCCCAGCCAAGTTTACGAGCATGTAAACACCAATCAATAACGGGCTGCCTGCTCTTATCACTCCAGTTACGCGAGTTAAACCAAGTACCACACTCATCAAGAACTAATAAACCATTATCCGCTTCATTATATGAAGTAGTGCCACGCCCAATTGATTCAAAGTCTTCCAGTGATGGTTTATCAGGAATACGAATAACACGAGTCATTTTTGCAAAGCGACCAACACGAGGCATGTGGTGAAGCTTTAAATTAAGATTAGTGGCAACAACACGACCTCGCGCCAAATAGTCCTGAATACGACCAATAGTTACAAGTGTCTTACCTGCACCTAATTTACCTGTCACCACATGCACAGCCATATTAAAGCACCTTATTAGCCATAGAAATAAACCTATCTTTTAAATCAAAAACCATAACAGCAATTTTCATTGACATAATCACAGTAATACATTCGGTAGTTCCATCAGGTAATACAGAAGACATTAAATTAGAGAAGTCCTGAGGCATGGCACCGTAAACAACAGAACCAAGCCATTGCAAGCCAAGCAAAAGAACAACCATAATTGCGCCAACAAGAGCAGTCGCTAATAATCCAGTTCTAGTAGCAAGACGAGCTATGAAACTTGCAACATAGCCAATAAAAAGAGGAACAAGACCTATTAAAAACCGGAATAAAGCCGGGATACCTAATAAAGCTGGCATTATTGCTCACCCTTCCTTAGTAAAGATGTAATAGAAGTGAATACATACCAAAATGTAAGACAATACATAACCCAAGAAAGCATTGATTTTATATCGCCTAATTTATCGCAACCTATCTCAATTTGATAAACAGAACCAGAAAACATAACAAAATTACTACAGCCATGACCAGTAGGAATAGACGGCCTTAGAGCGCCTTCATTTAAAAATGATTCCCAAGCACCGCCATGAGAATCTTTATCAATATTTAATTGAGTTTTAGCTTGAGCAGTTGCCAAATCAAACTCTGAATCACCATCACCATAATGACCAGTATTTTGCTCAGGGTCAGCAAATTTACCAGCACCGCGAACTAGATTATTTAAATTATCACCAAGAGAAGTAATATTATTTTGAGTCTGCTCATCAGCTGATCGCTTGTCATCTGTAGAAGTATCATCTTCGGTAAGTTTATCCTTGATGCCCTCTGACAAATCAGGGGTTGCCGTTTTAACGCCCTTAGCAACAGCAGAAGCTACTTGATCCTCAGTTAGTGACTTACCGGACGTGCCACCGGAAGAACCTCCAGAGGAGCCACCCGTATCAGAACCGCCAGAAGAGCCACCAGTATCAGAACCACCAGTATCACCGCCACCAGTCTCAGAACCACCAGTATCACCACCAATATCGTCAGTTGGTTGTGATTGACTCTCACCAGACTCAGGAACGTAACCTGTAGGCTTCCAAGTCGCAGCACA
>NZ_JFJX01000064.1:0-249042 GCF_000611875.2 Tatumella sp. UCD-D_suzukii
ATCAATGATTGAGTCCCAGCAAAATATCATTATTTGCGGCAATCTGTCGGCATTATTAAAATGCGTATTCCCTGCTGAGTTCCGTTCATCCCATTTTCCGACACTGATACCTTGTGGCTGATTAATAGTTCTGTATGTCCATGCATAACCGTCAACATCCAGTAGCTTTAACAATGTCACCTGTGCAGGCAAAGCTTTGGGAGTAGTAAAAGCAAAATACCACTTATCCCAGGGCGCTTTAAGACTGTCAGGCTTCCCCTTAGAACAGGCACTGGCAGAAGCCACAAGTAATAATACATAAATTATTCTGGTCATCGGTTTCATGATTTTCCTCCCTGCATATTCCAGACAGCCCTGACCCAACCGGGGTTTGGATGACTGACAGATAATTAGCGCACTGACGTGTTTACATCATGATGATTTACCATGACCCGTAAGCGTATTTTTTGTTTTTTATAAATTCCTTCGTATCCTCACCATATTCATATCCATTAGGAAATTTTGTTTCATCTTTACACATATCCAGCTCTTCCCCTGAGACTGTCCTTATGGTTGTATCATTCAGAGGGATATCTGTATGGCCATATTGTCTTAGCCAGACCCGTACTTTCCCCTCAGGAGCCAGACCTATCAGCATGGTTTGCCGGTATGCTTTTTTTGCGGGATTTGAAACATCCGGGTAAGGGGTAACCATCTTATTCCATGTGTCCCGAGTGAAAAACAGAGTGGACTGATAAAGCTTTTTATCAATAATTGAGTCCCAGCAAAATATCATTATTTGCGGCAATCTGTCGGCATTATTAAAATGCGTACTCCCTGCTGAGTTCCGCTCTCTCCATTTTCCGACACTGATACCTCGTGGCTGATTAATAGTTCTGTATGTCCATGCATAACCGTCAACATCCAGTAGTTTTAACAATGTCACCTCGGCAGGTAAAGCTTTGGGAGTACTAAAAGCAAAATACCACTTATCCCAGGGCGCTTTAAGACTGTCAGGCTTCCCCTTAGAACAGGCACTGGCAGAAGCCACAAGTAATAATACATAAATTATTCTGGTCATCGGTTTCATGATTTTCCTCCCTGCATATTCCAGACAGCCCTGACCCAACCGGGGTTTGGGCGATTGATATAAAAAAACAAATCAGGTGATCCCACTCCCCCATAGATAGCTTTCACTTCCTTACCATCCAGCCAGACATCTTTAATAACTACAGAGTTCCAGTGAGCAGAACAGTGAATATACTTTCCAATTAATTGTAGCTCTGGTGTTATAAAGGGTGTCACAGTGCCACCATTCCTTACAGCTTTACCTTGAGCAATTGCTTTCTGACACATAGATTCCAATTCAGGAGGTAAAGATAAATCACTATATTTCAGGAGCATGGCATCAAATAGCACACCCGCCTCCTGAGCCGCATCCAGCATTACCCGTAAACTCACTTTGCTCCAGTCATTAGTTACTACCCTTTCAATCGTTACTGCTGCCCTGACACGTTTATGTGTGATGCTACTTATTTTTTTATTCCCGTTAACAAGATAGTCATACCAGCTTTCTGTCTTTACCTTACCGCCCGGAATTATCGCACTTAACGCTGGCAGACTCTTTAAGGCCGGTATTTCTGCCGCTGATCGCCGGTAACTATCGGTCATTTCAGCAGGAATATTCTTACTGACAGTTTCACTTTCGGGCCGGGTCAGGAAAAGATATTCCTTTTCCTTCGGATTATAGCCGCCGCCGATATCTGAATGCACTCCCGGCAGAGCCAGTTCCGGCCACCATTCCCTGATGCTGTTAAGACTAAAGTTGTAGCGGCACTCATGCATTGCCGTGATCTGAAAAACTTTCTGTGCAATATCCGGAGGCAGCTCCAGATCAACGCCGGGGTTCACACCACTATGCACATCAAATAGATTACTTAATGTACCCACCGCGCATACGGTATCAAATAACCCCAGAAAGCGGGTTTCGCCGGCAGATTTACCGTGCTGATTTCGTCCATTAAGCCCCTTCGTTATGGCCTGTTGTATGGCTTTATCGTTGTTTCTGACACGGTTAACAAAGTGCCGGGCCGCTGCCGCTCCGCGGCTAAACCCAAAGACATCGAACTGAATTTTCTCAATTGCAAAATTTTGCTCCTTGTTAAGATCAAGGAATTTCGAAATTTGTTCAGCAATAAGACCCACAGCTTCATCAGATTTATCAACGATGCCGTAAAGCCCACTGCCCGTTCCCATGCTTATCCCACTGTCGTCATTACCTTTATCGGTACCGATACCCTGTACATAGGCTGCCCGTTGATAAACATTTTGTCCCTCAATGACTTCATCATCGATTATATAAAGTTTCTCAAGCCAGTGGATATTAGAATAATACCCAATATAACTTCCGGCATTGCCTAATTTTTTATTCAGTATTTTGGCACAGGCTTCAGCATCTTCCGGCTCCATTCCGACATCAAGATGAGAACAGGACTCCAGGATGCGATTTTGTGTATTAAACGCATTATTCCCTGTACCATCAAAAAAAACACCGATGGTAATAATAATGCCCGGGACAGGCTTACGCTTACAAACAACAGTTTTCTCAGAAATATTGACATCGGTAATATGCTCACACGCACCGGCTTCCCATGCATAGAACTTACTCATGCTTCTTCACTCCCTGTGGCTGAATCTCCGGTTCCAAGGATCTCAATGTTTAATTTTCCGGGCATGGCGGTGTAAATCGGCAGCGTTTTGCCATTGTCATCTGAGATCCCATGAAATACCTGCCCGTCAGCAGTTGTCACTTTATATTCAGTCTGAGGGATAATGTTCCCTTCTTCATCCGTCAGAGAGTAAACACCCCAATAACCTTTCGGAAATTCAGGGGCAGGTGTGTTCAGCGAAGCTGCTCCCATTTTCTGGACATTGACACACTTCTGTAAAATATTACCGGGAGCACCGAGTTCTATATTCCCGCCACTCAGCCTGATATAGGCTCCGCCACAGTTGATCACCAGCTCAGTAGCCGCGGTAATATCGATTTTTCCTTCGATGCTGGTCACAGTTACATTTTCTTTGGCTATCGCTTCCAGTGCATCCTCCTGAGCCCGGATTTCCACCTTGCCCTTTGCCGCAAAAAGTTTCATCCCGGCTTTACGGGCCAGCAGGCTCACCGCTTCACCCGCCGCTACCGTAAAGCGCTTCAGGGCACTGATATCCGTATTCTGTTGAGACATAATTCCTACGCTGGCACTCCCCGATGCCATGCGCACCGCTCGCGGGCTGGTGATGCTTACCCCTTCAGGCGCATTCAGCAGTATTCCTGGCTGTGCCAGATCTTTGAGGGCATTATTCAGCGTTACCTGGCTCTGAAGATCACAGAGATGCGCCTGCGCCGCTTCAGATGCCTCAGACAAACTTCGGGCAATACTCAGTGCATTTTCCAGCTGGGCAATTGTCTCTTTCATCGAGAGCATCGCACCCCCGGCGAAAGGTTGTTTATCGGCAGTGATAAACACTCCGGCACCACCGCGAATGGCAACATGCCGGTCAGTACGTAACTCTGCCCCTTCACCACGAAGTTCCCGGTCTGCGTTGACGTTATGCCCTAAATTGAGCTGGGTTTTGCCGCCATACTCCGTACTGAGCTTGATATGCTCTTCGTCGCGTTTATCCTCCATTCGCAGCTTGTTCAGACCTGCCGTGCGGATAACATTGCGTGTGCTGTTGGTTTCCGTAACGTGGTCGACATGGCGGGAGTCGTGCAGGGCATGGGCGATATACGGGCGATCCGGGTCGCCTTCGTGGAAGGCAATCGCCACCTCCGTGCCCTGTATCAGCGGGAAGTGGAACCCGTACTTATCACCCGCGTAAGGCTTCGCGAAACGCACCGGCATACTTTCCATGCCCTGACGTTTATCGTCACGGTCGGCATCGAATTTCACCCGGTACATGCCGGAGGCATCCTGCTAGGCATAAATATCGTTCTCTCTGGCGCTGGTCACGCGCGCCATCAGGGTACCGCTGATGGCCGGCCGCTTTTTCTCCGCCGGACGCCAGCAACGGTTCTCGTAGTATGGCATCGCCATCCATTGCACCTGCAGGGCATTTTTACGGCTGGCAAAGTAACCGGTGCTGATAATGACGAGACCGTTTTCCGTTTCACGGGGTAATGTTGGCGGGATAGCCATTTCCGTAATAGTCAGTACCTGGGCCGGCCCAAGTGTGTGGTCCGTGCTACAGCCCGTCACCGTGGTCTGGCCTGACAGGAAACGCTCGTGATCCAGACGTGCCCAAAAGTTACCGGTTTCGGCTTGCGGGGTAATTTTGTCACCACGGTCAAGGTGGCGCGGCCGGTGATGGTACACATCACCGTAGGTGTTCCCCTCACCGTCTCCCCCGGTCATGTCCGCCGGAACAGAGGTCAGGATGTTCCCGGCGTCGCGGGGATTATAGTCGCTGGCGGTCACCGATCGTTCCGCCACGTTGTGTAGGACCTGTACGCCCCATACCGAATCCGTGCCGTTGTCATTCGCACCCGAAGGGCTGCTCAGTGGCAGCGTTTTACCGAATGTCCAGGCACTCTGTTTGTCCGCAAAGTGCACCACTTCTGTCTGCGTATCCGGTTGCAGGGTAAAGAAGTAAAAAATCCCCACCTCAGCCAGCAGACGTTCAATAAAGGCGAGGTCGCTTTCCCGGTACTGGTTAATCTGCTCCCGCTTCGGGTAATCCTCTTTCAGCGTGAACTCATACTCCCAGTCTTTCAGGCCATGCTCCGTGAGCACCTCCGCTACCACTTCCGGCACCGATTTGTTGACAAAAAAGCGGTGAGTACGGAACTGATTGCGCAACAGCGCCAGGAACGGTTCCAGCACAATGCAGTACTTCGCTTCATCGGCTGAACCACCGGTACGCTCGAAACGGATCACCACCCCGTGAACCACCTTGCGCTCCGTCAGGGAAAGCAGATTGCCCGCGCCCATAGTCAGGGTCGCCGGCTTGCTAAGCATCTGGCGGGCATCAATGTTCTTGTGGGCACTGGTGAAGTTGATGGTGTAACTATAAAGCTCGCTCATCGCTTCTGAGCCCACTGAAGTCCTCCACGTCGATAACTGCCGTACAGGAAGGAATATCGAGGCGGTAGCGGTTCAGTACTTCTCCGGTGACGGTGGCCACCATTGTGTTCAGGGTATCCGTCAGGCTCATGGCGTTGGCTCCATTTTGTATTCGGTTATTCCGTCAGGGCTGGTGCGGGCCAGCATCAGTCAGAGAAGAAGAAAACAGACTATTGATTCGTCGGTCTTGTCGACCAGGATGCCTCAACATCTTCCTTATTAATCCGTTAACTCATTGTGACCGTTATGATTGTTCAGGTAACAGGGCTGAAAATCCGGCGCTGAGTCCTGCACTTAACATCGGGTAAAGCAGAATTTTTCCAGCTCCTTTTGGAAAGCCTGGTTATACAGCAGATTCGCTTTTAAAGCGCGAAACAGATTGTGCATGGAAAGCATCGCCTTCAGCGGGGGAATATTCGGACAGCTCCGGGGCGAAATTACTTTTGTTCAGGTTAACTTTTTTGCGCTCAGACAGTGAGGCAGACTCCTGACCATTACTGAAATCACCCGCCACCCGTAATTGCAGAGGGGTTCCGGCTTATCGTTGCGTACACTTTTCAAAGAAAGTACTTTACATGCAAAAATAGAATAATAATCAGCAATAGATCAAAGTTACCGACTTTTAATCTTTTTAATTTAATTATTAGAAATTTTAATCTAAGTATTAATGATGCGTCCGAAGATCTCTAAAAGTGAATGGTTCTTTTTGCAGTGATGCTTACACCACAGGTCACTGCAGGAATAGGACGCGGACAAACCGGTTATTCGGGTTTTAGCCGGATAAAAAAAAGTATACTCTTTACCCTCCGGCTACTGACTGAACAGGATTGATGAGACCAGCACAATGCAGAAATTCTACTTCCGGATCCTGGCTGGCCGTTATCCGGCATTTATAAAAAGGATCGCTTTCCGACTCGCCTTATGGGATGCCTACCGGCGTAAACGCTGATCTTTCGCAGTGATATAGCTCCTGAACTTTTATTCAGTGACGTAGCTTGCCAGTAACTAATGACAAAATGGGCGGCACCAAAATCCCCCCTCCCGTGAAGACCGGAGCTGTAGAATGAGAAACCAGACTCGCAGACTCACCTGCTGCGAAACAGAGTGATCCCTGCCAGCTGACGGGCAGAGATGTCAGGACCATCTTCAGAAACAGATGAGAATAGAAATCTCTGCACACATCCATAACAGGTGCTTTCATCAACCCGGCCGTTTTTTCCGCATCTTTTTCCTGACAGACCTGTAGCATTTCCCGATGTTCCCTATCTGCTTTAATCAGTACGTCCGCTACCGACAGGTATAATCTCAGATAACGTTCTATTTTATCGTGGATAGAGCGGGTCATATCTATAATTAATGGCTGCTTATCGGTCTTATGGAATGCGTAATGAACTTCTCCAGGTTTAATTCAGGTGAGCGTTAGAATAATGCCAGGAATTTCTTATTTTAATATTAACTCAGAAATTATCGGATTCTATCGTTCAACCTGAAATCATTTTATTATTACCGGGCATCATAAAATATATTGATATATGCCTCCTGATAATTATATTTTCAACAGTCGTCATGGAATACCGTTACCTCCTGATATCATTTAATTTTTATTTTTTAAATACAGTAAGTTAAACCAATAACATCAGGGGGTCGGATTAATGAGTCATTCCCGAATGATAGGCGCGTTTTTTATTGGCTTGATTTTGAAAATGCCGGGATAATGAGACTTGAGACAAAAATATTGTTATCGTTAAGTTCAACCTATATTATGCGCTTTACTTCGTGAATCTTATTTTTTTTGTGGAGAAGTCATGGCTGACACTCTGGTTGCCAATAATATTAATACCATCGGTAAAAGGATCTCGACCCGGTCAGTTTTTTTTATCGCCGGTTTTGCTATGGGTGCATGGGCTCCGCTCGTTCCTTATGCTCAGCACCGGTTGGATCTTGACCCTGCCTTACTGGGGTTACTGCTCCTTTGTCTGGGTTGTGGGTCATTGATCACCATGATTTTTTCAGGAAAACTTGCCGGGAAATTTGGGTGCAGAACGATGATCCTTATCGGTGTGGCCAGCATTTGTGTCTCACTGCCTCTGCTGGCGACGGTCTCCACATTACCGTTGATGGTCACTGCCTTGTTGTTGTTTGGAGCCGGTGTCGGTCTCACCGATGTCATTGTCAATATTCAGGGCGCATTGGTCGAGCAAAAATCGGATAAACCGCTGATGTCCGGGTTTCATGGGCTGTTCAGCGTCGGCGGCATTGCCGGATCAGCGGGCGGGAGTCTGATCTTAAGCTCAGGATTTTCGCCGCTGCAGTTTTCATTGATTTCTATCCTGCTGATTTTGGTCATCATCATAAGCACCGCCAAAGCACTGTTGCCCTTCGCCTCTCACGAAGAACAAACAAATTCACGTTTGAAGATCAATCTGCGCCTGACCGTCATCGCGGTGATGTGTATGATCTGTTTTCTCGCTGAAGGCTCGATGCTCGACTGGGGAGGGATCTGGCTGACGGCCCACCGGCACGTACAACTGGAACATGCCGGATGGGGCTATGCCGTGTTCGGCACCGCCATGGCCATTATGCGCTTATCCGGTGACTTCATCGTCAAATCGCTGGGCCGGAAAAGAGTACTGATACTGAGCGGCGTATTTGCAATGGCCGGTTTTGCCATTGCCGTTTTCATCCCCGGATGGGTATTTTCGTTGCTTGGCTTTGCATTGATCGGTACCGGTGCGGCGAACGTTGCCCCTGTATTGACCACGCTGGCAGGGAAAGAGACCATTATGCCTTCCAATATGTCAGTCGCTTTTGTTTCCACCGTCGGTTACCTCGGGATCCTGATGGGGCCGGCCCTGATCGGTTTTATGGCCAATTTTACCAGTCTGCAGGTCGCCTTTCTCTGTATGTCCGCCTCGATGCTGTTTATTATCGGCGGTGCGTTCAGGCTCAGATTTTAACACAGGGCGGTATTATTCCGGCCAGCCACACCGCCCTGAGCACAGAGAAATTCCTGAACAGAATAAGCGCATTGACCGATCCGGTAAGCTGCATAACGATATTGCATCTCAACGCTTTCTGCCACTACAGCGGATCCCGTCCGTAATGTACGCAAATAAAAAAGTGGCTGCCTTAGTCAGGGACCGGAAGCTTTACAACACCATTCTGAAGCCTTTGGTGCATCTTATGAGGAGTGGCGCCGGAGGCAACCACTGCAGTGAAAGTCTTAAAACTCTCACGGCCGCTTATTCACTTTACCGCGCTTACGGATTCACTGAATGGGCAATCGACAAAGATGCCTTGTGTATTGATGGCGTATTTTATGACGAATATCTGATGCAAAAAGACCTGCTCCGGAGAGCTCACTGAGGTGGTTATACCTCATTGACGGATAACATCAGCGAACAGAATAATCAGCAGGAAGGCCGGTTTCGGGGAGAGGAAGAAAAAAGCCTGCACAGATAACCGGTTATCCGTGCAGGCATGATCGACGATTATTCCAGTATCAGTCGGCTATCTGCTAATACCAGCGGCTGAATCTGATGGGTTACCAGTAAAGTCGTTTTACCCTTCACCAGTGTTTTCAGCGAATTCAGCACCAGCCCGGTATTAGTGGCATCCAGCCCTTCTGTCGGTTCATCTAACAGAATGACAGGTGCCTGAGACAGGAATGCGCGGGCAATAGCAATTCTGCGTGCCTGGCCGCCGGACAGCCTTGCACCCAGTTCACCTACCAGAGTGTCCAGACCGTGCGGGAACGCGCGGATCTCATCTTCCAGTGATGCTTTCGCCAGTGCCTGCCATAACGCATCGTCATCGGCATCCGGAGCCACCAGACGCAGGTTGTCACGAATAGAGGCATTAAACAGATACGTTTTTTGACCCACGACCGAAATCACCTGGCGCAGCACTTCATCAGACAATGCTCTGACTTCATGACCACCAATGGTCACACTGCCTTCACAATCCCAGAACCCCTGAATCAGGTTCAGGATAGTCGTCTTACCGGCGCCACTCGGCCCGAGCAGAGCAAGACAATGCCCTTCAGGGACAGAGAAACTCAGTGAATCCAGTACCGCAGGTTTGTCCGGCCCGTAACGCATTGTGACGCCGGAAAATGCCAGATCAAAGTGCTCAGGGGTGGCACTGGTCTCCGGTAACGTAATTGCCGGTTTGAGTTCTGCCATCGAAAAAATACGGCGGGCAGCTTCACGAGTCACTCCCAGCGCCGCAAAAGCCGCAGGCAACGCGGCTACCGCTTCGGTACTGGCAAGCACGGCGAAAACCAGCATCACAAAGTCATTGCCGGCAATCTTCCCGGCCTGTCCGGCACTCAACAAAAACAGGAAGGTACAGAACATGCCCAGTTGCCCGGCCAGTGCAGATAAGGCACTGCCTAACGCACTAATCCAGGCCTGATGGCGCTGTGCCGAGATCAGTTGTTGTGAGAGATCAGACAGATGGCGGGTCTGACGGCTCACCGCACCCGCAACCTGTAATTCCCCCAGGCCACGGATAAGATCCGTCGAAGCCACCTGCAATGATGCCCGTAAACCGGCCACGTCATTACCGCTTTTTTTGGTGCATGCCACCACGACGACCGGAATGACTACTCCGGCCAGCAGCAGCATAATGACATCAATACCTGCAACACCCGGCGAGAACCAGAACAGGACACACAGAATAGCGATCGAGGAAATTAACCCTGCAATCGCAGGCGCCAGGATACGCAGATAAAAATTATCCAGGCTATCAATATCCGCCCGTAAACGTGCAAGCAGATCACCGTCACGGAAGTCCTGTAATCGCGCCGGCGCAAGTGGCTCAAGATGTTTATAGAACCAGACGCGCAACACCGACAGCAGGCGCAGGGTCGCATCATGTGTGACCAAACGCTCCAGGTAACGTGCGAAGGTTCTCAGTACGGCCAGGCCACGGATAGCGGCTGCCGGAGTGAAAAACTCCAGAGTCAGCTTACCGACGCCTGCCAGTGCCATTGAGGCAATAAACCAGCCGGAGACTGACAGCAGAGTGACATTAGACAGGATAACCACAACAGACAGCGCTATCCCGGCAGCCATACGCAACCGCCATGGCCGCGCCAGCTTTAACAGATGACGTAAGTCGTTCATTCTGTCGCTCCCTTCTGCAAGCGTTCGAGTTCAGCAAACACACCACCGCTTCGCAACAGGTCATCCGGATGACCTGACTCAATCACCCTGCCCTGTGCAAGTACCAATACCCGATCAGCCATCGCCGCCACCGACGTGTCATGGGTGATCACCAGACGGGCGGAGTCCGGTAAGGTGCTGACCAGCGAGGCCATCATCTGCTGCGCCGTTTTACTGTCCAGTGCCGCGGTAGGCTCATCAAGGATAAGAACAGGCGGAGCCGTCAGTACGGCACGCGCCATGGCCACACGCTGGATCTGCCCACCGGACAACCCCTGCCCCCCATCGCCCACCTGAGTCATATACCCTTCAGGCAGGTTTTCGATAAAGGTCGACGCCTGGGCCAGCGTCGCAGCTGCCTGCACTTCATTATCGCTGGCCTGTGGATGTGCCAGACAGATATTGTCTGCAATGGTACCGGCAAACAGTGTCGGTCGCTGAGGTAACCAGCCAATCTGTTTTTGCCATGCCTGAAGGTCCAGCTCAGACAAATCCTGTCCGTCCAGCAAAATTTTACCGGAGGCCGGGCTGATAAATCTCAGCAGCAGCCGTGCCAGTGTTGTTTTACCGGCGCCACTCGACCCCACAATCGCCAGCGTTTCTCCGCGGCGCAATGTAAAGGAGATATCGTCAATCCCCCCGCCTTCCGGATGCTGATATCCCAGCCCTTCCACATGGATTTCCTGAGGAGACTGTTCCGGCAATGGTTTGCTATGCCGTTGTTCAGGCGGTTGTGCATTCAGAATGTCCAGCAGCCCTTCGGTGGCACCGATGGCATCCATACGTGCATGATAATGCGCACCGAGATCCCGCAACGGACGGAAAAACTCAGGGGCCAGCAGCAAAGCAAACAAACCAGGAAGAAACGCCAGATCGCCATAATAGAGACGGAAGCCCACATACACTGCCACCATCGCTGTGCTGATCGTTGCGAAGAACTCCAGCACCAGAGAAGACAGGAAGGCAATGCGCAGTACTTTCATCGTCGTCTGACGATAATTATCAGAAATCGCTTCAATGATTTTTGCCTGCCGACGGGCAGCATTCGCCTGACGTAATGTTGTCAGACCGGAAATGACATCAAAGAAATGAGCACTCATCAGACTGAGCTTACGCCATTGCCTGAGGTTCACTTTCTCTGCACCTTTCCCTACCAGAATCATAAACAGTGGCACCAACGGGGCGGTGAACAGCATGATAAGTCCGGAAATCCAGTCAGCCGGAAATAATGCGACCAAAATAGCCAGGGGAACAACACCGATGATGATTTTCTGGGGGAGGAAGGCGGAAAAATAAGTTTCGATAGCTTCAACACTTTCGCCCAGCGTGCTGGCAATACTGCCGGTTCGCTGCTGCTGGCTCCAGGAAGGACCCAATGCTGAAATTCGTTCGAGTAACGTCGCGCGTAGTGTCTGACGGATACGGGCGGCGCTTTCAAAAGCAAAGCCCTGACGCAGCATGTCCAACCCTGCGCGTAGGACCATGACGACAGGTAATAACCAAATCGCCGGGAAAAGGTCGGCGAATCCTTTGCCGCCAATGACAACCTTATCTATCAGCCATGCCAAAAGCCAGCACTGGGCAATCATCATGATGGCACTTAGCGTGGCCATAGTGACAGACAGGGAAAAGAGCGCACCAGCCTGGCGGCGTTGACCCGAGAGCCAACGTTCCGCCAGGCGAGCTGCCGCTCCGCTAAGGGGGGGGCGAGACGACATAGTGTGTTTAGTGTCCGTAGCCAACCAGTTTGGAGATACGGCCGCGGAATACCCAAATCTGATACCAGTTATACATCAGCATGACCGGTACAAACCCACCCATAGTCAGGGTGAAGGTGATCAGGGAAACCTGCGGGGTAGCACCATTCCAGATGGTCCAGGTGCCTGGCACCAGCCATGGGAACATGGTGATCAGCATACCAAAGCCCAGGATCAGTGCAGCGCCGTTGAACCACAGAATTGCCGCAAAATCTTTATCTTTCAGGGTATCACGACGTACCATTTCGATGCAGATCAGTGCCAGCAGGGCAAAGATACCCCAAATCCAGAAGTGCGGACCAAACCATTTATCACGTGCCCAGTCAAAGTTCGCTGCGCTCCAGATCCAGGTAATGACCACCGCGATAATCGCTAACCAGAAGACCACTGCGGTCCAGCGTGCAGCAATCTGACGCAGAGGTTCTGTTTTCTCGAAGCGGGCACGAACAAACAGCACACCAGAGAATGTCATCGCGATACAGGAAGCAATACCAGTCCAGATGGAGAAAGGGGTAATAAAGTTAAACGCCCCGCCTGCATAGTGCGGTACACCCTGAGCCGGGTTATCCAGTGCAAAACCTTGCAGAATAGCACCGACACAAACACCACCAAAGAAAGTGACCGTCAGGCTGGCAATACCGAAGACACCGTCAGAGAAACGCTGCCAGAACGGAGACGCCAGGTGACGGAACTCCAGTGCCACGGCGCGGGACATAATGCCCCACAGTACCAGTGCCATCGGCACCATCAGATAGCTGAATGCAGAACCGTAGACGAACGGGAAGGTACCAAACATGATACCCCCTGCCACGATAAGCCAGGTCTCGTTGGCATCCCAGGTCCCGGCCATCGCGGTCATGATAGCGCCGCGTTCGTCGTGATCTCTCACAAACAGTGAGAAGATCCCGGCCCCAAGATCTGCACCATCAAGCGCGATGTACAACAGTACGCTGACACCAAAAGCCAGCCACCAGGCAATGATCAAAAAATGCTGAGTATGTGTAAGCATATCCATGATTATCTTCTCCGTATCAAACCGGTCTTATGTATTCGGGATGGTCAGCATGCTCGCCTTCAGGCAGGTCAAGCTGCCCAAGGTGCTCATGACCTTCACCCGGGATGTTGCTGGTTAAATCAGGACCCTGGCGAACCACTTTCGCAAGGAACCAGATCGTACCGACAACGACCGCTGATTCGAAGATTGCAAAACCAATCAGCCAGAAGATAGCCAGACCGGTGGTCATTGCACTCATTCCGTCTTCTGTACGCATCAGTCCGTAAACAATCCACGGCTGACGACCGATTTCACGTGTCCACCAGCCTGCGATAACCGCAAGGTAAGGCAGAACCACCATCGCCACAGCAATCATCAGGAACAGCTTGTTATCTGAGGCTTTTTCCGCAGTCAGACGACGACGAGCCATCAGCCACACACCCCACAGGCTGATCAGCAGGAGTGCACCACCCGCAGCTGCCATGATACGGAAGGTATAGAACGGGATGACAACCGGCGGCTGCTCATCTTTCGGGAAGCTGTTCAGTCCGCGTACCGGGCCATTCCAGGTTTTGGTTTCAATCAGGCTGAGAGCATGAGGGATAGAAATCGACCATGCCAGGCCTGTACCTTCTTTATTTGGCCAGCCGATGATGTTCCAGGCATTGTTAACATTGCCTTGCGCATCATAAGCATCATACTGACCTTCCATCGCTGCCAGCGCTGCAGGCTTGTTCTCAAGGGTATTTTCACCCAGAACATCCCCCATATATACCTGTGCTGCCGCGACAACTGCCAACGCGACCAGACCATATTTAAACGGTTTCAGGAAGATATCCACATGACGGCGCTTCAGTACGAAGAAGGCACAGACTGAGACCACGAAAGTCAGCGACAGCTCAAAGCTCGCCAGCAGCATGTGCGGGAAAGCAGAACGGACGTTGGTATTAAACAGTGCCGCGATCCAGTCAGTGACCTCGAAGATACCATTCTTGTAGACAACACCGGTTGGCGTCTGCATCCAGGAGTTAGCCACCAGGATCCACATTGCCGACAGTGTTGAAGACAGCGCCACGTTGAAGGTTGCAAACAGGTGCATACCGCGACTGATTTTGCCCCAGCCAAAGATCATCAGACCGATGAACCCGGCTTCATACATAAAGGCTGTAATGGTTTCATACCCTAAGACCTGGCCGAAGAACGGACCGGCGGCCTGAGAGAAGCGACCATAAAGGATACCGAAAGCCATCTCCATCGTAACCCCGGTAGCAACACCTGCACCGAAGTTAACAATGAACAGCTTTTCAAAAAAACGCGTGATACGGTACCACTTATCATCTTTTTTCCTGACCCAAATCAGCTCAGAAATGAACAGAAGTAGAGCCAGACCAATGGTTAGCGGTGGATAAATTATATGAATTGATGAGATTAACGCGAAGTCAATACGCGTAATCAGCGATGTGAGATCATTACTTAACATGACTATCTTCTTTTGTATTAAGTGACCATAGTAGCCCGCGACACCCACGTGCCAATTCCCTTACCAGGCAGGTAAAATGATAAGAGCAGAGACAGGGAGAAGTAGAAACAGATGTCGCACCATCCTTTCCTCTAAACGCCAGAGCACTCCGATAGCACATATCCCTGCAAAAAGCCAAAAACACAGGATAAAAATTGCCCGCTCGCCCTTATCTTTACAAACAGGGACGTAAACAATTCTTGCAACGAAACGTTTACAGGCGAAGCTTATTGGATAAGCGCTATGCGGTACCCGACTATAAACAAATTACTGAACTGACTGACGCTGAATTTGCTTATAAGAGATGTACCCAGATTTTAGAGACGCATATATTGTCATAAGAGCACAATAACTGGTTCTGTGTAGTCCGAATGAGGCCCAGTATATTCCTCCACACCCGGATGTTGTCAAGAAAAATGTGGGAAAAACGACTTTTTGTTGCGGAGTGTATTATATTCATTCACATCTAAAAAATTTATTCCGCATTCAATGAACCAATTGTAACCAAAAGAAAATCAATCGGTAATCTCTGATACGTAAAACAACTTTCTGCGCCGTGCTCTGAAATAATTAAAATATAGGAAGTTACTTTTTACTGATTTAAATCATGAGGTTAAAAATTCATAGCCGGGGAGGCTTCCGGAAGGAATTACCTCAAATAATATTACGCAATCCTGAAAGAAATATTAATTGCCAATATTTATAATCACTTTCAGTTAATATAATAATATTGGCAGGCAGAAAATATAAGACATTTAATTCACCAACAGGTATACATAAAATAAACCTGAACCCATAATTAATAACCAATATAACTTATTTATAACAACATCATTGTTGAGAATAAGAATCTTTCTTATTTAATAGCACATATTACGTCCTGAGGGATAGCAGAAATTACCTGCCCACCTAAAGACCGCAATGAGGTTTGATGGTTCCACGGAAGCGGAGAAATCATTCTTCCTTACCACGAGCACTACCGTTCTGCAGCAAGACTCCGGACGTCTTGCTTCAGACTCTTAACGGGACACGATACCGATACCGTCAGCGCCCTCTCCCCCGCCTGAGCCGGAACGAGGGCAACAGTGTTGTACCTGTGTCATATTATTCATTGCCGTACAGGCTTATTCGCTGTCGCTAAACACGATTAATGATAGTGCTCCTGCAAAACGGTATGCCGGACGGTCAGTGGTTCTGCAAGCGGAGTACTACGCCAGTCTATAAGCGCCCTGCCCCACCGTCCGAATCGCGTACGGTATCAGCAGCGTTCAACAGACTCATGCCACAGAAGGACGGGACGCTACCCGTCTCATCTGTGACGGAAAAAGAACGAGCCAGCTCAGACTTGCCGTCTTATGCGTTGTCACTGTCAGGGTGACAAATGAAATATCCCCTTGCGGTCTTCGCCGGAAATAAAGAAAGCGGGCAGGATCCTTTACATCCATCGCCTTTGCAACGTATCCCTTAGCGGCTATTTTCCATCTCTGCAAGAGAAGGTATAAAATAAAAAACGCAGATGATGAACATAAAAATGTATTTTGCGAGGTTCCGTCATCACTATTACCGGAAGATGACGTCAATACACAGCTGTTGCTGAATACCCGATCTTCAGTCAGATGACGATAACCGCTGGCAGAGCAGAAAAACGCATAAGATCGTAGCAGAGACAGAATGTGTCATTGCAGACAGCCGGGCCCCCAATCTGCAGGGAATGACTTCCGCCACTTCCTGCTCTTCCCCGGCGAAAAAATAACAGTCGTCAGGCTAGCGGGATGATCCCGTAATTGCCGGACAACAGCGGCTTACACAGGATCTTATAACTGTCGATATCATAGCCGCCGGAGATCTGCGTCAGTGCCTTAGCCTGTTCCAGAGTATCTGCCTCTCCAAGCCATGCCCAATGGTCAATTACATGATATTTATCGCCTTCCTGTAACGCTATCCGCCCGGGCCACGGCCAGCAAACCACTTTCAGGGTCTGTAATGCTTCAAGTAATTGTGCATTATGCGCTTCGGCGGTAATAACCCCGCAGCAGGCACCGGAACATTTACGTAATGCATGGCGGAAGCAGGCACGACCCGCGGGGATTTTCTCTATCCCCAGCAGACCATAGCAAAGCTGATGGCGATCGGCGATTTCTTTCAGCGCTTCCTGTGCACTGTAGCGGTTCTTAAAGAGTCCGTAGATATTTTCACTGTAGCCGATCTCCTGCTGACTCAGTGAAACCACGCTGATACCCGCCTCATCCATTTTCAGAGTATGTAACTGTCTGACTCTGCGTAATTTTTTATTAAATAATGGCTTCAGTTGTTTGATCAGTTGAGCCTCCAGCAGGAGTGCACCTATCTCTCCGGAAGTCTGCTGATAGCGAATATAGCGGGTCTGACGCAGCAGTTTCGCTTCATCAGGGTTACGCAAATGTGACAACAGGCGTGAACGGAGATTGACACTCTTGCCAATATAGAGTGGCATCGTGTCGCTTTCACCATAGAAAAAATAGACGCCGGTGACGGAAGGAACGCTTTCTATATTCTCGCGCAGTGCCACAGGGTAGATAAACGGCACTTTTTCTGGCTGCCAGTGATAACTTTTGGCTCTCATTACGTCAGTATTACCTCTCTTTTAGTGACGTTATTTTAGCCGTTGTGCGGTATTTCTGCATAATCTCTTTGAGACACCCGCACCTTTCCGCAGGCTATCCACAGCAAATTCGGACTTTTCCCCGGCGAGGGATCCGGTTATTCTGATAAAACAGCAGTCATTTGTAACAACGGACACACTATGGACACCATGATCTTTTCCATCGTCCAGCCTGAAATGCAGCAACCCTGCCTGCCGGTGACACAGTTTGATGAACAGCTGGCTCAGGACATCGCAACGCTGCAGGAAGCCATGCAAACTCACCAGGAGTCTGCGCTGGCCGCCATTCAGCTGGGTATTCCGAAACAAATCGTCGCCATTGATATCACCGATGAACAGGCTCGCCGTCAGCAATTTGTACTGATTAACCCGGTGATCGTCGGATATTCTGAGAAAACCGCCATTTTCAGGGAACAATGCCCCTCACTACCCGGCGAAACGATAGAAACACCCCGTGCCGTAGCAGTGAATGTGGAGTATCAGGATCCGCAAGGCCGGCATCAGCAACTGGATGCCGGGGGTTACCTGGCCGTGTTTCTGCAGCATACCCTCGACCATCTGCATGGCCGCTCTCCCGCCAGTTATCTGTCGCCCTTAAAAAAACAGCGTGTACTCACCCGACTGAAAAAACAGATAAAAAAATAGTCTGTTCCATACGCGTAATGATATACGACACACGAGGATCTTCTCCGGGAAAGACTGGTCGTTCTGTGATGGAATACCCTGCCATTCTACCCGGAAATATCTCTGCTGAGATTCAGGATCTGTTTCGCCGTCGTCAGATATTCACTCCGGCGATATAACAGAATAAAAAAACTTAAATAATATTAAATAATTTCCCTATAGCAGAAATAGCGTCTCCGGGCCTCTCTTCCTTCTGTAATTACCCTTTGTCCTGTCGTCAGAGTTAATAATGATAATAATTCTTATTATAAATGTATCAATAACCTTTTATCGTTAGCCGAAAAGTCTTCCCGTCGCCCGGGAAGGATTAAAGTTAACCTTTTGTTAAAAAATAACAGGCGCTATGATAGAGACCATGCCGTGACTCCGGGATAGCACCTCAGCGCAGTTAACCGGCCAGGACACAGATGTGATGTGCGGCTCCGGAATGATTCACAACCCACGGCGGCATAAGCAGGTACAGTGAGTTAACACAATCAGTATCAATGGACATTCCGGGTCGCCCGGACTGAAACGAGGTAACGGAACGATGTTAAATAAAAACAGGCGTCATTTCTTATACGCAGTCATTACTGTGGCGGTGATCACCGCCTGTGTGATGAGCAGAGCTATTATCGGGGGAGTCTTTGATGAATATCATCTTCCGCTGAACGAATGGCCTGCGGAGCTTATGCTGACCCAATGTATGATGATAGTCATTTATACTGCAGTGTTTACCGGAATTTTCTCCGTCCCGTTATGGTATTTCTTCCTGGGTGAGAGCGATAAACGCGACTAGCCTTCTTTCCTCTGCCATCTCTCAGGTGCCGTCAGCGGCACCCGCTTTGCCGGTACGCTGACGGGCTCATCCCCGACCAGCGGCGAAAACGATGACTGAAATGACTCAGTGAATTAAAGCCACAACTCACTGCAATATCTGTCAGGGGGATAACCTGATAGCGGAGCAACTCAGCAGCCTTTGCCATGCGTTTTTCCATGACATACTGATGTGGCGGCAGTCCGGTGCTTTGGCGGAACATTCTTGAAAAGTGGTATTCACTTAACGCGGCCTCACCGGCCAGCGTGGACAGGGTCAGTGCCCCGCTAAGATGGTGATCAATAAATTCACATACCCGCCTCAGCGTGGCCGGGGCCAGCCCCCCACGGACGGACGGCAATGCCCAGTTCACCCGGCTGTACTGCTGTACCATACAGGTCAGCAGTAGCGTGCTGGCTGTGCTCAGTAACAGGTGGTTCGCCGGTTGCTGCCAGTCATAATTCAGTAAAAACTGGCGGTAGAGCTGAGTGATTTGGCCATCATCTGCGAAAATTTTTTCATCAGGGATCACATCAGACGGGCTGCGATCCCAAATCTTTTCTGCCAGTGCCGATAAATGTTCCGGCGTGCAATAGAGGTGCACAAAAGAAAGCCGGGCACGAATATCCCATACGGAACCACTACCGGCGGGCATCAGACAAAAACGGTCCGGTCCGCCACCGTTACGCCAGCCGTGGGGCGTTTTATGCCAGGTGTCATAGCCATCTGCAATATACAGGCTCAGCGTATGGTGATTACTCTGGTGGTGCACTCTGTCACACTGATTAAACCAGGAGGCCAGCTGAACCCCGTTGTCCAGGGCAACGCTGTTAAGCAGCCTGGCTTTATGCCGTTGCAGAATTTCTATTGTCTGATAATCAGGCATCCCCTTTTCACCCTCTTCGGCTGTCAGACGCACAGTGTATGCTGCCGCTATCTTCGTTCGCCAGCGTTACCTCACTTCACACAAATAAAAGCGCAGAAATAAGCAAACCGGTAGCAGGATGATACAAACAGTCCCTTTTTGTTCCGTTGATACTGAAGGCCGAAAAATAAGGCTGACCGGAGATCAAATGAATATACTGCTCTATTTCGCTGTCGTCCTCATCTGGGGAACCACCTGGATTGCCATTTTTGTACAACAACATAATGCTGCCATTCCGGTCACTGTTGCTGTGTTCTGGCGCTTTGCGCTGGCATCCGTTGTTTTATTGCTGGCGCTAAAGCTAACCGGACGGCTGACCTCATTATCCCGAAAGACACACCTTTATTGTCTGCTTCAGGGTTGTACTATCTTCGGCTTCAATTTCATCTGTTTTTACCATGCCGCACAGTGGATCAACAGCGGGCTGGAATCCGTTATTTTTTCGATGGCGGTTTGCTATAACGCAATTAATAGCTGGATTTTTTTCCGGCAGAAACCACCTGCACGCTTTCTTCCGGCAGTCGTTATCGGGGTCGGGGGGATCGTTATTTTATTCTGGCCGCAGTTATCAGAAAATCATGTATCCCCCGGGCTGCTCTGCGGTATCGGTTTATCAGCACTGGGCACACTCGGCTTTTCTCTGGGCAATATGATCAGTGTTCGCCACAAACAACAGCAACAGGATACGCTGACGACAACCGGCTATGCCATGCTCTACGGCGCGTTAGTGATGGCTTTAGTGAGTCTTCTTATGGGGTATTCGCTCGTCCCGCCCGCGAATATTCGCTGGCTGGGTGCAGTCTGCTACCTGGCTATTATCGGTTCCGTCTGCGGGTTCGGTGCTTATTTTATCTTACTGGGCCGGATAGGCCCGGCCAAAGCCAGCTGGAGTACCCTGTTATTTCCTCTGGTTGCCCTGGCTTTTTCCGCAGAATATGAAGGTTTCGTCTGGCAACCCCATGCCATTATCGGGCTGGCAGGTATCTCCTGCGCTAATCTTTTAATGTTTATCCGTACGCCTCTGCGATGCCGCTATCGCCGCACCTGAGAACCTGCTGGCGGCCGGTTGTCGCCAGTGCTTCCGTTTATTCCCCGAACAATGTCATTCATTCCCTGAAAACTGCACTTCATGCCATTACCCACACAAGAAAGCAGGCATTCATTATGCTCACTGCAGCAGAACACTCGCATGCGGAGCATGATATGAATACAGAATCACCCTTTTCCCCCCTGACCCGCTGGCTGACCCTGGCCGGTACCATTATTACGCAGTTTGCCCTGGGCTCTGTCTATACCTGGAGTCTGTTTAATCAGCCCCTGTCAGAAAAACTCTCAGCCCCCGTCAGCAAAGTTGCACTTTCTTTCGGCTTACTCAGTCTCGGACTGGCGATTGCCTCTTCTCTGGCCGGTAAACTGCAGGAGCGGTTCGGAGTCAGGAAGGTTACCCTTGGTGCCGGAGGGTTACTGGCTATCGGTTTTTTCCTGACCTCTGCAGCCTCATCACTGCCGATGCTGTATCTCAGTGCCGGGGTACTGGTCGGACTGGCCGATGGGGCCGGTTATCTGATGACATTATCTAACTGTGTAAAATGGTTTCCGGAACGTAAAGGGGTGATTTCTGCCTGTGCCATCGGGGCATACGGTCTGGGCAGTCTGGGCTTTAAGTTTATCTGCAGCTACCTGCTGATCCATCAGGGGCTTGAACGCACGTTTATGCTGTGGGGATGTATTGCACTGGTGATGGTGGCTATGGGTGCATCACTGATGAAAGATGCTCCGCGCAGAGGGTCACAGCCCGGCGTGGCTTCCGGCTATGATTTTTCACTGGCTGAATCAATGAAACAACCGCAATACTGGATGCTGGCACTGATGTTTCTTACCGCCTGTATGAGCGGGTTATATGTGATTGGCGTGGCGAAAGATATCGGCCAAAGCATGGTCCACCTGCCTGCGCTAAGTGCAGCCAACGCAGTAACGGTAATAGCAATAGCCAACCTGAGCGGACGCCTGGTGCTGGGAGTATTATCCGATAAACTGCCCCGTATTCGCGTCATCTCGCTGGCGCAGGTGATTTCCCTGGCAGGGATGAGCCTGCTGATGTTTAGTTCACTGAATGAAACGACGTTCTTTATCGCTGTGGCCAGTATCGCGTTCAGCTTCGGCGGAACCATTACCGTTTTCCCCTCTCTGGTCAGTGATTTTTTTGGGCTGAATAATCTGACTAAAAATTATGGCGTAATTTATCTGGGCTTCGGTATTGGCAGTATCCTCGGGTCGCTGGTCGCCTCGTTGTCCGGTGGCTTTACCGTGACTTTTACCCTGATTATGGTTCTGCTGATAGCATCACTGGCTCTCTCTCTGACCATTCGCCCGCCGGGCGCACGTTTTACCGCCACCGCCCCGGTGCTGAATTCCTGACTGAGGGTATCCCGCGGTTCCCCTGCCTGCTCACCGGAGCAGGCAAACGTATTTCCCCGGTGACCTGCAGCCGTGTGAACGCAGGTTATTCAGCACTCAGCACCATCATTCGCAACAAATTCACCGACTGAGCCGGCGGTAAGCTAAGGATCGTCTGATAGAAATCGATCGTCATATCACAGAGCGCCTGATGGTTCGGGGAGGTATCTCCGGGTTCGTTCAGTTGTCTGAGCTGGTCACCCCAGCGCGGATATAACGTGCTGACCACTTCTTTCAGGGTTTCAGTCGCCAGCGTTTTATCCAGAGGCTTATCCGGGCCCTGACTGGTCAGCAGCAGCGTTTCCATCGCTTCTGCATCCTCCGTATTCAGCGCTGGCGGAAGCAATTGCATAAGATTAACTCCGCCCTCGACCTGGGGATACAGGAAACGAAAACAGGCATCGGACGAGATTTTATCCAGCGTTTTCATTTCATCCACTGACATCGAGACATAATGGATCACCGCATCATCACTGGCCCGGCCGATACGCTGATTGATGACATCCACCAGCATACCGCGCAACTGTCCCAGGGCGACAGGAACACTGTTACCCTCGCGAACCGACCGCAAAAAAGCCTGTTGTAGCATTCGCCAGAGTCCGGGCTCCTGAATTTTCAGTACCCGGTAACCTGGCAGTGAGGAAATTTGAGCCAGCGCACGTTGTTCCTGTTTTTGTACATCCAGTTCAGGCTTACAGGCATAAAACCAATAGAGGTTTCCGGCAATGACCGGGAGCACCGTCAGAAGAATACCACCGGCCAGCGATAACCGGCTCTTCCTGACAACCAGTGTCCAGAAAAGCCCCAAAATAACCAGGCCGGAAATTGAAGGGATAAGGGTATCGGTCATACTGAAGACGAAGTCTCTCTGGATACATCGACTAATACGGGACAGTGAGCTCTTTCCAGGACCGCCGCGCTGACTGAACTTTTCAGAATACGATTGAAGGCAGAGAGATGGCGCCGTCCCATGATAATCATCGACACATTAAGCCGGTCAGCCTGGTCAACGATCGTCGTCGCCGGGTCACCGCAGCAAATCATCCCGCGGGCAGGAATACCGGCCTCTGCAAACGGATTCAGCGCATAGCGAACTATCTGTTCGGCAGAATTCCGGGAGTCCAGCGCATCCATTGAAAGCGCATTTTTTTCTGCGGTATCAATTTCCATCGGCTGACTGCAGGCGGCATCATCCGGCGCCACACAACATAAAATAATGACCGACGCCTGATGCGCTTTGGCCTGTTCCAGAGTCACGTTAATCACTTTTTCTGCCATGGTGGCCTGACGATCAATCGCCATCAACAGTGTTTTCATTCTATCAAGCTCACTTCCAGTGAAAGGCTGTCACCCGCTCTGACGTCGCATGTTTCACAGAAAACAGGACTGCCTGCTGCAGGTAACACAGTTTAACGAGCAACTACTGTAGCCTTATTCTCTATATTTGTCAGAGCATTGATGCAATCCGCTATAAAAAGGACTCAGCCCACCTTTTCATACTCCCTGAAGTGTAAAAGGAAGACGTAGCGACAGAAATTGGCTTTTAATATATTTTCAATCCTGCAAGATTTGATGTGGTGAGGTAACCAGCTATTTCCCGGCACCGCTGGCCTGTCGGCCACGAAAAATTGATCAGAATACCTTTTCCGGTGGAATAACCGGACCCGGCACTGGTGCACAAGGTGAGTTTTTTCTATCATACGCCGCAATCCCTGTCGCAATCTGATCTAAGGCCTGCCACGATGTTCCTGCACTTTGATAAACTACTGGCAGTTTTTGATCGGGCTGCCCTGATGCTGATTTGCCTGTTTTTTCTGACACGGGCCGCCCCGTTCCGTCAGTTACTGCAAAAAGATGACTATACGCCGGCAGAAAAGCTGGCCGTCATCCTCATTTTTTCGTTATTTGCGCTGTTCAGTACCTGGACCGGCATTAATGTGGATGGCTCCTTACTGAACGTCCGTATCATAGCCGTCATGTCCGGCGGGATCCTGTTTGGTCCCTGGGTGGGCATTTCTACCGGTGTGATTGCCGGGCTGCATCGCTACCTGATTGATATCCACGGGGTCAGCTCCGTTCCCTGTCTGATCACCAGTATTCTGGCGGGTGTGATCTCAGGAATGATTTACCAGCATGTCGGGAAATCCCGGCGCTGGAGTGCCGGGATCCTCTGCGGTATGTTATGTGAATCCCTGACCATGCTGCTGATTGTTCTCTTTGCCCGTCCTGCCGCACTGGGCATTGAAATAGTCAGTGAAATTGCACTGCCGATGATCCTCGGGTCGATGAGTATCGGTCTGATTGTCCTGCTGGTGCAAAGCGTGGAGGGTGAAAAAGAGGCACAGGCCGCCCGGCAGGCCAAACTGGCTCTCGATATTGCCAACAAAACGTTACCCCTGTTCCGCCATGTGAACAGCGAGTCGTTACGTCAGGTATGTGAAATAATCCGCCATGATATCAACGCAGATGCCGTTGCCCTGACCAATTGCCAGGAAATTCTGGCTTATGTCGGTTACGGAGAGGAGCACTATCAGACAGGAAATATCAGTCTGAGCCCGACCACTACCCTGGCCATTACCAGTGGTAAAATCATTATCCGCAATAATGATGAAGCCTATCGTACCCGGGATATCCACTCTATCCTGGTGATCCCGTTGCGGGAAAAAGGCGCCGTCGCCGGGACATTAAAAATCTATTATCGCCGGGCACATAAAATAACCGGCTCTCTGAAAGAGATGGCTGTCGGTTTGTCACAAATCATATCGACCCAGTTGGAGGTATCCCGTGCAGAGCAGTTACGGGAAATGGCGAATAAAGCCGAACTCCGTGCGCTGCAGAGTAAAATTAACCCGCACTTCCTGTTTAATGCTCTGAACGCTATTTCGTCTTCTATCCGGATGAACCCGGATACCGCACGACAGCTGGTGATCAACCTTTCCCGCTACCTGCGCTATAACCTGGAACTGAGTGATGACGAACCCATAGATATCAAAAAAGAGCTCTACCAGGTTATGGATTATATTGCCATCGAACAGGCGCGTTTTGGCGACAAACTCTCGGTGATTTACGATATTGATGAAGATATTGCCTGCAAAATTCCCAGCCTGTTGATCCAGCCGTTAGTGGAAAATGCCATTGTGCACGGCATACAACGAAGTCAGGGAAAAGGTGTGGTGACCATCAGTGTCAGAAGGACAGACACCGACGGGGATGTCTCTATTTCGGTACGCGATACCGGTGAAGGGATCAGCGAAGACGTTATCCGCCGCGTGGCCGGTAATGAAATGCCCGGCAATAAGATAGGGCTGTTAAATGTTCATCACCGCGTCCGGCTGCTGTACGGAGAGGGGCTGTGCATCAGGCGGCTCTCCCCTGGTACTGAAATCTCCTTCACGGTAACAAAAAACGTGCCACCCAAAGCTTTCGACCAACGACAATTCAGTCCGGAGACTATTACGTGAAGGCCATTATTGTGGAAGATGAGTACCTGGCACAGCAGGAACTCAGCTGGATGATACAGCATCACAGCCATATCAGCATTGAGGCCTGCTTTACCGACGGTGTTGATGTCCTCAAATATCTGCAAAATCATCAGGCAGACGTGATTTTCCTCGATATTAATATCCCGTCACTGGATGGCATGCTGCTGGCAAAAAATATCAGCATGTTCGCCGTACGTCCGCTGATTGTGTTTATTACGGCCTGGAAAGAGCACGCGGTAGAAGCCTTCGAATTAGAAGCCTTTGACTATATTCTGAAGCCCTATCAGGAATCGCGTATTGTCACGATGCTGAATAAGCTGGAAAGCAACTGGCAGGCGCAGCAAAACCCCGTCGTTCCCCGGGCGGCAGAAAAGATCCAGCAGACCATTAATCTGGTGAAGGACGATCGGATTATCGTGACCGATATCCACGATATCTGTTATGCGGAAGCCCATGAGAAGCTGACCATCGTCTATACCCGCCGTGATCAGTTTATTATGTCGATGAGTATCAGTGAGTTTTGCCAGCGGGTTCCGGAAAGTCAGTTTTTCCGCTGTCACCGCTCTTTCTGCGTGAACCTGAACCGGATCCGCGAAATTGAGCCATGGTTTAACAATACCTATATTCTGAAACTCCATGAGCTGGAGTTTCAGATCCCGGTCAGTCGCAGCAAAGTCAAAGCGTTCCGCCAGCTGATGAAGCTGTAACCGTCCGGTCAGTTGGCACGATCACAGCGAGCTATCACAGGGTGCTGTTACAGCACGACCCCCAGATACTGGCGCATATGGGCACCGGCACCTAATAATCCTGGCTGATCGTGGGTGATCAGGTAGACAGGGATATCCTGGACATAAGCACGGAAGCGGCCTTTATCTTCAAAGGCAGCACGGAAACCGGAAGCTTTGAAAAATTCCAGGAAACGCGGCACGATCCCACCGGCAATATAGACACCGCCGAAGGTACCGAGTGTCAGCGCAAGGTTTCCGCCGAACCGGCCCATAATCACACAGAACAGTGACAGCGCACGACGGCAATCGGTGCACTCACCGGAGAGCGCGCGTTCGGTCACATCCTGAGGCTGTAATTTCTCCGGTTCACGGTTATCTGAAATGACAATCGCACGGTAGATATTCACCAGACCTTTACCGGATAACACACGCTCTGCGGAGACACGACCACGTTCTG
Source organism: Tatumella sp. UCD-D_suzukii (assembly GCF_000611875.2). Lineage (NCBI taxonomy): Bacteria > Pseudomonadati > Pseudomonadota > Gammaproteobacteria > Enterobacterales > Erwiniaceae > Tatumella > Tatumella sp. UCD-D_suzukii. The sequence continues at coordinate 26,708 of NZ_JFJX01000064.1, forward strand.
CACGCAACACGCTCATGATCATATCTTCTTCTTCGGTGCCACAGGTAAAATCGACATGCCCCCCTTCGCCCGGAAGACTGACCCAGCGTTTATCCACATGCACCAGATGGCTGACGCCCAGCCCGGTACCTGCTCCATAGATGGCAATCGGCTTACCGTTAACCGGTTCATTCCCGCCAAACTGAATAACATCGTCATCACTCAGACAAGGAATAGCCATTGAGACTGCCGTAAAATCGTTGATCACTTCCAGATGTTCCAGACCAAGATTCTGCTTCATCTCTTCAATAGAGAATGCCCAGTGATGATTGGTCATTTCGATCCAGTCATCTTTCACCGGGCAGGCTATCGCAATACAGGCAGCCCGTACTTCCGGCTGTTCCGAAAGATAGTGACGGATGACATCCTCCAGGCTCTGAAAATCAGAGGTAGAGAAGGTTTTGGTCTGTGAGATATTACCGTTACTCACTTCACACAATGCAAGGCGGGCGTTCGTTCCGCCAACATCGCCGACCAAGGCATAGTTTGTCATTCTTATGCTACTCCGCTTGGGGGTAATTGATGGTGAAGACACAGTGGCATCTTCAAATTATTTCTTCACCGATAAGTCCGGCGAAATCACGTTATAATTTTTACAGTAATCTACCATACCTTGCAGAATAGCCAATGCACATAGGTAAGATGCTGAATAATACCATAGGAAAATTTTTACCCTTGACAGTGACCGCTGCCACTGAGGAAGTTTCCCGCGCCCTTTAATGAAAGTGCTCCGCCATCCGGCGGACTTCATACCGGAGATTTTCAGATTACTACAATAGTCCCGGGACTTCACCTATCAGCAACCCGAGGTTAAGCATTATCACCAGTACAACGATCACCCCTCCGGTGATACGTGTTTTTTTACTGTTGACCAGCTCGCCCATCAGTTGGGAGTTTCCGGTGAAGACCAGTAACGGGATCAGGGCTAATGCAATACCGAAACTCAGTAGCACCTGGCTCAGAACCAGTACCCGCGTCGGGTCCATCCCGGCAATGATCACAATAAATGACGGCAACATCGTCACGAGGCGGCGCACCCATAACGGGATGGTAAAATGAATAAACCCCTGCATGACCACCTGGCCGGCCAGTGTCCCTACCACCGTAGAGGACAGACCGGCAGTGACCAGACTCAGGCCAAATACCAGTGCCGCAGCATTCCCCAGCAGGGGTTTCAGTGTGACATACGCCTGGTCCAATTCCGTTATACCGGTATGTCCGTTAAAATGGAATACAGCCGCCGCCGTTGCCATCATGGCCAGATTCACAAAACCGGCAATCGTCATCGCGACAGCCACATCCATTTTTGTGGAGCTGTAACGCTGGCTACGGTTACCGCCGGTATCCCGCTGTGTCAGTGCCGAATGAAGATAAATCACATGCGGCATAATGGTGGCACCCAGTACCCCGGCCGCCAGATAAAGAGCGTCCGTTTCCGGCAGCGTAGGTAATACCATACCACGCAGTAAACCTGCAGGATCCGGTTGAGAAAAGAACAGTTCAATAACGTAGGCTACAGCGACAAATAACAGCATCCCGCCAATCACCCATTCCAGGGGCTTTTGCCCGCGGCTTTGCAACATCAGGATCAGGAATGTGGCAATTCCGGTGACGACCGCGCCTTCCAGTAATGAAATGCCGAACAGCAGTTTAAACCCTAACGCCGCGCCAATAAATTCCGCAAGATCTGTCGCCATCGCGATAATTTCTGCCTGTACCCAGTAGAACCAGACAACGCGGCGGGGAAAACGGTCACGGATATGCTCGGCCAGGTTTTTTCCGGTCGCAATCCCCAGTTTCGCAGAGAGCAACTGGATAAGCATCGCCATGATATTGGCCCAGACAACAACCCAGAGCAACTGATAACCATAACTGGCCCCGGCCTGAATATTGGTGGCAAAATTTCCGGGGTCGATATAACCAATCGCTGCAATAAAGGCAGGCCCCATCAATGCCAGCTTTACTTTTCTCTGTTTGTTTGTGCGTTCAGTAGTCTGACTGTCTGGCATCTGGCTTCCCCGGAGATATGGTTGACCCCTACTCTACCCGCAAAGTATCAGGGACGTTAAATCGGTAATAATTATTGCATCAATAGACGATGCTAAAAAGTATAGCACAGGCTATACCATGGCATTTCAAGGTACCTGATAAGCAAAATTTGAGCAAAGGGTTTGTGAACGACTACGGACAGGTTTAATGAGAAATTAACAAAAAAAGACAGATTATTTAATAGTGCGATACATTCCGGACAAAAAGAGGCACTGTTACCGTCGGTTATTCGAAAAAAACAGCGAGATCTTTTGCTTATATTGGGTTTTGGATCTCGTTTTTATGCGACGTGTTACATAGAATACACCACAAAATAAAACTCCCCTCAGAACCGGAGCCCGCATGGCACACATTTTTCACTTTATTCTGGCAATGGTGGTTGTCGCAGCCCTTGCCTTACTGGCAAGTAAAAACAGAAAACAAATTCGTATCCGCTACGTCATCCAGTTACTGGTGATCGAAGTTCTGCTTGCCTGGTTTTTCCTGAATTCAGAAGCCGGACTGGGTTTTGTCAGAGCTTTCGCAGGATTCTTCGATACTCTGCTGAAATACGCTGCCGAAGGAACCAACTTTGTCTTTGGCGGCATGAACGACAAAGGCATGGCTTTCTTCTTCCTGAATGTCCTTTGCCCTATCGTTTTCATCTCTGCACTGATCGGTATTCTTCAGCACTTCCGTGTTCTGCCACTGGTTATCCGCGCCATCGGTACGGTACTCTCCAAAATTAATGGCATGGGTAAACTGGAATCTTTCAACGCCGTCAGCTCGTTAATTCTGGGGCAGTCTGAAAACTTTATCGCTTATAAAGATATCCTCGGGAAAATGTCTCACAACCGTATGTACACCATGGCAGCCACCGCCATGTCTACGGTGTCTATGTCTATCGTCGGTGCCTATATGACCATGCTGCAGCCTAAATATGTGGTCGCAGCCCTGATCCTTAATATGTTCAGCACCTTTATCGTTCTTTCGATTATTAACCCGTACAAAGTCGAACAGGAAGATGACCTGCAACTGAAAAACACTCATGAAGGACAAAGTTTCTTCGAAATGCTGGGTGAATACATCATTGCCGGTTTCCGCGTTGCTATCATCGTGGCGGCCATGCTGATTGGTTTTATTGCCCTGATCTCTGCCATCAATGCGCTGTTTACTACCATTTTCGGTATCAGCTTCCAGGGTGTCCTGGGTTACCTGTTCTACCCGTTTGCCTGGATCATCGGTGTCCCTGCAGACGAAGCGCTGAAAGTTGGCAGTGTTATGGCGACCAAGCTGGTGTCGAATGAGTTTGTTGCCATGATGGATCTGCAGAAGATGGCCAGCCAGCTGACGCCACGCTCTGAAGGGATCCTGTCTGTTTTCCTGGTCTCTTTTGCTAACTTCTCCTCCATCGGTATCGTCGCAGGCGCTATTCGTGGTCTGAATGAAGAGCAGGGAAATATTGTCTCCCGGTTTGGCCTGAAGTTACTCTACGGTTCAACACTGGTCAGCCTGTTATCTGCGGCAGTTGCCGGACTGGTTCTTGCCTGATCCGACACTCAGACTGAACAACGGGGCCATCAGGCCCCGTTTTTTTTAGCTCTCAGCTACCACCGCGGCCTGCTCCGCGGCGACCACGCGCTGGCGTAACTGCATGAAATGTTCCACCACCACCTCCACTTCCAGTCGGGAGACATCCTGCCCGGGGGCTTCCAGGATTTCTGAAGGTACCTTCCAGGGCCCCCAAAACCATGCATCACTGTTACCGAACAGGGCGACTGTCGGAACCTTCACTCCGGCGGCGACATGTAATGCCCCGCCATCACTGGTCAGTATCTGCTGGCAAAGGGACATGCCGGCAATTAATTCCCGCAGGTTACGGGTCTGTGCAGGGATGAGTGCAATGTCCTGACATGCCTCAATAATCTGTCGGGCCTTATCATCATCCCCCGGATGACTTTTATTATCCGCCGCTCCCGGCGACCAGAAAAGCAGGAACTGACACGGCTGCTGCGAGGCAATCTCATGCATCAGCTGAATAAATTTCTCTGCCTGCCAGCGCTGTGCGGGCTTACGGGAGCTTATCTGAATACCAAAGACAGGCAGTTCATCCGAAACAGGCAGACGCTCGCGCATGATCCGGATCTCTTCACGGGTTGGATACAACTCCAGCCCGGCAGGAGGCTCCGTGCCCCCAAGAGGGGCCGCCAGACGAGAGAATAGCTCCACAATATGACACTGTTCACCGGACAGAGTGACCGGATCACTGACCTCCGGCGGGATATTATTATTACCGATGGCAATAATACGCTTAGCTCCGGATAATCTGGCCCATTTCATTGACCGATCAGACCAGTCAGCCCGGGCAATAATGGCAACGTCATACCCTGCATTACGTACATTTAGGTAGCTACTAATCCGTTGAATCAGAAAAGAAAATAATGAGCTACCCGGCGGCCGGTGGTGCAATTTACTGTAGGGATGGATCTTTCCCACGTGTGGATTATTTTCCAGAACCGGTTGATTATAGGTGTTTACCAGCAGGTCAACCTTCCCTCCCAAAGTACGTGATAAAGAGGAGATAAGAGGTGTCGTCAGTATCAAATCGCCGATATTATCCCTCTGAATAATCAGTATTTTCATCTTTTTGGTCAACTTTTGGTTTTACTTATATTCTCAGGCTGCTATGTGCCTGACGCTTTGTATAGGCTTATCATCATTTTCAGAGTCATCACACCGTCCGGCCTTGTGGCCGGAATCCTGCAGAGTCTCCCGCGGTGTAAAACCAGAGACCTTGCTGCACCAGTGATACTTCTTATAAGACCATCTAATGTATAGATGGTTGCAGCCGAAAGGGAGAAAATATGGCAGCGTGGAGAGAGAAAAACCCCCTGACAACAGGGGTTTTTTAAGTCATGAGTCTCTTAACGGTCCGGGGGAGCACCGGACTTTCTTTTATAACGTTTATTCAGCTTTATCAGCTTGTGTCCGCTGCGCTTTATGACCTTCATGTCCTTCTGCAATAAAACCATCATCAATTTTATCGGTATCAGACTGGTTGTCGCGACCGGACAATAAATTCCAGCAGGCAATAAACAATGCAGCAACCAGCGGTCCGATAACAAACCCGTTCAGACCGAATAATTCCATTCCGCCCAGGGTTGACATAAGCACCAGATAATCCGGCATACGTGTCTCTTTACCCACCAGTAACGGACGAAGCATGTTATCCACCAGCCCGATAACTAAGATGAAGAAGACAACCAGGAAGACACCTTTCCACAGCGGACCGGCGGCCAGGAAATAGATAGCCACCGGTAACCAGATAATGGCTGATCCGACGGCAGGGACCAGTGAAAGAAACGCCATTAACGCTCCCCATAGCACGCTGCCTTCCACGCCCAGGAACCAGAAAGCCAGGCCCCCCAGAGCCCCCTGGACGATTGCCACGACCACAGTCCCTTTTACCGTCGCTTTGGAAACGGCGGCCAGTTTAGTGAACAGATGATGTTTCATATAACGGCTAAGAGGCAATGCATCCAGTACCAGGCCAATCAGATACGCACCATCCTTCAGGAAGAAGAACAGCAGATATAACATAATGATAAAGCCGACCGTAAAGCTGAAGGTACCCTGCCCTATCACCAGCGCGCTGCTGGCCAGTGTATGGCTACCCTGCATCGCCAGGCCGGAAATCTTTTGCTGAAGCGCATCGACATTAGTCAGGTTATAGCGATTCAGAAATTCCTGCACAAAACCCGGCAGATGATGAACTACCGTACTGATAGATGTGGATAAGAAATGGTTATTCTGCTGGAGATTGTTGTAGACCTCATTGCCTTCATAAGCCAGTGAACTCATCACAATCACACAGGGTATAAAGACGATCAGACAGATGATCAGTAATGTCAGTAATGCCGCCAGACCATTTCTGCCCCCCAGCCACGCCCTGACCCGTGTTTTAAGCGGATAAAACAACAGTGCCAGAATGACTCCCCAAAAAATTGACGAATAATATGACTTGAGTACCATGCAAAATGCCAGGGTGCTCAGCAACAAGAGCAGCACAAAAAATCCTTCATTAATGCCTTTAATTCTCATCGGTTATTCTCATTATCATTGAATAAGTTACTGTTAACTGTAGTAAATAAAGGGAAGAATGCAATATTCAGATAGCACTATGCTGAAGAAATAGCCGCTGAAGCCGCCAGAGGTATGATAAAAATGATATTTATCACTTTACGGGGGCATAATGCCCGCGGCACGGCCCCTGACACAGCAACTCCCGCCCAAAAAGCCAACTCACTGATGCGGGGGAATATCATAAATAACGTTACTTTTTGAAAGTAACAGCAACTGCAAGGAAAACCACAGGAAAGCGGGCCTCCTTCTGCTCACACCGACTCTCCGGGACTGAAATATGTATTTCCGGGCACCTGGTAGCGGCAAAGTCACGAAACGGAGTTAATCGCAACACTGTTCAGACAGCATGCAAACATCGCAGGCAGCCAATGAGGGGTTATCTGCTGACGACAACGAAAATGATGACAATAAAGAAAGATAACCGCTGCCAGTGACTGAGCGGGAGCTGATTACAGAGAAGGATATACAGACTTTGCCGTAATGGTGTCACATAGCGTGCAGTGAACAGGCTAACACTCTGTTTAAAAAGAAATTAAATAATAGAAACGCGGATCTGAAAGAGATGATAAACAGGATGATAGTGAAGAAATAAAAAAACGGATAAGAAAATAAGAAGTGGTGGAGATAAGCGGGATCGAACCGCTGACCTCTTGCATGCCATGCAAGCGCTCTCCCAGCTGAGCTATACCCCCACATCTGGAACATTTTCGGTGCGTTACTTCTGATGAAGTAATGGTGGAGATAAGCGGGATCGAACCGCTGACCTCTTGCATGCCATGCAAGCGCTCTCCCAGCTGAGCTATACCCCCAGACCGAAAATTGTCAGGGCTGACCTGACGGACGGCATAATATGAAACCGGGGCATGGGTGTCAACGGCAAATTTATGATCTGCGCGCAACTGCTGAAAAAGCCACCATATTCAGCGGGTAAGACCACTGTCATCCCCTTTAAAATTCCAGGCTTCGGGTGATAGATCACAATAAAAGGTGAATCCGTGCATAGGGATGATGACGAAATCTTTTCTTTTTTTAACGTACAAGTTACCTTTCATTGTAAAATAAAATCGTTACATCAACCAGGAAAGGAAAACAGTGTGAAAAAGGAATGGATGACTCCGGAAGAACTGGCGCTGGAAACAGGGTATAGCCGCCAGACAATCAATAAATGGATCAAGCGAGAAGGCTGGGCTACCCTGCCGAAACCTGGTGTTCAGGGTGGCAAAGCCCGATTGATACACATCGATGAAGAAGTGAAAACATTCCTTGATTCCATCAGGCATGTGTCTGAGCCAAAAGGGAACTATATTGTCGAGAAAGATCCACTGGCCACCCTGCTACTGAGCAGTATAAGTCAGATGACACGCCATGAAAAAGAACAATTAAGCGGATTGTTACTTCGTGAAGGGATCCGCGGAATGCTGCAACGCCTGGATATCCCTGACGGGGAATAATAAAGACCGGAAACCCACAGGTTTCCGGCACATCGACAATGATTACGCCTGTGCTTCGCGCTCAGCGATAAAGCCCAGGGCTTTATGGATACGGGCGATACTCCGTTGCTGGCCAATAGCTGCAACGGTAACATCCAGTCCCGGAGACTGCCCGGCACCGGTCACCGCAACACGTAATGGCATCCCTACTTTACCCATACCCACTTCCAGTTCATCGGCCGTAGACTGAATGGCCTGATGAACATTCTCAGCCGTCCAGTCAGAGATCGCCGCCAGTTTCTCAGCCACACGCTCTAATGGCTGACGCGCGACCGGACGCAGATGTTTTTTCGCAGCATCTGCATCAAATGCATCAAAATCCTCATAGAAGTAACGGCAGCTTTCCGCCATTTCTTTCAGTGTCTTACAACGGTCGCCCAGCAGTTTAACCAGTGCAGGCAATTCCGGCCCGACAGCGGTATTGATGTTCTGCTGTTCAATATGCCATTGCAGTTGGGTCGCCACATATTCTGCCGGCAGCGTATTAATGTAGTGATGGTTCAGCCACAACAGCTTTTCTGTATTGAAAGCACTCGCAGATTTACTGACAGCATCCAGACGGAACAGCTCTGTCATTTCAGCGACAGAGAAAATCTCCTGATCACCGTGCGCCCAGCCCATACGAACCAGATAATTCAGTAACGCTTCCGGTAAAAATCCATCATCACGGTACTGCATCACACCGACGGCACCATGGCGCTTAGACAGTTTCTTACCGTCATCACCCAGGATCATAGAAACGTGTGCATAGAGCGGAACCTGTGCACCGATAGCTTTCAGGATGTTGATCTGGCGCGGGGTATTATTGATATGGTCTTCACCGCGGATCACGTGGGTGATTTCCATATCCCAGTCATCGATCACCACACAAAAGTTATAGGTCGGTGAACCGTCTGTACGGCGAATGATCAGATCATCCAGCTCCTGGTTACTGAATTCAATCGGGCCACGGATCTGATCATCAAAGATCACCGAACCTTCCTGCGGGTTACGGAAACGAACCACACATGGCTCATCATCACTGTGATGCTCATGGCTGTCACGGCAACGCCCGTCATAACGTGGTTTTTCACCGTTTTCCATCTGCGTTTCACGCAGTGCTTCCAGACGTTCCTTAGAGCAGTAGCATTTATACGCGGTTCCGGCAGCCAGCATTTCATCAATGACCTGGTTGTAGCGGTCAAAGCGTTTGGTCTGGTAATAAGGACCTTCATCCCAGTCCAGGTTCAGCCAGTTCATACCATCCATAATGGCTTCGATGGCTTCCGGTGTGGAGCGTTCAAGATCGGTGTCTTCTATACGCAGAACGAACTCACCTTTATTGTGGCGGGCGTATAACCAGGAATAAAGAGCAGTACGGGCACCACCCACATGTAAGTAGCCGGTAGGACTTGGCGCAAAACGAGTCTTAATTTTCATTAAACATTGCCTTAGGACGCGGTTTTATCATCACTGACGACAAAAACCAGAAATAAATGCGGAATTCAGTCGCTTCATTTTAACACCTGGCAGTGAATCCTCAATCATTGCTCACCCTCTGAAACTGTTTAATCTGCGTTTTGCGATAAAAAAAACACCGTTTTGTTTAAAACCCCCGCAGGGTGGCTATTTTTAAAACGAACGAACATTTTATTCAGAAAAAGCGTTGACTCATATTCAACTATCCCTATAATGCGACTCCACACAGCGGGGGTGATTAGCTCAGTTGGTAGAGCACCTCCCTTACAAGGAGGGGGTCGGCGGTTCGAACCCGTCATCACCCACCACTACTTAGGTAGGTAACCCGCTGGAACAGGTAAAGAATTTGAATTTGGGTGATTAGCTCAGTTGGTAGAGCACCTCCCTTACAAGGAGGGGGTCGGCGGTTCGAACCCGTCATCACCCACCAAATTCAACAAAGCCCTGTAAATTATTTCGGGTGATTAGCTCAGTTGGTAGAGCACCTCCCTTACAAGGAGGGGGTCGGCGGTTCGAACCCGTCATCACCCACCAAACGGGTCGTTAGCTCAGTTGGTAGAGCAGTTGACTTTTAATCAATTGGTCGCAGGTTCGAATCCTGCACGACCCACCAATTCAGAAAAAAGCTCCCTCAGGGAGCTTTTTTCGTTTCTGCTTTCCGGTAAGTGTTTACGCAGTGTCAGTCCGGTTCCGGAAAGTTTTCATCTGCGCCCGCCCGGGGTTCCGGGGCATTGTCTTTTCTGCTGGCGTTAAAGTGACCCGTAAAGCACCGTTTCTGCCGGGTTACCTGTCGCTTTCCCCGTCATTTCTTAGTGTGCTGCCAGCACCTTAAAGTAATGCGGGTCGTCCTGAATGGTCGCCAGAACCTTCGCGGCCAGTCCGGTCGGATTACGCCGTTTCTGCTCCCAGCTTTTCACCGTATCAAGACTGGTACCCAGAGCAGCCGCCAGCTCGGCCTGCGAAACGTTCAGTTTCGCCCGGATAGCTTTAACATCCGCCACGTTATAACGGGTTACCCGTGCCGGTAACGTGTCACCCTTTTTGATGGCGACGGCTTCTTCGAGAGAGGTTTTCAGTTCGTTAAAAATGTTCATGCTATACCTCACCTTTGAGTTGTCGGGTCAGTTTTTTCAGCACCGCTTTTTCTGCCGCGCTCAGACTGTCCTTAGTGTTTTTCGGATAGGCCATCACCAGCCAGATAACCTCGTCTGTGGCCAGAAAGTAAATGACTCTGGCACTGCCGCTTTTACCCTGATGACCGGTCGCCATTCTGACTTTTCTCAGTCCGCCGGTTCCCTGAATTAAGTCGCCCTTAGCCGGGGACTCAATCAGTTCACACTGCAATGCTTTCAGTTCATCATCCGTGGCAATCAACCGGATTTGCCGGGTAAAAAGCGACGTCCCGATAAATTCAATCGAATGATCCATAAAGGACTCCTTTCCAGGGTGACACTGCACTCCTTTATCTGTACTTTACCAGTCCGGTGTAATTACTCCTTCCCTGGCATCGGTACGAATGGTGAAGTAGCATTTTTCGGCCCGGGTCCTGTTCCCCGGCTTAGGTATTACCGATAGCACAGCTACCCTGCCAGCTTATTTCACGGGTTGTCGTCCCGGCCCCGGCACATATCCCCTTAGCGTTCAGGGATAAAGTCCCGGTGGCTGCTCAGATAATCCGCCTGTTCACAGACCAGTTGCCAGATAGCTTCTGCCGCCGGACTTAGCGACCGGTTTTTTCGCCGGATAAGCATCAGTGTGCGGTGATATTCAGGGTAGATCCGTCTGACAGCCAACTGACTACCGGAGGGCAGTGGCAATGCCAGCGCCGGCAGAATACTAATACCAATCCCGGCTTCTGCCATCGGATAGAGTGTCACAGGGTGGCCGACCTGCTGGATCACGCGGGGCGATATTTTTTGCTCGCGAAAAATGTTATCAATCAGTGCACGACTGCCGGATGCATAATCCTGCAATACCAGCTCACGATCCCGGAGATCCTCCCAACGCACCACCGGCGGAACACTTAGCGGATCGTCTGACCGGTACAACAGCAGAAAAGGATCATTCAGAATCGGCTGGATCTCAAATTCATCGCTGTTCAAGGGATCGATGACAATACCGAAATCTACCGTGGCATTCAGTACACTCTGTAAAACTGACTGCTGAACACTGTCCTGTAACAACAGCCGTACCTCCGGATAGCGTTGCCGCGCCTGCGCCAGGCAGGCGGGCATTAGCCGTGCAGATATCGTCTGACTGGCGGCCAGCCTCACCGTGCCGCTGCGCTGACCACCGTAACGTCGTAACTCCAGTAACGTCGTATTCAGCTCTTCCAGCTGTACACTCAGTTTCGATGCCAGTTGCTGGCCGGCATGGGTCAGCTGCACTTCCCGGGTCGTCCGGTCCAGTAATTTGACACCAATCTCAGCTTCCAGCGCTTTAATACTGTGGCTGACCGCAGACTGGCTCAACCCCACCCTCTGCCCTGCCAGACTGAAACTGCCTTCGGTGGCGACTGCCACAAATACTTTCAACTGCCTGAGGGTATAATTCATGCATTTCATTCATATATAGGTTCGATAAATTAATTTTATTTCTAAGCTTTGTTACCGCACAATATTTTTTATTTCAGTTCGGAAAATAACGATGGGATTTCTACGCCTTGACCCGATGATGATCAAACTCATCATTACTGTATTACTGGCCACTTTTCTGCCGGCAAAAGGCGGTTTCGTCCCGTTTTTTGAATGGCTCACCACTGCGGCAATTGCATTACTGTTTTTTATGCATGGGGCAAAGTTATCCCGGGAAAAAATAGTTGCCGGCAGCAGCCATTGGCGGCTCCATCTGTGGATCATGTTCAGTACTTTTATTATGTTCCCGATCCTCGGTCTGCTTTTTGCCTGGTGGCATCCACTGAACATCTCTGCGGATCTCTATAACGGATTCCTCTACCTCTGCATATTACCTGCGACCGTGCAGTCCTCCATTGCCTTTACGTCCCTTGCCGGAGGCAATGTCGCGGCTGCCGTGTGCAGTGCCTCGGCATCCAGCTTACTGGGAATTTTTGTGTCTCCGCTGCTGGTCGGGCTGGTTATGCATGTTCACAGTAATGCACCTGGCAACGGTCTGGAACAGATCGGGAAAATCATGCTGCAATTACTGGTTCCGTTCCTGCTGGGACATTTTTCCCGTCGCTGGATAGGCAGTTGGGTAGAAAAACACCGCTCGCTGATTGGTAAGACGGATCAGACGTCTATTTTACTGGTGGTCTACTCCGCGTTCAGCGAAGCCGTGGTTAACGGTATTTGGCATCAGGTGAGCCTCGCAACCATGCTGTGGATCATCGTCGGTTGTCTGGGATTATTATCCGTCGTGCTGCTTATTAACGTGATTGCAGCCCGCAGCTTCGGGTTTAATCGTCAGGACGAAATCACCATTCTGTTTTGTGGTTCGAAGAAAAGTCTGGCCAACGGTGTGCCGATGGCAAACATCCTGTTTCCTGCCAGTACTATCGGTATCATTGTGTTACCACTGATGATTTTTCATCAGGTTCAGCTGATGGCCTGTTCATTTATTGCCCGTCATTACCGAAAACTTAACGATAAGGCCGCTGAGCAGGAACAAATTCCCGCCGCCTCCTCCGGTAAGTGATCCCGGCACAGCGCAGAAACCATCAGGTCCTGCGCTGCATCTGATAATGTGTGCTGCCCCGGCACCGTTATTTTCGGTTTTTCCCGCTATTGATTTTTCTGTTATCTCTGTCAATGATTAGTGCTGTGCTATTACGGCAAATCAGTCCGTTGAGTCAGCCTCACCACCTCAGTGACAATAATAAACTGAACTAAAAGCGTTTCAGAGCTTCACTTTTCACTTTTTAAAGGCAAAAGCAGATATGAACGAACAGACGCATGATGAGAGCGCGGGAAAGAACGCTGCCACCCCGTCATCTCAGGGTAACCAGCAAAAGAAAGAGAATTCACCGCCAGAGGATGAGCGAGAACGCCCCGGTAAAAAACCCCTGGTCATCCTGGCGATTATTGTGGTTGTGGTGATTATCGCAGCGGTTGTCTACTGGCTGATGAACCGTGGTATCGAAACGACAGATGATGCATTTACCGACGGTAACGCGGTGATCGTTTCTCCGCGGGTCTCCGGCTATGTGACTCAGTTACTGGTGAAAGATAATCAGAAGGTCAATAAAGGGGACTTGCTGGCCGTTATTGATCCGCGTGATGCCATCGCTCAGCGTGACCAGGCTCAGGCTCAACTGGCACTGGCGAATGCACAACTTCAACAGGCCGAAGCTCAGTTAGCTCTTGCCAAAGTTCAGTATCCGGCGCAGAAAGAACAGGCTATCGCAAGCCAGGCCAGAGCCCGTGCTGAACTGAACAATGCCACCGCTGCCTATCGCCGTCAGCACGGTGTTGACCCGAAAGCCACCTCGCAGACTAACATTGATAGTGCCACGGCCCAATGGCGCTCTGCACAGGCGGAATATCAGAATGCCACGGCGCAGGTTGCGGTGGCCTCGCAGGTCGCGCTGCAGATCCGCCAACAGGAAACGAATGTTGAAGCCCGCAAACAGCAGGTCACTCAGGCGAAAGCTCAGCTGGAAACCGCTGAACTCAACCTCTCTTATACCCGCGTGACGGCACCTTATACCGGTTTTGTGACTAAACGTAATGTCGATCAGGGTAGCCTGGTTCAGGCTGGCAGCAGTATGTTCTCACTGGTTTCCCCGGACATCTGGATCACCGCCAACTTCAAAGAAACCCAGCTGCAATCCATGAAACCCGGCGACCATGTCGATATCAGTATCGATGCCTGGCCCTCTCTGAAACTGCAGGGCCATGTTGACAGTATCCAGATGGGTTCCGGTTCGCGGTTTTCTTCCTTCCCGGCTGAAAATGCCACGGGTAACTTCGTGAAAATCGTTCAGCGCGTGCCGGTCAAAATTATTATTGATAAAGGACTGGATCCTAACCATCCGCTACCGCTGGGCTTATCTGCAGAACCTGAGGTAACCGTAAAATGAGTGGTGCCGCGGAGTGGCGTCCGTCAGCTAACCCCTGGCTGGTCGCCTTAACGGTAACGCTGGCGGTATTTATGGAGGTACTGGATACCACCATCGTTAATGTCGCCCTGCCCCATGTGGCAGGGTCGCTTTCATCGAGTTACGATGAATCAACGTGGGTGCTGACGTCATACTTAGTGGCTAACGGTATTGTCCTGCCTAATTCAGCCTTCCTGAGCCGGTACTTCGGCAGAAAACACTACTTCCTGTTATGTATCGTCATGTTTACGCTTTGCTCGTTCCTGTGTGGCATGGCTACCGAACTCTGGCAGTTGATTCTGTTCCGCATCCTGCAGGGGTTCTTCGGGGGCGGTTTACAGCCGGTTCAGCAGTCTGTGTTACTGGACTATTTCAGTAAAAAAGACCGGGGAAAGGCATTCGGTTTATCCTCAATTGCCATCATTGTCGCTCCGGTTATCGGACCGACGCTGGGGGGATGGATCACCGATAACTTCAGCTGGCGCTGGATTTTCTTTATTAATATTCCGGTCGGGGTCATGACTGCACTGGCGATTTATCAGCTGCTGGAAGATCCGCCCTGGGAGAAAAAAGCGGCTAAAGGCACTCTGAGTATCGATTACATCGGTATCGGACTCATTACCCTTGGACTGGGATGCTTACAGGTTTTTCTCGATCGCGGAGAAGATGAAGACTGGTTTTCATCGAACTTTATTATTCTGTTTGCCACTCTGGCGGTCATCGGGATCACTGGCGCGGTTTACTGGCTGATGTATACCCGCAAACCGGTCGTCGACATTCTGGTGATGCGGGACCGTAATTTCCGGGTTTCAGGCTTACTGATGGCAGGCATGGCGTTTATCCTTTACGGCAGTTCGGTCGTTATCCCGCAACTGGCGCAACAGGAGCTGGGCTACACCGCAACCCTCGCCGGTCTGGTACTCACACCAGGGGCCATTTGTGTCATCCTGACCATCCCTGTTGTGCTGAAACTGATGCCGATAGTGCAGACCCGCTACATTATTATGTTTGGTTTTGCCTGTCTGGCTCTTTCGTTTCTGTACTCGGGAATGATGCTGACGCCTGACCTCGATTTTACCTCACTGGTGATTATGCGTAGCATGCAATCCGTCGGCCTGGGATTCCTGTTTGTACCGTTAACGACCATTGCATTTATCTCGATCCCCCAAAAGCTTAACGGCGATGCCTCGGCACTGTTTACCATGTTCCGTAACGTGGCTGGCTCTATCGGGATTTCATTGTCCACGGCAGCCATTACCGAACGGTCACAAACGCATTCCGCCTACCTCTCGGCCAATATGACCCCTCTGAACCAGCAATTTAATCAGGCGGTGTCCCAGATGGCACAGGCGATACAGAACTTTTCAAACGCCGTCGGGAATGCGACCTCCCTGGCCACAGGTCAACTCTATCAGCAGATGATAAGTCAGGCCCGTTTTCTCGCCTATGTGGACGTCTTTTTCGGCCTCTGTATTATCGGCCTGATCCTGTTACCGTTTTGTTTATTGCTGGCACCGGTCAAAAGCGAAGGCAGTGCCGGAGGCCATTAAAATGAAGGAAATTACTATGCGATCTGTCAGCTATCGCTTAAGTGCCGTTTTTGTCAGTCTGTTACTGGCAGGATGCAGCGTGGGCCCGGATTTTCATGCCCCGGAAAATCAGTTACCGGCTAACTGGCACAATCTTAGCTCAACTCAGCAATCCCGTCCGGAAACGGCCGATACATCTGTCAGCTGGTGGAAGAACTTTAATGATCCGCAACTGGACAGTCTGATCCGGCGGGCGATTGCCGGTAACCTGACCCTGCAACAGACGGTACTGCGGATCGCCGGCGCCCGTGAACAGGTTAACGAGGCGACCGGAGGCTTTTTCCCGACACTCAGTGCGCAGGCCAGCTATGCCCGCCAGCAGGAAGGTCTGAAAGGGCTGCTTAAATCACACGGTGTCTACGACAATCTGAACGAAGAAAGCAGTCAGTTGGTCAATTCAGCGACCGGCAGTGTGAACTTTTATCAGGGCGGATTTGATACCCGCTGGGAGCTGGATCTCTGGGGAAAAGTGCGCCGACAGAGAGAAATGGCACAGGCCGAACAGCTGTCAGCTATCGAACAACGTAATGATGCGTTAGTCTCACTGGAAGCCGAAGTCGCCCGTACCTATCTGCAGTTACGTGCGGCTCAGGCAATGACGCAGGTTACCGAAGAGCAGGTCACCATTGCCCGCCAGACACAGCAACTGACCGAAAGTCAGATGCAGAACGGCCTGGCCCCGGCCACCGATCTGCAAAGCGCCACTGCCCAGGTGACGTCACTTGAAGCGCAGCTACCACAATATCAGGCGCAAATCAGTCAGGCCATGAACGGACTGGCGGTGCTGCTGGGCAAAGCCCCGGGCACGCTGGATAACGAACTACAGCAAGTGAAGCCGTTACCTGCCCTGCCCGCGATGATTTCCGTCGGCGTCCCGGCGGAGCTCGCCCGGCGGCGACCGGATATTCAGGAGGCAGAAGCCACACTGCATGCCCGTACCGCAGATATCGGAGTTTCGGTTGCACAGCTCTTTCCGGATATTTCACTGACAGGCCAGTTGGGCGTCAGGAATACTGATGCCAGCTATCTTGATGACTGGAGCAGTCATTTTTATAGCATTGGCCCCGGGATCTCACTGCCTATCTTCCAGGGAGGGCAATTGGTGTCTCAGGTCAGGCTTGCCCGGGCGTCTCAGGCGAGTGCCGCTCTGGACTACAGAAATACCGTGCTAAAAGCCTTACAGGAAGTAGAAAACGGACTGGTGAGTTACCGTGCAGATCAGCAACAACTGACCTCGTTACAAGCCTCTGCGGATGCCCTGCAACAGGCATTTTCATTGGCCAAAGAAAGCTATTCAAAAGGTCTCAGCAGCTATATCAATGCACTGGATGCTCAACGCCAGCTGGCACAAACACAGTTACAGTTGATCAGTGTCCGTGCACAGACAGCCACCGACCTGGTCGCATTGTACAAAGCGCTGGGCGGTGGCTGGGAAAACTATCAGGCCGTATCACTGCCGGATTATCCGGTGTTCGGAGCCACCCCGAAAACCGGCGTCACCGCACAGTAACTGCCAGGCACAGGGTACTCAGTACCCTGTGCCTTTCCGTAGCGGATCCACCAGCCCCTGCAACCCTTCTGTCTTAATCACCAGCGCCAGCTGCATTAATTCCCCAAGATGGCCTGCGGGAAAAACCTCTTTGCGGGCAAACCACAACAGGTACTCTTCAGGCAGGTCAATCAGCAGCCGTCCCTGATATTTTCCGAAGGGCATACGGGTATTGGCCAGTGCAATAAGATCCTGCTTGTCCAGAATCAGCCTCCCAACAGATCAATCATTTGCTGTTCATCAATGACCTGAATGCCCAGTGCATTGGCTTTTTCCAGCTTAGATCCTGCCGCTTCACCGGCAATCACCAAATCGGTTTTCTTCGAGACACTGCCACTCACTTTCGCCCCCAGCGCGATCAGCCGGTCTTTGGCTTCATCACGGGTCATCTGGCTCAGCGAACCGGTCAGCACCACGGTTTTACCGGCAAACGGGTTGTCGTCTGCCGGCGTTGTAGCTCCGCGCCCCGGTGCCGGCCAGCGGATGCCGGTATCTTCCACCAGTTGGCGGATCACTTCACGGTTACTCTCTTCATCCATGAAATGGCGTATATGGCTGGCCACCACCGGTCCCACATCCGGGACTTCTGTCAGAGCCTCCAGAGGTGCGTCCATCAGTGCCGGTAATTCGCCGAAGTGTAACGCCAGGCTCAGAGCCGTTGCTTCACCAACCTCGCGGATCCCCAATGCAAACAGAAAACGGGGGAGCGTGGTATCCTTCGATTTTTCCAGCGCATCCACGACATTTTGTGCCGAACGTGGTCCCATCCGATCAAGTCCGGTCAGTTTTCCGGCCGTCAGACGGAACAAATCCGCCGGCGTATGAACATATTCTTTCTCGACCAGTTGGTCGATGATCTTGTCTCCCATCCCGTCCACATCCATCGCTCTGCGCGAAACAAAATGCTTCAGGGCTTCTTTACGCTGAGCGCCGCAAATCAGGCCGCCGGTACAACGGGTCACGGCTTCACCTTCGGTACGCTCCACATCCGAACCACACACCGGACAATGGGAAGGGAAGATAATTTCCTGCGTGACATCCGGGCGTTCAGAGAGCACCACATTCACAATCTGCGGAATAACATCCCCGGCACGACGGATAACGACATTATCTCCGATGCGGATCCCCAGACGTTCTATCTCATCAGCGTTATGCAACGTGGCATTACTGACCATGACACCGGCGACCTGCACCGGTTCAAGACGCGCCACCGGCGTAATTGCCCCTGTCCGTCCGACCTGGAATTCCACATCACGAACCGTGGTGACCTGCTCCTGAGCGGAGAATTTAAAGGCAGTCGCCCAGCGCGGGGCCCGGGCAACAAACCCAAGCTGCGTCTGTAATGCCAGAGAATTGACTTTAATGACGACCCCGTCAATATCAAAGCCCAGCTTAGGACGCTGCTCACCGATATGGTGGTAAAACGCCAATACACTTTCCGGTGTATCACAGACCCGGACGTGATTATTGACCGGTAACCCCCAGCTTTTCAGTTGCTGCAGGCGTTGCCAGTGCGTATCTGCCAGCTCTCCCCCTTCGGAGACCCCAATCCCGTAGCAACAAAATGTCAGCGGACGCTTTTCGGTAATTTTCGGATCAAGCTGACGCAGGGAACCGGCAGCCGCATTTCGAGGGTTGGCGAACACTTTTGCACCGCTTTTTCGTGCGCTTTCATTCAGTTTTTCAAACCCTTTCTGGTTCATAAAAACTTCGCCGCGCACTTCCAGTCGCTCGGGAATACCGTCACCGGTTAACCGTAAAGGGATTGCACGGATAGTTCGGACGTTAGTGGTAATATTTTCGCCGGTCGTCCCGTCACCCCGGGTGGCCGCCTGTACCAGTTCCCCCTGTTCATACAACAGGCTGACGGCCAGACCATCAAGTTTCAGTTCGCAGCAATACTCCACGGGGTCCTTACTTTTCAGCCGCTCCGAGACACGCTTATTAAATGCCAGAAAGCTCTGGTCATCGAAGACGTTATCCAGAGACAGCATCGGAACTTCATGGCGGATAGATTCAAACCCCGCCAGCGGAGCTGCCCCGACACGCTGGGTCGGGGAGTCACGGGTGATCAGTTCGGGATGCTGTTCTTCAAGTGCTTTCAGCGCCTGCATCAGTTTATCGTATTCGGCATCAGGGATTTCCGGTGCATCCAGCACATGATAAAGATATTCGTGATGTCGCAACTGTGCGCGCAGCTGGTTCAGCTGTTGGCGGATGTTATTCATACAACCCCATAAGATAAAAAACCCCCGACTAGCGGGGGTTTATTGAGACAAATTAACGATTAAGCGATTTCAGTAACTTCCCGGATACGTGCTTTGTACACTTCCAGTTTCTGTGGAGTGATCATCCTGCGTTCATCATCAAGGACCACCGCGCCCACATCATCCGCAATACGCTGTGCGGACTGTAACATCAGCTTGAAGTTCTGATGTGCATCCCCGTAAGAAGGAACCATCATGAAAATCGAAACGCCCGGCGTGGTAAAGTCACCCATCTGTTCCGGGTCAAAAGAGCCGGGCTTCATCATATTCGCCAGACTGAACAGTACCGGGCCGCTGCCGGACGGATTCAGATGCCGGTGGAAAATGTTCATTTCACCAAACTGGAAACCGGCCTGCAGGATAGCCTGTAATAAAGGCTCGCCATTCAGCTCTCCGCCGGTATGGGCAGAAACATGCAGTACCAGTACCGCTTCTTTGGCCCTTTCCTGGTTTTCCGCTGCCGGTGCGTCGGCACTTTCCGGTACTGAGGGGTCAGCCTCAGAAGGCATACCTTCCGTTGCAGACTCTTCAGCGACTTCAGCCTCATACGCAGGTTCAGACTGCGGTGTACGTTTCTCTTCCCGTGGTGCAGAAACACTCTCCTGCGCGGGCGTTTTCGGTACACTGCTGATGCCCGGTGCTGCATAGGCATTATCCGCCACAGACTCCGTATGCTCCGGACTGACTGATGGCTGATGGGTTTCGGCCTTCAACTCCGGTTGCGCGGCTTCATAGTCTGTTCTGGCATCCATCAATGGATCGGCTGAAGGTTCAGGCCGGTCACGCAGTGATTTCTTCAGCGCAGGCTTAACCTCAGGCGCGCGGGTGGCACGTTTCTCAGCCGGAGCCGGCTCCTCCTCATATTCACGACTGGCGCGAAAATCAGAGACACCTTCTTCTTCCTCTAAGCTGAGATCATCATCGTTACGTTGTTTCAGACGTTTGTGCGGGCGATCGCGAAATACAGAAGACCGCTCCTTACGATTGGTCCACAGACCATGCAGGAGAAGTGCAACGATGGCAACCGCACCAACAACGATTAATATCAGACGCAAATCCTGCATCATTGTATTCTCTGTTGTTCCAATACTTTGCCTAAAAAAGGCACCTTTACCTTTAAATGTATTTGCAGGGCCGGACAAGTGCAAGTCTGCATAGTACTTTCTGACAAATAATATGCTATCTGTCGTGCAACCGCTGACTTTTTAACCAATATTTACTTACCCGTCCGCGAAACAACGCTATGATATGCCTCAGTTACATCAGGAGAATAATTGAATGCAGGAAGGAAAAACAAAAATAGCGGTCAATGGTGTTGACTACTTTCGTCAGGGGTGGCACCTGGCGACGCTGCCGGGCATCCGCCGCTATGTTATCGTGCCGTTACTGGTCAATGTGCTGTTAATGGGCTCTGCATTTATCTGGTTATTTAAACGACTGAACGTCTGGATCCCGGAATTATCAGGACACATTCCGCACTGGCTGCAATGGCTGGATTACCTTATCTGGCCACTGGCGGTTGTCTCGCTGCTGCTTGTTTTTGGCTATTTTTTCTCGACCCTTGCCAACTGGATTGCCGCCCCTTTTTGCGGACTGCTGGCTGAACAGCTCGAAAACAAACTCACCGGCAACCCTCTTCCGGAGACAAGCTGGGCCGGACTGATCAAGGATTTGCCCCGCATTATGTGGCGCGAGTGGCTTAAGCTTAAATATTACCTGCCCCGGGCCATAGCCCTGCTACTGGTCCATTTTATCCCGGGTATCGGGCAGACTCTCGCTCCCCTGCTCTGGTTTCTTTTCGGGGCATGGATGATGGCCATTCAATACTGTGACTATCCCTTTGATAACCACCGCGTTCCGTTTCTGACCATGCGCCAGGCGCTGGGCTCTCACCGGAGTGCGCACTTACAATTTGGCGCACTGGTCAGCGTGTTTACCCTGATCCCGGTGATTAATCTGGTCATTATGCCCGTCGCAGTTTGCGGTGCGACAGCCATGTGGGTTGATCAGTACCGGGGCCTGTCGGCAACACTTGCCGCAGAGGGTCGGCGCAACGTGAAAAGCCGGTAAGCAGACCCGCCTTTATTGCCCTCTGAAATAAGGATATACGATTTCTTTCCTTCACTGTCTCAAAAGAAAGCGTATTCTCATGTCGTGCTCCACATTTCAAAGAGTTAAGGACAAGCTATGAGTAAGATTTACGAAGATAATTCTTTAACCATTGGCCATACTCCGTTGGTCAGGCTAAACCGTATTGGTAACGGGCGTATTCTGGCAAAGGTTGAATCGCGTAATCCAAGCTTTAGCGTTAAATGCCGTATCGGCGCCAATATGATTTGGGATGCGGAGAAACGCGGTATCCTGAAACCCGGAGTGGAACTGGTTGAACCCACCAGCGGCAATACCGGTATCGCTCTGGCCTATGTGGCGGCGGCGCGTGGTTATAAACTGACACTGACCATGCCGGAAACCATGTCCGTTGAGCGTCGTAAATTACTCAAGGCCCTCGGTGCCAACCTGGAACTGACGCCAGGGGCCCAGGGGATGAAAGGCGCCATTGCTAAAGCCGAAGAAATCGTCGCCAGTAACCCGGCGAAATATGTTCTGCTGCAGCAATTCAGTAATCCTGCCAACCCGGAGATCCATGAAAAAACCACCGGTCCTGAAATCTGGGAAGATACTGACGGTGATGTGGATGTCTTTATTGCCGGTGTCGGCACCGGAGGAACGCTGACCGGCGTCAGCCGTTACCTGAAAAATACCCGGGGTAAAAAATCACTGGTGAGTGTTGCGGTTGAACCGACAGACTCTCCGGTGATCGCTCAGGCACTGGCAGGTGAAGAAATTAAACCCGGCCCGCACAAAATTCAGGGGATCGGTGCCGGTTTTATCCCGGAAAACCTGGATTTATCACTGGTTGACCGCGTCGTCGCTATCACCAATGAAGAAGCTATCTCCACCGCACGCCAGTTGATGGAATCCGAAGGTATTCTTGCCGGGATCTCCTCCGGGGCAGCCGTTGCCGCGGCGCTGAAGCTGCAACAGGAACCGGAATTCGCCGATAAAAATATTGTCGTCATTCTGCCTTCTTCCGGAGAACGCTACCTCAGTACTGCATTATTTGCTGACCTGTTCACTGAAAAGGAACTTGGCTAATAATCAGCAGCTTACGCTGGCCGATCCTCTGCCTGAAAAAGCACCTACGGGTGCTTTTTTTGTGTCCCCGATCTCATTTTCACCCTAAATCGTATTGCTTTTTGGTACCGGGGTTTGCTATCAACGCTGATATTTATTTAGAAGCCCGAAATAAATAGTCATTGTTATGAAGCGGATCAAAACCCGCACAATAACAGATAGGGCATAATCCGCATTAGCGGCATAATGATCGGGTCCGGTGTGCGGGTTCACTGCAATCCATGAGCACGAAAAACCGCCTCTGCTCACTGAGATTGTCCGTACTGATAGCCCTGTCGCCGGGATCCATAGGGACGTATTCCGGCTCCGGTGCCAGCAATAAACTCTGATAACGTTGGGGAAATAAAATGTTTCAGCAAGAAGTTACTATCACAGCTCCTAACGGTTTACATACCCGTCCTGCAGCGCAGTTTGTCAAAGAAGCTAAGGCTTTCCAGTCTGAAATTACTGTTACCTCAAATGGCAAGTCCGCCAGCGCCAAAAGTCTGTTCAAATTACAGACGCTGGGTCTGACACAAGGGACGGTCATCACCCTCTCTGCTGAAGGTGAAGATGAGCAGCAGGCTGTTGAACATCTGGTCAGTCTGATGGCTGAACTTGAGTAATGTTGTCATTCAACAGAAACAGTGTAGATTTATTTAAGATTATGCAACTGTCTTGATCGCGGACAACATGTCCGCGTTATTGCTTCCGTAGATTACACTGATTACGGAAAATGGCATACCGTCATTCTTTTTGGCCATCGTACTTAAAGGTAAGGTTATGATTTCAGGCATTCTCGCATCACCCGGTATCGCTTTCGGTAAAGCTCTGCTGCTGAAAGAAGATGAGATCGTCATCAATCAGAAAAAAATTGCCGATGATCAGGTTGAATCAGAAGTTGCTCGTTTCCTTGAAGGCCGCAGTAAAGCCGCTACGCAGCTGGCGGCCATTAAAATAAAGGCTGGCGAGACGTTCGGCCCTGAAAAAGAAGCGATCTTCGAAGGTCATATCATGCTGCTGGAAGATGAAGAGCTTGAGCAGGAAATTATTGACCTTATTAAGAAAGACCATCAGTCAGCCGATGCGGCTGTGCAGGCGGTGATTGAAGACCAGGCCACTGCGCTGGAAGAACTTGATGATGAGTATCTGAAAGAGCGAGCGGCTGATGTGCGTGATATCGGTAAACGGCTGCTGCAAAATATTCTCGGCTTAACGATTGTCGACCTCAGTGCTATCAGTGAAGAATCTATTCTGGTCGCCAAAGACCTGACCCCTTCAGAAACAGCTCAGCTGAACCTGCAAAAAGTGCTCGGTTTTATCACTGACCTGGGCGGACGGACCTCCCATACCTCCATTATGGCTCGCTCTCTGGAGCTTCCTGCCATTGTCGGGACAGGCAGTATCACCCGCGAGGTGAATAACGGCGATTATCTGATCCTGGATGGTGTCAGCAACCAGGTGTATATCAATCCGACGGCTGAAGTTATTGCCGAACTGCGCGATGTACAGGAGCAATATCTCAGTGAAAAAGCCGAAATGGCGAAGCTGAAAGATTTGCCCGCCATTACTCTTGATGGTCATCAGGTGGAAGTTTGTGCCAACATCGGTACTGTGCGGGATGTGGCCGGTGCTGAGCGTAACGGCGCAGAAGGTGTCGGACTTTACCGTACCGAGTTCCTGTTTATGGATCGTGAATCTCTGCCCACAGAAGAGGAACAATTTGCGGCCTATAAAGCCGTCGCGGAAGCGATGGGACAACAAGCTGTGATTGTACGTACCATGGATATCGGTGGTGATAAAGACCTGCCTTATATGAACCTGCCGAAAGAAGATAACCCGTTCCTCGGCTGGCGTGCTATCCGTATTGCGATGGATCGTAAAGAGATATTGCATGCTCAATTACGCGCCATTTTACGTGCATCCGATTTCGGTAAACTGCGTATCATGTTCCCGATGATTATCTCGGTGGAAGAAGTCCGGTTCCTTAAAAACGAAATTGAACTGCTGAAAACACAATTACGTGACGAAGGTAAAAGTTTCGACGAAAATATAGAAATCGGAATTATGGTAGAAACGCCGGCATCTGCCGTGATTGCGCGCCATCTGGCGAAAGAAGTCGACTTCTTCAGTATCGGCACCAACGATCTGACCCAGTATACTCTGGCGGTGGATCGTGGTAATGATAGAATTTCTCACCTGTACAATCCGATGAGCCCTTCTGTTCTGGGCCTTATCAGGCAGGTTATCGATGCATCCCATGCTGAAGGTAAATGGACAGGGATGTGTGGTGAACTGGCCGGTGATGAACGTGCTACACTATTATTACTGGGAATGGGGCTGGACGAATTCAGTATGAGTGCCATTTCAATTCCACGTATCAAAAAAATTATTCGCAATACTAATTTTGAGGATGCGAAAGCATTAGCAGAACAGGCACTGGAACAGCCGACCGCGGACGATTTGATGACACTGGTTGACCAGTTCATCAAAGAAAAGACACTCTGCTAATCAGCCATACGCGGGCCCAAAATTACTGCTCAGGAGAAGATCATGGGATTGTTTTCTAAATTATTCGGCGAGAAATCTGAGAGTACCTCCGGTACTATCGATATAGTCGCTCCACTGTCCGGCGAAATTGTAAACATCGAAGATGTTCCTGATGTGGTGTTTGCAGAGAAAATTGTCGGTGACGGTGTGGCCATTCGGCCGAACGGAAGCACAATTGTTGCCCCGGTAGATGGCACTATCGGTAAAATTTTTGAAACAAACCATGCTTTTTCTATCGAGTCCGATAACGGTATTGAACTGTTTGTCCACTTTGGTATCGACACCGTCGAGCTCAAAGGTGAAGGGTTTACACGCATTGCTTCAGAAGGGCAGAAAGTTAAAAAAGGCGATATCGTGCTCGAATTCGATTTGCCTTTTCTCGAAGAAAAGGCCAAATCAACACTGACTCCGGTGGTGATTTCTAATATGGATGAGATCCGTGAACTGGTGAAACTGTCCGGTCAGGTCGTTGCCGGTGAGACTCCTGTCATCCGTATCAGAAAATAATCTCTCCGGGTCAGTCACAGACGCCAGTCAGGGAGTATCCCTGCTGGCGTTTTTTTTAGTCTGTTACAGAGGGCCTTTACAACCCCACACACTTTCTCAATCTTAATGAAACAATCTTAATTGGAAGGGTATTTGCCTCCTCTCCACGGTAATAACGGTAATAGTTAACACTTTGTTTTTTCTGGAACTCACCGAAAATACTCACCGAGAGTTTTTCGTTATTAACTATAATGTAATGATACAACCTGAAATAATTATCAAAAAAGGTCATATAAACCAGTAAAAATAAAAACAAAGATCATCTTCAGCACGTTTTTATCCCACCAGCAACGCAGCTCTTCTTAGATAACAAGAAATTAATTTACTCCTAATCAGTATCCTCAGGGCAAAGGACAGAGCTATTAAAGGCTCAGAAAATTACAGTAACGTCTTTCACTAGCCCTCAGCACTATCACTTTGCGGGTAAGATGACGCATTGCGAAATCATGCATCGTAATAAATTCATCAGCGGCTAACGTAATCTGTATTTTTCTTACTTCGCAACGTCCCCGTGCACATTTGAAAAAGAGCAGTCGCTCGCGGCGTATCTTTCGGAATACGCCGCAAGCTTACTGCACATGAGTTAACGGGCTTATGGAGTCCGTCAGATGCCGGTCAGCCTGCCCGCCTCCCGGGAGGTATGAGAGTCACCTTCTGTGACTACGGTTAATGGTTTACGAACAGATACAGTTATAAAAAAGTATGAGAAATTATGTCCTCTTTCCCTGAGACTGAAACTATTTCCTTATGCTGCCGGGAATTTGCTAGACCAAAGAATAAAACCTGCAAGTCTCATGATGTGCTTTTTTTATCAGTTGTTATCATTCGTTTAATTTCACCTTAAATTTTTTATGCTTGTTTATGTTTTATTAAACATTCTCCGACCAGACAACTTTAAGAAAATTTAATGATTATACTTTCATGAAATAATTTAAATATATATTCTGTTTAACCGGAACTTTTCCTCTGTATAATTCTCTTAACCTGAGTAAAATACACGGGGAATTACTCTGTATTTCGTTGAACCATCATACATATCTGTTCAGGAACTATTTCTTTCAGGCATGACTGCTCGCTTAGCTTGCTATGTGCCCTTTTATTAAAGAAATACGTCGCCCTGCTGACCGGTTCATATTTTAATACCAGGACACTTTATGACTGATTTTATTCCTTTTTCACGTCCTTCTCTGGATGAACAGGATATCGATGCTATTCGTGAGGTACTCCGGTCCGGATGGATAACTACCGGCCCGAAAAATCAGGAGCTTGAAGCAGAGTTCAGCCGGCTTACGGGAACAAAACATGCTATTGCCGTCAGTTCAGCGACTGGCGGAATGCATATCACTCTGATGGCGGCGAATATTGGTCCGGGTGACGAAGTGATTACACCTTCGCTGACCTGGGTTTCTACTGCCAATATGATCTCATTAGTGGGGGCAACACCGGTGATGGTGGATATCGATCCCGATACCCTCATGGTCACGGCCGCTGCGATAGAAGCCGCTATCACCCCACAGACCCGGGCGATTATCCCGGTTCATTATGCAGGTGCTCCTGTTGACTCTGATGCCATCTATGAAGTGGCGCGCCGGCATGATCTGCTGGTTATCGAAGATGCTGCACATGCCACCGGATGTTACTACAAAGGCCATCATACCGGTCACCATGCTACCGCTATTTTCTCATTCCATGCGATTAAAAATGTGACCTGTGCGGAAGGCGGCATGGTGGTTACCGACGATGATGCACTGGCAGCCCGCATACGAACGCTGAAATTCCATGGCCTGGGCGTCGATGCCTTTGACAGGGAAACCCTGGGGCGCAAACCGCAAGCTGAAGTCATTACCCCGGGTTTTAAATACAACCTGACCGATATTCAGGCCGCAATTGCCCTGAACCAGCTGAGTAAACTTTCCGCTATCAATAACCGCAGGGCGGAAATTGCTGCCTGTTATCGTGAAGCCTTCACAGATGCCCCTGTATTACCTTTGGCCCTGCCCGCCTGGCCTCACCAGCACGCCTGGCATTTATTTGTATTGCGGGTTGATGAAGCCCGCTGCGGAGTGACTCGTGATCAGTTTATGCAACAACTGAAGGACCGGAATATCGGTACCGGTATGCATTTCCGCGCTGTTCACACACAGAAATATTACCGTGAAAAATTCCCTGACCTGCATTTGCCGGCGACCGAATGGAATAGCGATCGTATTTGCTCCATTCCTCTGTTTCCGGACATGACCGATGGTGATTGCCATCGGGTGATTACTGCCATTAAAGAAATTACCGGGATGTAAGATGCGAACACCAACCCCTGTGAATAAAGTTTCTGTCGTGATACCTGTTTATAATGAGCAGGAGAGTCTGCCTGACCTGATTTCCCGGACCACCGCTGCCTGCCGGCAGCTGAACACCGGGTATGAGATCCTGCTTATTGATGACGGTAGCAGCGATAACTCAGCACAACAGATTATTGACGCTGCGGAAGCGGTTGACAGTCACATCGTTGCCATCCTGCTGAATCGTAACTACGGGCAACACTCCGCCATTATGGCAGGCTTCAGCTATGTTACCGGTGACCTGATTGTCACACTGGATGCTGACCTGCAGAATCCGCCGGAAGAGATCCCCGCCCTGGTCGACGCCGCACGGCAGGGCTATGACGTCGTCGGGACAGTTCGGCAAAACCGTCAGGATAGCCCGTTCAGAAAAATTGCCTCACGGATGATCAACCGGCTTATTCAAAGTACCACCGGTAAAGCGATGGGGGATTATGGTTGCATGCTGCGGGCCTACCGGCGTCCTATCGTGGAAGCCATGCTGCATTGTCAGGAGCGCAGTACCTTTATCCCCATTCTGGCTAATACCTTCGCCCGTCACACCACCGAGATCCCGGTTCATCATGCGGAACGTGAACACGGCACCTCAAAATATAGCTTTATGCGCCTGATAAACCTGATGTATGACCTGGTGACCTGTCTTACGACCACGCCACTGCGAATGCTCAGTGTGGTTGGAGCACTTATCGCCTGTTCAGGCTTCCTGTTCGCATTTCTGCTGGTGGTACTGAGACTGATTTTTGGTGCTCACTGGGCCGCTGAAGGGGTTTTCACGCTGTTCGCCGTGTTATTCATTTTTATCGGCGCACAATTTATTGGTATGGGATTGCTGGGTGAATATATCGGCAGGATCTACAGCGATGTCCGTGCCCGCCCGCGTTATTTCGTACAGCGTGTCGTTAATCACGCAACTTCGTCAACTAATGAGGATCAATTATAATGAAAGCTGTCGTCTTTGCTTATCATGACATGGGATGTGTGGGCGTCGAAGCGCTGATTGAAGCCGGGTTCGATATTACAGCCATCTTTACACACCTGGATAATCCGTCCGAAAATCATTTTTACGGTTCTGTTGCACACCTTGCGGCTGAACATAACATCCCTGTGTTCTCACCTGACAACGTGAATCATCCGTTATGGGTGGAAAGGCTTCGCGAAAGCGCCCCGGACATTATCTTTTCTTTCTATTACCGGGATTTGCTCTCAGAGGAGATCCTGAGTATACCTCCGGCAGGTGCCTATAATCTGCATGGCTCCCTGCTGCCCCGTTACCGCGGACGCGCGCCACTGAACTGGGTGCTGGTCAATGGTGAAACAGAAACCGGTGTGACATTACACAAAATGGTGAAACGTGCGGATGCCGGCGGTATTGTCTCTCAGCAAAGGGTCGCGATTGCCGACAGTGATGATGCACTGCGACTGCATAAAAAACTGACACAAGCCGCTCGTGAGCTGCTTCAGGCGACTCTGCCCGCCATCAGCCAGGGGAATGTCACGCTATCCCCCCAGGATGAACACCAGGCAACTTACGTTGGCCGCAGGACACCGGAAGATGGTCGTCTTGACTGGACTCAGCCCGCGACGGTCTTACATAATCTGGTACGAGCCGTCAGTGAGCCCTGGCCGGGGGCGTTCAGTTATGTCGGCAATACTAAATTTATCGTCTGGAAATCACGGGTACATACCGATTTACCTGCGGCGAGGCCGGGCCAGGTGTTGTCCGTCTCTCCGCTGGTGATTGCCTGTGGTCAGGGCGCGCTGGAGATAGTGACCGGTCAGACCGAACAAAGCGTCTATATGCAGGGCCGCGAACTCGTACGTCCATTAGGCCTGACCGAGGGCTCGCTGATCAGTACTCAGCCGGTCGTGGCACAGAAAAAACGCACCCGGGTACTTATCCTGGGTGTTAACGGCTTTATCGGTAATCATCTGACCGAGCGCCTGCTGAAAGATGACAACTATGAAGTCTTTGGCATGGACATCGGCTCAGATGCGGTCAGCCGTTTTCTTGGTAATGAGCGTTTCCATTTTGTCGAAGGTGATATTACGATCCACACCGAATGGATCGACTATCACATCAAAAAATGTGATGTCATTCTGCCACTGGTGGCCATTGCCACGCCGGTCGAATATACGCGTAACCCTTTACGGGTATTTGAACTGGATTTCGAAGAGAACCTCAAAATTATCCGTGGCTGTGTGAAATATAAAAAACGGATCATTT
Source organism: Tatumella sp. UCD-D_suzukii (assembly GCF_000611875.2). Classification (NCBI taxonomy): domain Bacteria; kingdom Pseudomonadati; phylum Pseudomonadota; class Gammaproteobacteria; order Enterobacterales; family Erwiniaceae; genus Tatumella; species Tatumella sp. UCD-D_suzukii. Next base: position 57,157 of record NZ_JFJX01000064.1, read on the forward strand.
TCCCATCCACTTCCGAAGTCTATGGCATGTGCACGGATGAAACGTTCGACGAAGACAGCTCTAATCTGGTGGTCGGCCCCATCAATAAACAGCGCTGGATTTATTCGGTCTCAAAACAACTGCTGGATCGGGTTATCTGGGCCTATGGCGAAAAAGAAGGACTGCGCTTTACGTTGTTCCGTCCGTTTAACTGGATGGGTCCGCGCCTCGACAGCCTAAACTCAGCAAGGATCGGGAGTTCCCGTGCCATCACTCAGTTGATACTGAATCTGGTGGAAGGCTCACCGATTAAACTGGTTGATGGCGGACGCCAGAAACGCTGCTTCACCGACATCGCTGACGGTATTGAAGCCCTGTTCCGCATTATCGAAAATAAACAGGGTAACTGCGACGGTCAGATCATTAACATCGGTAACCCGGAAAATGAAGCCAGCATCCGCGAACTGGCCGAAATGCTTTACCGCTGCTTTGAACGTCACCCGCTGCGTAAACAATTCCCGCCGTTTGCCGGATACCGTGATATCGAAAGCAGCAGCTACTACGGTAAAGGTTATCAGGACGTTGAGCACAGAAAACCGAATATCCGTAACGCCCAACGGCTGCTTAGCTGGACACCCGCCATCGGAATGGAGAAGACGGTTGAAGAGACGCTCGACTTCTTCCTCAATACGGTCACAACATCGGAAAAGACCCGATGAAAAAAGTCGGTCTGCGCATTGATGTTGACACCTGGCGGGGCACCCGCCAGGGGGTTCCCGCGCTGCTGGATATGCTGGCCGCGGAAGATATCCGTGCATCATTCTTCTTTTCTGTCGGACCGGACAATATGGGGCGCCATCTGTGGCGCCTGATTAAACCGGCTTTTTTCCTGAAAATGCTGCGTTCAGGTGCCCCTTCCTTGTATGGCTGGGATATTTTGCTGGCCGGAACGGCCTGGCCGGGCCGGAAGATAGGCACCGGCAATGCCGGCATTATCCGCAGGGCCGCGGGGGAACATGAAACCGGGCTGCATGCCTGGGATCATCATGCCTGGCAAACCTGGGCTGGCGTCTGGAAAGCGACAGAGCTCACTGAACAGATCCGACGGGGGAAAGAAGCCCTGGAAGCCATTACCGGTACGGAGGTGACCTGTTCTGCCGTCGCCGGGTGGCGGGCTGACCAGCGGGTAGTCAAAGCCAAACAACCTTTCGGCTTTCGCTATAACAGTGATTGCCGGGGGACCGGCCCGTTTCTTCCCGAACTGAACGAAAGTACCCGGGGTACGGTGCAAATCCCGGTCACTTTACCTACCTGGGATGAAGTTGTCGGCCGGGATATCCGTCCTGAGGGGTTCAATCGCTTTATCCTGGATGCGATGCATAACGACGAAGGTACCCCTGTCTATACGATCCATGCCGAAGTCGAAGGAATTGCATACCGGGAAGATTTTGCCCGCCTGCTGGCTGCTGCCCGTAAGGAAGGTATCCGGTTCGTACCGCTCAGTGAATTGCTTCCTGAAACTGATGCATCACTGCCCGTCGGAAAAATAGTCCGCGGCCATGTGCCTGGCCGTGAAGGCTGGCTGGGCTGTCAGTCACTTCAACGATAATATTTATATGATGAAAGCCACTAAATACGGAGTATGCCTGCTACTGCTGTATGCTCTTTTTTATCTGTTTCCACTGCAAACTCGTGCGCTCTGGCAGCCTGATGAGTCACGTTATGCTGAAATCAGCCGTGAAATGCTGGTAACTCATCACTGGGCAGATCCGCATTTTCTGGGATTACGGTATTTTGAGAAGCCAGTCATGGGGTACTGGGTCAATAATGTCAGCCAGATGATCTTTGGTCATAACAATTTTGCGGTGCGTTTCGGCTCCGTCTTCTCGGTATCGCTGTGCGCTTTACTGGCGGGCTGGCTGGCCTGGCTGATGTGGCGGGATAAAAAACTGGCCCTTATTTCAGGCGGAATTTATCTGACCTGTCTGCTGGTCAATGGCATCGGGACTTACGCAGTCCTTGACCCGATGATAGCGCTCTGCCTGACGGCTTCGATGGTCAGCTTCTGGCGGGCTGCAACCGCGACGACGACCGGGGGCCGGGCTGCCTGGTACCTGGTGCTGGGGGTAACCTGTGGTCTGGGCGTTATGACCAAAGGCTTCCTTGCCCTGGCCGTACCGGTGATCAGTATTATTCCGTGGGTCATGACGACACGACGCTGGCGCGAGGTGCTGATATTTGGGCCGCTGGCCGTACTGAGTTGCCTGCTCATTACTCTGCCCTGGGCACTGACCATCAATGCCAGAGAGCCTGACTTCTGGCACTACTTCTTCTGGATTGAACATATTCAGCGGTTTGCCGAACCGGATGCTCAGCATAAAGCCCCGGTCTGGTACTATCTGCCTGTTCTTCTGGGCGGCTGTCTGCCCTGGCTTGGTTATCTGCCAGCGGCACTGAAAAATGGCTGGCAGGGCCGCCATACTCACCCGGGCACCATTTACCTGCTTGGATGGGTGATTATGCCATTGATCTTCTTTAGCATCGCGAAAGGGAAATTACCGACCTATATCCTGCCCTGCTTTGCTCCGCTGGCCATTCTGCTGGGAAAAGCTCTGCTGAATGCCTCCCGGAGAACCATTAACGCGAATGGCTGGATCAATCTCATTTTCGGTGCGACCGGGATCCTTCTGCTGGTGGTGAGCTGGCATATGCCGTCACATCCGTTCTATCGCCCACAGGAAGGTAGCCGTTTCCTGCTGGCACTGGCTATTTTTCTGAGCTGGGCACTGTTCGGCGGTCTCTCACTACTGCGTCATGGCAAGCTCCGACTGGCTGCCGCGCTCTGCCCTTTAGGACTCGCATTGCTGGTGGGATATGTGATCCCGACGTCTATCAGGGACAGCAAACAGCCTCAGCATTTTCTTGATCAGATGACCCCGCACCTGACGACAAGCCGCTATATCCTGTCTAACCGGGTGGGGATTGCCTCCGGGATAGCCTGGCACCTGAAGCGTTCGGATATTGACCTCTATGATGAAAAAGGCGAGCTTACCTATGGCCTGAGTTATGCGGATGCCAAAGGCCGCTTTATTACCCGCGAAGCGTTTCCGGCCTGGCTGGCTGACCATCGCAACCAGGGTGTCTCAATGGTTCTGCAAACCAATAAAGGTGAAAGTCTTTCCGGGATGCAGCTTCCTGCGCCTGACTTCAGCTACCAGCAGGGTCGTCTGCTCTATGTAGAATACGGGCCACAAAAATGACCGTCCTCGTCCTGTTGTTCTCCAGTGTGCTGAGCTGTCTGGGACAGTTATGCCAGAAACAGGCAGCCTCCGGAACAACGGGGCGACCAGTGCTACGCCATCTCTGCCTGTGGCTCGGCCTGGCGATGCTTTGCCTCGGGTGTGCGATGCTGCTCTGGCTTCAGGTACTTCGTACCCTGCCCGTCGGCCTGGCCTATCCGATGCTAAGTATGAATTTTATCTGGATAACGCTGGCTGCACGCTGGCTGTGGCATGAACCTGTCAGCCGGCGTCACTGGCTGGGTATAGCCTGTATTATCGGCGGTATTTTGTTACTCAGCCGGGGGATCTGATGGGATATTTCTGGGCGATACTCAGCGTATTACTGGTAAGCAGCGCACAACTGGCCATGAAAGAGGCCATGACATCGCTCCCGCCTGCGGGTGATTTGATGGCGCTTCTTCTTTTCATGCTGCATCATCCGATGATCACCGGGCTGCTGCTGGCGGGGCTCCTCGGCTATGCTCTCTCGATGGGGTGCTGGTTTATGGCCCTGAAACGGCTGGCGCTCAGTAAAGCTTATGCCTTACTGAGCCTGAGCTATATTCTGGTCTGGGGGGTAGCCCTCTGGCTCGGATTGCACGGTGAACACTTTTCACTGTCCGCACTGGCGGGTATCGGGCTTATCATCACCGGGGTGATCCTGGTCTGCCTGCCGTCACAGCCGTCACGCTGATCCGGCCTGACGGTATCAGCGTGACGACCCACCGGCACCCCAGTGTGGCAGACGCAGCATAATTTCCAGGCCTCCCTGAGGCCGGTTCTGTGCTCTGACAGAACCATGATGGGCCAGAATGATTTTACGCACAATCGCCAGCCCAAGTCCGTAACCTTTTCCGGATTGTGCTGACTTTACACGGACAAACGGGTCAAAAATGCTGGAAAGTTTATCCTGTTCCACCCCCGGCCCCTGGTCCCTGATAAACAGCGTCAGCCATTCCGGTGCGGAAGATAACTGAATATCAATGCACTGTCCTGCGGTGGAAAAACGCAATGCATTTCTCAATACATTTTCAATACACCGGCGGATCATCTCTGCGTTCCCCTGCACCATATAATCGGCTCGGGTGTCATAACTGACAGCAATTCTCACCTGCGGGATCTGCGCTTCAAACCGGGCATCAGCAACCACTACGTCCAGCAGGCTGGTCAGGTCAAAGTATTGATCAGCATCTGGCGAGTCATGCTCTGCCCTTGATAACGTCAGTAATTCACCGATCATTTTATCGAGCTTATGCGCTTCGTTATCGATCCGCTCCAGCGAATTTTCCACATTTTCCGGCGTCTGACGGGCCAGCGCCGTTGCCAGTTGCAGCCTTGCCAGCGGTGTACGCAGTTCATGGGAAATGTCGTGCAACAGCTCTTCTCTGGCTTTCACCAGCACATCCAGTCGTTCCACCATGGCATCAAAGTCACGTGCCACCGCCGACAATTCATCATGGCGACGCTGCATTTTGTGATACAGCCTGACCGATAAGTCACCGGTAGACACTTGTCTGAACCCCTCGCGAAATTGTCGCATCGGGCGGGTAAGGTTCCATGCCAGCAACAGGCTCATCATCAGCCCCATAGGAACAAACATGATCACCATAGGCATCGGAATATGCAGGAAACGCTGAATGATCGAATGGTCGTACGATTGCTGATGCCGGAAAGCTCGCAGGTTGAACCAGAGGTCATACACCACGCCATGCGGGCCGGTCACCTGACGATAAATTTGTCCGGAGGACATATACAGGGGGGAAGAGACCGTTTGCGGAACACTGTCCGGACGGTGCATAAGCGCCTGCGGAAGCCCCCCCTGCCCGCCAGTCGCCGGCAGATGGGTAAGAGGTAGCAGCCGCCCGGGCTGTTGCGGACTGACGCTGACCCTGAACACCTGCTTCATATTCTCCGGCCAGCCCGCAGTGAGTGTCGCAATACCCTCAGGTCCGGCGGCCTGTACCGCCGATACAGCAGATTCCAGTTGCAGGTTCAGCATCCGCCGGGCTTCTTTCTGGCTCGGAGGTTCAAAATTACCGAACATGCTGAATCCCAGCCACAGGAACTGGCTGATGATCAGAAACACCAGCCAGAAAAGTAACAGCATTTTCCAGAACAACCGTCCCGGGTAATCGGTATTCATCGTATCCGGTAACCAATGCTGCGCACGGTTTCGATGTTCACCTGATCATCGGTCAGCTTACTCAGTTTCTGACGGATATTACTCACATGAACATCGACGCTGCGATCATAGGCTTCACGCTGTCGCCCCAGCGCTTTTTCTGATAATTCGTCTTTCGATACCACACGATCGCTGGCTGCCATCAGAAGTTCGAGCAGATTAAACTCAGAGGCGGTCAGATCAAAGTTTTCGCCACGCCAGGCGGAGGTACGGGTAGAAGAATTCAGCGTCAGCTCACCGCAGGTAAGTAACTCTTTTTTCTCCGGCACCACTGCATGTTCGTCAATACGTCGCATCACCGAACGTAAGCGGGCCACCAGTTCACGGGGGTAGCAGGGTTTGGGCATATAATCATCCGCACCCATTTCCAGACCGATCACCCGATCAATATTATCGCCTTTCGCGGTCAGCATAATCACCGGTAAACGTCCCTGCTGGCGGATCTGCCGCAACACATCAATCCCGCTCATGTCGGGTAACATAATATCCAGAATTACTGCATTGAACTGACCCGAAGCCGCCTGACTGATCGCCTCTTTGCCGGTCATAACCAGCTCAGTCGCAAAGCCTTCGCCTTCCAGGTACTGACTCAGCATCGTCCCCAGCTCGTGATCATCATCAACCAGTAATATTTTCATGTCACACTCTCTGTCTCTGTATTCAGTATATTCTGACCGGTTATTCCGTTACTGACCGCAGAATTTACGCGATCCTTACAACATTTTATGGCCAGGGATGCGCTAAACGCCTTGTTCAAAATACGTCATAGATCCCGGTAGAAAGATAGCGATCGCCGCGATCGCAAATAATCGCCACCACCTTCGCCCCGGGCGTTTCTTTCGCAATCGTTAATGCACCAGCCACCGCTCCCCCGGAACTCATACCACAGAATATCCCCTCGCAACGGGCCAGCTGCCGCATGGTCTCTGTGGCCAGCGTTTGTGACATATCGATTGTCCGGTCAACCCATTCAGCTCTGAAAATACCCGGCCGGTAAGCGTCTGACCAGCGGCGGATGCCGGGAATTTGAGAGCCTTCTTCCGGCTGTAAGCCTATCACCTGCACCGCAGGATCCTGTTGTTTCAGATAACGTCCGACCCCGGTGATCGTTCCGGTCGTCCCCATGCTGGAGACAAAATGTGTCAGTCTGCCTGCCGTTTGTTGCCAGATTTCGGGCCCCGTGGTCCGGTAATGGGCCAGCGGATTATCCGGATTATTGAACTGATCAAGCACTTTCCCTTGCCCGTCGGCTGCCATCTGCAGTGCCAGGTCACGGGCCCCTTCAATGCCCCCCTGCTCCCGGCTGACCAGTATCAATGTTGCTCCGTAAGCCTTCATTGCCGCCTGACGCTCAAGGCTCATATTATCCGGCATCAGTAATACCATCCGGTAACCTTTCATCGCAGCAATCATTGCCAGAGCAATGCCGGTATTACCGCTGGTGGCTTCGATCAGAGTATCGCCGGGAGTGATCTCCTGACGAGATTCGGCCTGATGGATCATCGAGTAAGCCGCTCTGTCTTTGACCGAGCCGGCCGGATTATTCCCTTCGAGTTTTACCCAGACTTCGCTGCCATTATCCGGAGCCAGCCGTTGCAAACGAATAAGGGGGGTATTACCGATAGTATTTTCCAGAGTTATCACGGCGAGTTACCTGCACAGAGAAACGAAAACAGCCTGGTCACGATAAGCACCAGGCTGTTTTACAGACAATGAAATGAAAATATCAGGCGCTTTTCGCAAAGGCAACAGGTTGTAACCTCTGCTCCCCCCGATAGACACGTGCGTTCTGAACACCGATATACAGCGTCTGACCGCGGACCGGAGGGGCAGATGACTGCTCACTCACCAGGGTCAGAGGTTCACCCGTCCAGCCCAGCGGTTCGGCGATGATTTGCCAGTAGTGCCCGCGCGGGCTGGCTTCCAGCACTTTAACTGCCAATGGTGTGCCGACGGAAGGCTCATGACGAATTTCCGCTTCCCAGGGACGCAAAAATAGCGCCACCTCCCCTTCAACACCGGACGTGTCATTCAGCGGCCAGGACTGCCCGGCGACCTGTAAGGCACCGCCTGTGATGTGGCCGTCAAAACGGTTCACTTCACCGAGAAATTCGAGCACAAACCGGGACTCAGGCTGCTGCCATACCTGCTCCGGCGTCCCGGTTTGTTCAATATTGCCCTGACTCATCACCACTATCCTGTCCGCCACTTCCATGGCTTCTTCCTGGTCATGGGTCACGAAGACGCTGGTAAACTGCAACTCTTCGTGTAACTGACGCAACCAACGGCGCAGTTCTTTACGTACCCGGGCATCCAGTGCGCCAAAAGGTTCATCGAGTAACAGAATTTGTGGATCAACCGCCAGCGCACGGGCCAGTGCAACACGCTGTTTCTGCCCGCCGGAAAGCTGTGCCGGATAGCGGTTAGCCAGGTGCGAAAGCTGTACCATTTCCAGCAGGTTGCTGACTTTCTTTCGGATGTCAGCCGCCGCGGGACGTTCGCGGCGTGGCAAGACGGTCAGCCCGAAAGCAATATTGTCGGAGACCGTCATATGGCGGAAAAGCGCATAGTGCTGAAACATAAATCCGACATGGCGATCCCGCGCATGCAGGTGACTGACATCCCGCCCGTGAAACGAAATTGCCCCGCTGTTCTGGTGCTCCAGCCCCGCAATAATGCGTAGCAGAGTCGTCTTACCGGAACCGGACGGCCCCAGCAGAGCTACCATTTCACCGGAAGCAATATCCAGCGATACATCGTTCAGTACCGATGTTTTGCCAAAAGATTTATTAATTTTCTCAATATTAATGCTCATAATTGCCGTCCTGTTGCTGGCGCTGGTGCTGACGTTCCAGTCGCCATTGCAGTGCGCTTTTCAGAAAAAGTGTAACGATAGCCATTAAAGCCAGTAACGCGGCGGCCGTGAAAGCACCGACGGTATTGTAATCCTGGTGGAGTAATTCCACCTGCAGAGGCAGGGTGTAGGTTTCACCGCGTATGGAGCCGGACACCACGGACACGGCCCCGAACTCTCCCAGCGCACGGGCATTGGTCAGCACCAGACCATACAACAGGGCCCAGCGGATATTCGGTAATGTCACCCTGAAGAACATCTGCCAGCCATTGGCTCTCAGTAATACTGCCGCTTCATCTTCCTGGTTCCCCTGACTTAGCATGACCGGAACCAGTTCACGGATAACAAACGGGCAGCTGATGAAAATACTGACCAGCACCATGCCAGGCCATGCAAACATGACCTGGATATTATGGGCATCCAGCCAGTGCCCCGCGGGACCATTAATCCCCCAGAACAGCAGATACAGCAGTCCCACCACGACCGGGGACATGGCAAACGGAATGTCATACAACGTCAGCAATAACTGCCGGCCAGGGAAATTAAAGCGGCTCACCAGCCAGGCCAGCAACGTACCGAAGACCAGATTCACCGGTACAGTGATCAATGCAATCATCACGGAAAGCCAGATAGCGTGCAGCATGTCCGGGTCTTCCAGATTATGCAGCGAGGCCAGAACCCCCTTTCCCAGCGCCTCCCATAAAATGGAGATCAGCGGGATCACCAGGATCAGCACAGACAACAGGACGCCCACGGTGATCAGCAGATATTTCCCCCACGGGAGTGATTTTTTAAAGGCAACAGACCCTGTCGTGATATCGCTCATCAGTGACCTCCGATACGACGACCATAACGGCTCTGCAGCACGTTAATGGCAAAAAGTAACAGTAATGATGCCGCCATAATAACGGAGGCAATCGCACTGGAGGCCGGGAAGTCAAACTCCTGCTGACGAATAAAAATCATCAGTGAAATCACTTCGGTTTTCCAGGCAATATTACCGGCAATAAAGATCACCGCGCCGAATTCTCCCAGGCTGCGGGTAAAAGAGAGCGCAGTCCCTGCCATCAGAGCCGGTGCCACCTCCGGCAGGATCACCCGTAAAAACGTCTGCCAGGGTCTCGCCCCCAGCGTTTCAGCCGCTTCTTCATATTCCGGCCCCAGCTCTTCCAGTACCGGCTGTACCGTTCGGATCACAAACGGCAGACTGGTGAAGGCCATCGCCACAGAAATCCCAAGCCAGGTGTAGGCGACTTTAATGCCATGCTCAGCCAGCCAGTGCCCGTACCAGCCGGACGGGGCCAGTAATCCGGCCAGGGTCAGACCCGCCACCGCCGTCGGTAAGGCAAAAGGCAAATCCATCAGACCATCAAGAAACGTTCTGCCGGGGAACCGATAACGGGTTAAAATCCAGGCCATCAGCATGCCAAAAAAGGCGTTAAATATCGCCGCCACCGCCGCCGACTGCAGGGTGACTTTATAAGCCACCACCAGTTCCGGGTCGGTGATCACATGCCAGTACTCTGACCAGGTCATCTTTGATAACTGAATGAGTAATGCACTTATCGGTAATAACAGGATCAGACAGGTAAAAAACAAGCTGGTCCCTAAACTTAATCCAAATCCCGGTAATACCCGCTTATGACGCTTTCGTATCATTACTTATGTCCTGCTGACTGCAATTGATCAAACTCTCCGCCGGTAGCGAATTGTGTTTTCATCACCTGCTCCCAGCCACCAAACTGATCCTCAACACGGAACAGGGTGACTTCAGGGAAGCGGGCTTTATTCTCCGACATTAACTGTGGATTATTGACCCGGTAGTAAAAACGGGTCAGCACTTTTTGAGCGGCCGGGCTGTAAAGAAAATTGAGATACGCTTTCGCGGCCGCCGTATGGCCCTGCTCAGCCACATTTTTATCGATCCAGGTCACGGGAAACTCCGCCAGAATATTGGTCCGCGGCACAATCACTTCATAACCGGCGTCAGGGTACTGCTGACGAATGGTGTTGATCTCGGATTCAAAACTTATCAGCACATCCCCGATGCCGCGTTCAGCAAAGGTGGTGGTGGCACCGCGTCCGCCGGTATCTAATACCGCGACATTGCGGATAAACCGGGTCATAAACGCCCGGGTCTTTGCCGGATCGTTACCGTCAGCTTTTTCGGCCGCCCCGAGGGCAGCCAGCCAGGTATAACGCCCGTTACCGGAAGTTTTAGGATTAGGAAAGACAAGACTCACCCCGGGCTGCGTTAAATCCGCCCACTGATGGATATGCTTCGGGTTTCCTTTACGGACTAAAAAAGCCATGGTGGAATAAAAAGGTGAGCTGTTATCCGGCAAGCGCTGCTGCCAGTCCGCCGGGATCAGATGGCCTTTATCATGGAGGATTTGCACATCCGGGACCTGATTATAGGTCACGACATCTGCGCGCAGCCCCTGCAGGATGGTCAGCGCCTGACGGGAAGAGCCGCCATGTGACTGGCGGAGGATCAGAGGGTCATCCGGATGTGCCTGATCCCATTGTTTTTCAAACAACGGGTTCAGCGCACTGAATAACTCCCGGGAAACATCATAAGAACTGTTCAGCAGAGTCGTCGCCTGAACAGTGCTGACGAACGCCAGCGACAATAACGCCGCACCGGCCCATTTTTTTCCTGAGAGATCCATTAAATTACCCCTGAGTACCCACGCGACACCCGATAGCCGCATAATCAGTGTATTTATTTCTCAGGGGAAAGCTGTAGCAGTTTTATATACTTTTTATTGCTTTCAAAGTCTAAAATTGCATAAGGATAGCCGGAGGATGGCAAACAGCGCGCGGAAAGAGTGTGCCCCGCCTGCCATGCACCGGCCATCGCCAGTAAGCACGGGCAGGCAGATGCACGAAAGCCCGCCAGTAGCGTCAGAGCGCGTCAAGCTGTGCCAGCGACGGGGCGTAATAATAGCTCCCGGTCACCGGTTTGGAAAAACGCAGTAATCCGTCAAACTTGCCATCGGTTTCCCCGAACATACTCAGCAACTGCTGTTCAATATTGTGCAGGCGAGCACAATAGGCAATAAAATAAAGCCCGTGAACACCGCTGACGCTGCCGTAAGGAAGACTCTGACGCAAAATTTTCAGGCCCTTACCTGCTTCTTTCAAATCCACCCGGCTCACATGGGATGTGACAGGACGTTCATCAGCAGGCAGTTCTTCGCTGGTGTCTTTGGTACGGCCGATAATGGCTTCCTGACGGTTGACCGGCAATTTATTCCACTGCCCGAGATTGTGCTGCCAGCGCTGAGTGAAGACGTAACTGCCTCCGGCATCTTCACCGTTTTCAATAATTGCCACCTGACGGCGGCCATCCCCCTGCGGGTTTTCGGTACCATCAATAAAACCACTGAGGTCACGATCCTCGATCCAACGGAAACCTTGTGTTTCCTCGTTGATGTCCAGCAGCCCGGCAAACAGTTCACAGGCAATCTGACCGAGAGCGAAGTTTACATCGTGGCGTAAAGACTGAATATGAATCAACAGGTCACGCTGGGTCGCAGGTGCCATCCCTTTCCCCAGCGGGGTAAAGTCTTTCAGTTCAGGGGCAGAAGTGGCTGAAGGATGCAGGTCACGCCACAACCCCGGTCCGAAGGCAATCACCGAACTGAGCACCGCATCAGGAAATTTTTGCTGTAATTCCTGTTGTCGGGCGAGAAACTGCCGGATGTTCGGCCCTAATTGCGTCAGGTCTCCGCTGACACTGGCTTCAAGCCAGATAGCAGCACGGCAATGTTCCGGCAGAATGCCGGTCTGAAAATGCGTCACGTTATAATCTCCGGTATGACCAAACAGTCTGTATTTTGGGATTATGATACCGGAAAAACAAAATAATAACCTGTCACAGAGCAGGGATATGCTCAGTCATCCCTGCTCTGCAGAGCCGGCTATTGCTGCCAGATAATTTTAGTCAGGGTCCAGTTTTTCAGCGTCGCATCGGCAGGCATAATGCCTTCCGGACCATGTCCTTCTCCCCGGAAGATATACTGTATATTTCCGGCAACAGGAGAGCGGCACTGAACACTGTCACCGTTATCCGCTGACTGACAGTGACCAAAGGCCTGGCTGAAAATGGCAGAGAACGGGCTGCCAATATGTACACCGTCAGCAGTAACGATCGCCGGGTCGGTGACGGTGATCCTGGAAATCGTGCTCTGTCCCTGAATCTCCAGCATAACCTGTCCCTGCTTCAGCGCCTGCCAGAAAGTCACAATATCTCCGTTTTCTGTCCCCATCCCCTGACGGAGGTGATAATCGCTCCCCAGCGCCTGATGAATAGCTGATCCGTCCATCGGCGTCAGGCTGTTCAGTCCGCCAACCCCCTGCGCGGTGACTTTCATCGTGCTGCCAAACCAGTGCCACGGCAGCACCGATGACCAGGAGTAGGTCAACGGGTTCCACCAGTGAACGCTGCTTTCTGTGACTGTGCTCTGGCCGGAGCCGGCACAACCGGCAAGTAACATCGCACTGGTCAGCAGTGCGGTTTTTAACAATTTCATCGAAGTTTCTGTTCCTTACGCATTCAGCTAATGGCTGATTGGAGTCATAAAACATCAGAAAGTTTATTCGCCGGAAACATTCTCCGCACGGAAGCAGTCACGCAGACGGCGATCGGTCACTAGCCAGATCGCGGATAACAGATCAAAAATCAGCAAAATTAACGGGACCGGTGACTGTTGCAATAACGTATAACTGAACTGCAGAAGTTGCCAGCCGAAAGTGAAGAGTGCTGCAGCGACTAAGGCCCAGCGCCAGGCAGCCCAGAAGCGGGGGAATTGCTGACGGCGACCGGACAGCAGAAACGCCACCGCAGCCACCAGGCCAAATGCCAGCCCCGGATAGAACCCCTGTTGATCGGGGTAGAACAGCGTCAGCAGTTCATTACCCTGTTGCCGGGAGGCGCCCGCCAGGACCAGAACTATCCAGGTTCTTGCCTGTAAAATCAGAACCAGCCAGAACAGGACAGGCAAGCGAAGTTGCCCTTTGCTGTCATAATTTTCAGGTGAATAATGAATCAAGGGTAATCTGTGGCCTCGTTCTGTGCCTGCGGTGGGCAGACAGATCAGTATTCCCGGTCTTCAATCAGGCGTTTACCCAGTACTACCGAGTCACCGATTTCATATTCCAGCTTTTCGTAAAACCCGAGAACCACATCGTTCTCTTCACGCACCATCAGATTGATTTTCGGACAACCTCTGGCCACCAGTTTTTTTTCTAACCGGGTCATCATGGCATTGGCAAAACCACGACCGCGATAGTCAGGATCCACCCCCAGATAATACACGGAGCCGCGATGACCGTCATAGCCGCCCATGACCGTGGCGACAATCTCACCGCCCAGCACAGCGACCAGGAAAAGATCAGGATCATGGCTCATTTTACGTTCGATATCCATTTCCGGATCATTCCATGGGCGCAATAAATCACAACGTTCCCAAAGCGTAATAACTTCGTCAAAATCTTCCTGGCGAAATACCCGTATTTCCATCGCCGATGCCCCTTTACATTACAAATATCCGCTGATTATGGCGTTTTCCGCCTTCACTGCAAGCCTCAGGCATGAAACAAAGCCGAAAATTCTGATATTTGTAAAGAACAGAACTGCAATACTCCGTAAAAGGCTGAAATATTTGCTTTGTCGCAAAAGTGTGGTTGTTACGATATAACACCATGGTATTAACTAAATAATTACCAGGATGGAACTGCAGATGAAAAAATTGTCCCCGATGAAACAACTGGTGAACCGCCGCCAGCTACTCTTTTCCGGTCTGGCATTGGCAGTGCTGTCACCCAAGGCGGTACTCGCCAAAGAGCCTGATCTCAGAGCGCAGGCAGCCCATACGCCACAGCCCCATAAGCCGGCTAAAAACGGTAAGTTTATCGTGATGCTGGACCCGGGCCATGGCGGGATCGACTCCGGTGCCGTCGGTGAAGAAGGCTCCATGGAAAAACATGTGGTGCTGGAAATTGCCGGGAACGTTCGTCAGATGCTGAATAATCACCCGTATATTGAAGCGCGGATGACCCGTGACACCGACCACTTTATCCCGCTGTATCAGCGTGTGGAAATCGCCAGCCAGCACGGGGCTGACCTGTTTATGTCTATCCATGCTGACGGCTATACCAGCCCCGAAGCTCATGGTGCCTCTGTCTTTGCTCTCTCTAACCGCGGAGCAACCAGTGCAATGGCCCGCTATCTTTCAGACCGTGAAAACTCTGCCGATAAAGTCGCCGGGATCAAAGTGGAGGAAAAAGACCATTATCTGCAGCAGATCCTGTTTGACCTGGTCCAGACCAATACCATTAAAAACAGCCTGACGCTGGGTAAACACGTGATTGAGCGTATCCGTCCGGTTCATCATCTGCACAGTCAGGTCACTGAGCAGGCCGCTTTCGCCGTGCTGAAATCACCGTCTATTCCTTCTGTGCTGGTGGAAACCTCGTTTATTACCAACCCTTCAGAGGAAAAGCTGCTGGGAACGACGGTCTTCCGGCGCAAAATTGCCGGGGCAATTACGGAAGGGATCGTGAACTATTATAATGAGTCAGTAGTCCACAATCGCCGGGTAAGTTAGGTATAATCCCCGCAAATCCCTTAACAAATGAAGTGATATGAACGCTCCCGACAAGAACCAGGTAAAAGAATTCCTGCTGTCATTGCAGGATAAAATCTGTCAGCAACTGGCTGATGCTGATGGTAAAACAGGCTTCAGCGAAGATGTCTGGCAGCGTGAAGGCGGCGGCGGCGGACGTTCACGGGTCTTGCGTGAAGGGGCTGTCTTTGAGCAGGCAGGCGTTAACTTTTCTCATGTTTCCGGGACTCACCTGCCGGCATCGGCCACGGCACACCGGCCTGAACTGACAGGTCGCAGTTTTGAAGCGATGGGGGTTTCGCTGGTTATCCATCCGCATAACCCCTATGTCCCTACCAGCCATGCCAATGTCCGCTTTTTTATTGCTGAAAAACCCGGCGCTGACCCTATCTGGTGGTTCGGCGGTGGCTTTGATCTCACGCCTTATTACGGTTTTACAGAAGATGCTGTGCATTGGCACCAGACCGCGCGGGATATTTGCCAGCCGTTTGGTGACGACGTCTATCCCCGCTATAAAAAATGGTGTGATGACTACTTTTACCTGCGCCACCGCGATGAACAGCGCGGCATTGGCGGATTATTCTTTGATGACCTGAACAGCCCGGATTTTGACCACTGCTTCGCCTTTATGCAGGCGGTCGGGCTCGGCTTTACAGAAGCCTATTTGCCGGTTGTCGAACGTCGTAAGTCTCTGAGCTGGGGCGAGCGTGAACGTCAGTTCCAGTTGTACCGCCGCGGACGTTACGTAGAATTTAACCTGGTCTGGGATCGCGGTACCCTGTTCGGTTTGCAGACCGGCGGACGAACTGAATCCATCCTGATGTCAATGCCGCCGCAGGTACGCTGGGAATATAACTACCAGCCGGAAGCGGGCAGCCCTGAAGCGGAATTGTATGAAAAATTCCTACCGGTAAAAGACTGGCTCTGATCCCCGCGCCTTTTTCTGACGGGAGATAACGCTTTATCTCCCGCTTTCCCGCCTTCTTTAATTTCCCCTGTTGCTACTATCGGAGAAAACGTATTTTCTTCCCGGAAAAACTACGGCACAGTGTTAAATTACTGTTACGAGTCTTTCCGCTTTTCGCCGGGAGGCTCGCTTCTGAAGGACGAGAACCGGGCTATGAATTCGCTTGACGCATTAACAGAGTTTACGACGTTGGTCGCTGACAGTGGCGATATGACCTCTGTGACTGAGTATCAGCCTCAGGACGCCACAACCAACCCTTCCCTGATCCTCAGGGCAGCCGCATTACCCGACTACCAGCCACTGATCGCCGAGGCGCTCCAATATGCGAACCTGCAGGGGGGGAACCGGGAAACCCGTATTATGAACGCCAGTGATCGGGTCGCAGTAAACGCCGGTGTCGAAATCCTGAAATATATTCCGGGACGGGTCTCCACCGAAATCGATGCCCGCCTCTCATTTAACCGCGGACTGTGCGTTTCCCGCGCAGAAAAACTGGTCAAAATGTATGAAGATCAGGGCGTGGATCGCTCCCGATTGCTGATTAAACTGGCCGCGACCTGGGAGGGGATCAAAGCAGCAGAAACACTGGAGCAGAACGGTATTCAGTGCAACCTGACTCTGCTGTTCTCCTTCGCCCAGGCCCGGGCCTGTGCTGAAGCCGGTGTTTATCTGATCTCCCCGTTTGTCGGGCGTATTTACGACTGGTATCAGTGTCGTTCCCCTGACTCCTCTTATGTTGCAGAAAACGATCCCGGCGTGAAATCAGTACGGGAAATTTACGACTATTATAAGAAACATCGTTATATGACGATCGTGATGGGTGCCAGCTTCCGTAAACCGGAACAAATCCTTGCCCTGGCCGGTTGTGACCGGTTAACGGTATCACCGGAATTACTTCGGGCGCTGAAAGACTCAGAGGTCAGCGTTGAACGTCAACTGGTCCCCTCTGTAGAGGCGTTCCATCAGCCAGCCCCGCTGGCCGAAGATGAATTTCGCTGGCTGCATAATCAGGATGCGATGGCCGTCGAAAAACTGGCTGAAGGTATCCGTCAGTTCGCTATCGACCAGCAAAAACTGGAAGATATGCTGGCAGCCCGGCTATAGTTTTTGTATCCATTAACTTTTTATTAACCAACTGGAATGCACTATGCCCTCTCATAAAGAACTCGCGAATGCTATCCGTGCCCTCAGTATGGATGCCGTACAAAAAGCCAAATCCGGTCACCCGGGTGCCCCGATGGGCATGGCTGATATTGCCGAAGTGTTATGGCGTGATTTCCTGAACCATAACCCGCAGAACCCGTCCTGGGCCGATCGTGACCGTTTTGTCCTGTCTAACGGCCACGGTTCCATGCTGATTTACAGCCTGCTGCACCTTACCGGGTATGATCTGCCGATTCACGAACTGGAAAACTTCCGCCAGCTCCATTCCCGTACCCCGGGCCACCCGGAATACGGTTACACCCCGGGCGTGGAAACCACCACCGGGCCGCTGGGACAGGGCATCGCCAATGCGGTCGGTTTTGCCATTGCTGAGCGCACTCTGGCTGCCCAGTTTAACCGTCCGGGCCACGATATCGTCGACCACTACACCTACGCGTTTATGGGTGATGGCTGTATGATGGAAGGGATCTCTCACGAGGCCTGTTCACTGGCCGGTACCCTGAAACTGGGTAAACTGATCGCTTTCTATGACGACAACGGTATTTCCATCGATGGTCACACCGATGGCTGGTTTACCGACGACACCGGTACACGTTTTGAAGCCTATCACTGGCATGTGATCCGCGGTATCGACGGCCACGACCATGATGCTATCCGCCGTGCGGTGGAAGAAGCACGCAGCGTAACTGACAAACCGTCACTGCTGATTTGCAAAACAACGATCGGTTTCGGTTCGCCGAACAAAGCCGGTACCCACGATGCCCACGGCGCCCCGCTGGGTGACGAGGAAATTGCACTGACCCGTAAACAACTGGGCTGGAACTACGCACCATTTGAAATCCCTGACGATATTTATGCGGCCTGGGATGCCAAAAATGCCGGTTCTGAGAAAGAGCAGGCGTGGGATAAGAAATTTGCTGCCTACCAGCAGGCTTTCCCGGCGCTGGCTCAGGAATTTGTCCGTCGTACCCGTGACAAACTGCCGGAAAACTGGCAGGAAGAGTCACAGAAATATATCGAACAACTGCAGGCAAACCCGGCGAACATCGCCAGCCGTAAAGCCTCACAGAATGCGATTGAAGCGTTCGGTAAACTGCTGCCGGAATACCTGGGCGGTTCAGCGGACCTGGCCCCGAGCAACCTGACGATGTGGTCCGGCTCTAAACCGATTAACGAAGATGCCGCAGGTAACTATATCCATTACGGTGTGCGTGAATTCGGAATGACCGCGGTGGCGAACGGTATCTCCCTGCATGGCGGCTTCCTGCCTTACACCGCAACCTTCCTGATGTTTGTGGAATATGCACGTAATGCTGCGCGTATGGCAGCCCTGATGAAAATCCGTCAGGTGCTGGTCTATACCCATGACTCTATCGGTCTGGGTGAAGACGGTCCGACTCACCAGCCGGTCGAGCAGCTGGCCAGCCTGCGTACGACTCCGAACATGAGCACCTGGCGTCCGTGTGACCAGGTGGAATCTGCGGTGGCCTGGAAATACGCTATTGAACGTCAGGACGGCCCGACCGCACTGATCTTCTCCCGTCAGAACCTGGCGCAGCAACCACGCAGTGCAGAGCAGCTGGCGAACGTGGCCCGCGGCGGATATGTACTGAAAGACTGTGACGGCCAGCCGGAACTGATCCTGATTGCCACCGGTTCAGAAGTCTCTCTGGCCGTCGCGGCGGCAGAGCAGCTGAGCGGACAGGGCCGTAAAGTCCGTGTTGTTTCGATGCCGTCAACGGATGCCTTTGATAAGCAGGATGCGGCTTACCGTGAATCGGTACTGCCGGCGGCAGTCACCGCCCGTGTGGCTATCGAGGCAGCTATCGCTGACTTCTGGTACAAATATACCGGCCTGAACGGTGCAATTGTCGGTATGACCAGCTTCGGTGAGTCCGCGCCGGCGGATCTGCTGTTTAAAGAGTTCGGCTTCACCGTAGAAAACGTGGTGGCGAAAGCTAACGCGCTTCTGTAACTCTCCCGCTCCCCCTTTTCGTCACAGGAAGGGGGAGATTTTTAAAAAGCGTAACGATCCTCATATCAGGATACATAAAATCCCTGATTATCCTCTTTCCGCCAGCGTTAAACCCTTTAAACTATCCCTTTCCCGTTATCCACTGATTTTCCACGGACATTATCGATTGAAAAAGCACGCATCACTTATACTGGCGCTGGCTGGCTCACTTTATTCATTATGCAGCCAGGCACAAGCCAACCCGTCACCGGAACTGACGTCTCAGATTACCGACCGTTATGCAAATCAGATTTTTCATGGTACCCGGGCCGCCGGTATGGCTGTCATGGTTATCGATGGCAATCAGCGGGTCTTTAGCAGCCTGGGAGAAACCCGGCCGGGAAATCGTATCCGTCCGAAGAAAGATTCACTGGTCAGGATAGCGTCCCTGAGCAAACTGATGACGACCGATGTACTGGTTCATCTCGCCGAATCCGGTCGGGTTCACTTTAATGATCCGCTGAGCCGCTATGCGCCAAAAGGTGTGGTCGTCCCGTCCTGGCATGGTAACAGCATCCGGTTAATCAACCTGGCGACCCACAGTGCCGGTCTTCCCCGTGAAATGCCGGGCGGCAGACCGAACCGTCCGGTCTTTGTCTGGCCGGTACGCAGCCAGCGCTGGGCGTGGCTTGCCCATGCCAGACTGCGATACTCACCAGGGACTGAAGTGTCCTATTCCAACCTCGGTTTTGACTTCCTGGCCGATGCCCTTTCACGGGCTGCCGGTAAGCCTTACCCTCAGTTACTTCGTACACTGGTCACCCGTCCGCTGGGTATGAAAGATACCACGTTCACCCCATCAGCGGACCAGTGTAAAAGGCTGATGATCCCGGATGAGAACGCCAGTCCGTGTGATAATACGCTGGCCGCCATCGGTAGCGGAGGCGTCTATTCCACTCCTGAAGATATGGGACGCTGGATGCAGCAGTTCCTGAGCGCTGCCGGTCATCCGCGTTCACCGTTAGCGCCGGACCTGCAGAAAATGATTTATCCGCGTTCTTCGCTGCTGCGTGTCAACGGGATGGATGTCGCAGGCCGGGCCGATGCCATCGGTATGGGATGGCTGCATATGCCTGCGGAAGGCGCGAGACCTGCACTGCTGGAAAAAACCGGCGGAGGGGGCGGATTTATGACCTATATCGCCATGTCACCTGAACATAATGTGGGGGTATTTATCGTGGTCGCCCGCACCGGTGCCAGCCATTTTATGCCGATGAGTGATGGCGTAAACGAACTGATCACCGCACTGGTCCGTAATCACCGCCGCTAGATTCCGGCGTCTGCGGGCAGAGTTCTGTCCGCAGACAGTGATGACCATAATACCGGCCAGTCGCTGGCGGTGTGCCAGTGGTCACAACCGCTTTCACTGCTGAATTTCTCCAGTACAAATTTCTGCCCGTCGTAATGCCAGTGGCTGGCCGTTCCGCAATCTCCCAATGCCCTGCCCCATAACAATGTTGTCAGCTCACGGTTTTGCGGATCATAACGAACATTGGTCAGGTCAAAACCTTGCGGATAATTAAACGGCAGACGAAATCCCAATCGGCGGGCAATCAGCGGAGCCTGGCGACTGATTTTATACGCCTGGTAGAAGGTATTGTACGCCGCACTTTCACAACTGATCAGCATCAGGGCCTGGGTGTTACTCAGCGCTGCGAGCTTAATCTGCCGGAAAACCGGGGCCAGCGGACAACTGTCCACATCTATCTGTGAAATCGCATAATCTGCAAAATCTCTGCTTTCCGACGCGGTCAGTGGCGTGACCGGTGCGGGCTGACTGCCTTCCACGGTCAGTGTCGGGGGTGTTTCCGGCAAAGCTGGTGTTGGCGGCACGGCTGACTGGATTTTGTCAGCTTCGGCGATGACTGCTGCCAGAGCGGTCAGAGATATCCCGCTTCCGTCAGGCTGGCCGGCGGTCAGCCGGTTTCCATGGATCAGTGCCGTCAGTGTCTGCTGCGCGGCCTCAGGATCATCAATCAGCAAAGCCTGACGGCTCTCCTGCGACGGAACCGGCGCCAGAGGCTGGTTATCTATCTTCAGTCGTTGTATCAACGGAGTGTCTGTCGCAGACAGCGCGCTGTGCGGATGCAGTTCAACGTGCAGCCAGCTTACCGGTACCCGGGAAGAGGTCCGGTAAAAACTGATCATTAATCCGCCATCATTGTTCAGATTCCGTCCCTGACAGACCGCAAAATTATCACAGGTTAATTCCCATCCCGAGATAATTGTCTGAACCGGTTGTACCGCATGGCTGGCACCTGCCGGGAACAATAACGATAACAAAAGAATTTTATAGAGTTGCATAACACTTTACCGGGGAAGGAGGCCGGACTGAATCTTCCGGTACCGACGAACCAAACAGGAATGATCCGGAATGCTCTGGTGCGTCTCAATAAGAATCATCGGACTCTTAGCAGGATCGGGCTATGACTATTTTAATCATCGCCTGACTGTTACCGATAAAAAAACCTGCCAGTGGCAGGTTTTTCGTCTCAGGAGGTTCCCGGGATCAGAGCTTATCTTGCGGCGCGCTCTGCAGATGATCATGCTGTTGTGCGGCAATCGCATGAACGCGTTTGCGAACGCCGAACCAGCCGGCAATCAGGATAATCATAATCAGCGGAATAGAGGCAATGGTATAAGTCCCGTTAGGGTAATCAAAGGCCATCAGCACCAGCACACCGAACAGGAATAATAAGGTCAGCCAGGAGGTGAACGGAGCCCCCGGCAGCTTGAAGCTGATATCTTCTGCTTTCCCTTCTTTTATCGCCTTACGCAGTTTCAGCTGACATAACACGATAAAGCCCCAGGAAGAGATAATGCCCAGTGACGCCACATTAAGGACGATTTCGAATACCTGGGAAGGCACCAGATAGTTAAGCAGTACCCCGAAAATATAGACCCCGATGGTGACCAGAATGCCCGCGTAAGGGACCTGCTGACGGTTCATGCGGGACATAAACTTCGGCGCAGAGCCGCCCATCGACATGGAGCGCAGAATACGGCCGGTCGAATAGAGGCCGGAATTCAGACTGGACAGCGCCGCACTCAGTACCACGATGTTCATAATGCTGCCGATATACGGGATACCCAGTTTTGAGAAGAACGTTACAAACGGACTCTCCCCGGACTGATAGGCATTCCAGGGCAGTAACAGCACCAGCAGGACCACGGAGCCGACATAAAACAGTCCGATACGCCAGATAACGCTATTGATCGCTTTGGGTACCATGATTTTCGGGTTTTTACACTCGCCTGCGGCAGTACCTACCAGCTCAATCGAGGCAAAAGCGAACACGACGCCCTGTACCAGCACCAGTGCCGCTAACAGTCCATGCGGGAATAAGCCTCCGTTATCCGTGATCAGATGGAACCCTGGCTGGCCTCCCGCCAGTGGCTTACCACTGCCGAGAAAAACAACACCGACAATCAGGAACACGACGATGGCGATGACTTTAATCAGCGCAAACCAGAATTCCATTTCGGCGAACCACTTAACACCCACCATGTTCATGGTGCCGACCACGGCTAAGGCACCTAACGCGATAACCCATTGCGGAACATCCCCGAAGGCTCCCCAGTAGTGCATATACAGCGCCACCGCGGTGATATCGACAATCCCGGTCATTGCCCAGTTAACAAAATACATCCAGCCGGCCACGTAAGAGGCTTTTTCTCCCATGAACTCACGGGCATAAGAGACAAAACTTCCGCTCGACGGGCGATGCAATACCAGTTCACCCAGAGCACGGAGGATGAAAAAAGAAAAAATACCACAGACCAGGTAGACCAGAGCCAGTGCAGGCCCGGCGGCCTGTAAGCGAGCGCCAGCCCCCAGAAACAGTCCGGTACCAATCGCACCACCAATCGCTATCATCTGCACCTGTCGGTTACCCATTTCTTTACGGTAACCGGCATCGTGTGAATTAAGCCATTTACGCTTTGCCGCTCGTAATTCTTCGGCTGTTTTTTTTGTATGTTTCATAGTTATCCTGTTTGTCCTGACCATCTGCCACACAACAGTAATCGTTTGCGTTCTGCTAAAAACGGACTGAGTACAATGTCCCACGCAACATCATAAAATTCTGTCATAAGAAAAAAATGGGGCGTCGCATCCTACCCGTTAAATACATCCTCCGTAAAGACCCCTGAATCGTATGAGATCACACTCTTTCTTCAACCTTCGGGGAAAATTAATATAATTTATTGTTATATTGGGTGTTTCTTATCAATAAAACTGCGTTTCACCGCCTGTTTTCGAAAAATGTAAGACAATGTTCTGCAGCACTCTGTACCCGGCCCCGGGACTGAATGCAGGAATAGCCGCTGTATAGCCCCGATATGGCAGCAGGATCAATGCCGGTCTTCTTTCAGCACAGTTTTATCTGCTAAAAAAACCGTCTCCGTCACCCGATCCGCCAGGGCCTCCGCCATGAGCGCAGGGTAGATTAAACGGCTCTGATACGGCATTATCACGGGCAGATATAATAAACGCTTTATCAGACCCGCTCTCCGGTGTGGCTGGCAGCACTTTTAATAACAGGTTGTTCCCCTGAATGATAAATAATGAAACCACCCCCGAGCTGACCCTGTACGGCATTAAAAACTGCGATACGGTGCGTAAAGCACGGCGCTTTCTGGAAGAGCAGGGCATCGCTTTCCGATTCCATGATTACCGTGCGGACGGAATCGACAGTTGCCGGTTATCGGCATTTGTTGACGCGCTAGGCTATGAAACACTGCTGAATAAGCGAGGTACGACCTGGCGAAAACTCCCTGAAGACATCCGTGACTCTGTTCAGGACAGTGCCAGCGCTGTCAGGGTGATGCTGGAACACCCGGCCGTGATCAAACGGCCGCTGTTGTGTGCGACGAACGGTAAACTGCTCGCCGGTTTTTCACCTTCCACTTACCTGACGTTTATTCAGGAGAATACTTAATGTTTTGCCCCGTTATTGAACTTGCACAGCAACTGATCCGTTGTCCTTCGGTAAGCCCGGAGGATGCCGGCTGTCAGTCGCTGTTAATCGACCGCCTGAAAGCGATCGGTTTCCGGATTGAACCGATGAATTTTGGAGATACCAAAAACTTCTGGGCGACCCGGGGCGAAGGCGAAACACTGGCCTTTGCAGGCCATACCGATGTCGTCCCGCCGGGAGAGAGCCGCCACTGGATTAACCCGCCCTTTGAGCCGACCATCCGCGACGGTATGTTATTTGGCCGTGGCGCTGCCGATATGAAAGGATCACTGGCTGCCATGGTGGTGGCCGCTGAACGCTTTGTGACCATGAATCCGAACCATCGTGGCCGTCTGGCATTCCTGATCACTTCAGATGAAGAAGCGAGCGGGATCAACGGCACGGTCAAAGTGGTCGAGGCTCTGATGGCCCGCCAGGAGCGAATGGACTACTGCCTGGTCGGTGAGCCATCCAGCACCGAAGTCGTCGGTGATGTGGTAAAAAATGGCCGTCGGGGTTCCATTACGGCGAATCTGACAGTACATGGTGTGCAGGGGCATGTGGCTTACCCGCACCTTGCTGATAACCCGGTACATCGGGCACTGCCTGCACTGAATGAACTGGTCGCTACCCGCTGGGATGAAGGCAATGAGTTCTTCCCGCCAACCAGCATGCAGGTCGCAAATATTCAGGCCGGTACCGGCAGCAACAATGTGATCCCGGGCGATCTCTTTGTACAATTCAACTTCCGTTTCAGTACGGAACTGACCGATACCCTGATCCGGGAACAGGTTGAAGCCCTGCTGACGCGCCATCAGCTTCGCTACACGCTGGAATGGAATCTGTCCGGTCAGCCTTTCCTTACCCCGAAAGGTAAACTGGTCGATGCGGTAGTCAATGCAGTTCAGCACTATAATGAGATCAAGCCACAACTGCTGACTAACGGCGGTACCTCTGACGGACGTTTTATCGCACGGATGGGAACGCAGGTCGTGGAACTGGGGCCGGTCAATGCTACCATCCATAAAATTAATGAATGTGTAAAAGCATCTGATCTGCAAACTCTCAGCCGGATGTACCAAAGGATTATGGACCAGCTGATTGCCTGATGACTGAAGGAGTCACGTCATGGAATGGTTAAAAGAGTATTGGTGGGTTTTTATTATTGTGTTTATGGTCGGCATTCTGGTGAATGTCTATAAAGACCTGAAACGCGTCGACACGAAAAAGTATCTGGATAATAAACCTGAACTCCCGCCACATCGTGACTTCAACGATAAGTGGGACGACGATGACGACTGGCCAAAGAAAAAGTGATCGGCCATCACACGGATATCCCCTGCGGATATCCGTGTTTCTCTCCTGCCTTTACTGTGCGGTGTTCGCCACCGGAAGTTTGCCACGGCTGCAGACCGGAATCCCCCTGCCGGGCGCTGTCGATGATTTTCTGACATCGCTGTTTATGGCCTGTTTTGTTCACTCTCGTTCGTTTTTTTCCGGTCCGGCTACACAGGGTTTCCTGTCGATCAGACGTTTTGCAAAGCCTCCAGTTGTCCGGCAAACTGCCTGGCCCTGTGCTCATTAAGCTCCGATAACACCTGAGCGACGTCCTGGCGCAGCAGACGTAACCAGGCCTTTCGGCCTCCTGCCGCCACGACCGACTGCTGCTCGCTGATATCCCCGGCCTCTGCCGCAAGCGCAAACAGACCGGGAGGAGGCTGTGAAATACCGGCCTT
Source organism: Tatumella sp. UCD-D_suzukii (assembly GCF_000611875.2). Lineage (NCBI taxonomy): Bacteria > Pseudomonadati > Pseudomonadota > Gammaproteobacteria > Enterobacterales > Erwiniaceae > Tatumella > Tatumella sp. UCD-D_suzukii. The sequence continues at coordinate 82,924 of NZ_JFJX01000064.1, forward strand.
CAGGCGCATCAGTGCAGGGAAAGCCGATTCAAACGGCCGCCTTCCCCAGGCGAAAGCCGCCAGCTCCTGCCAGTCCTCATCACTGAATTCATTATCACTGCATTCCTCAGCGACAGGAAAATCCGGGTCAGATAACCCGCGCTTTCGCATATACGGCCCGTCACGGGACATCCGCTGCTCCGCCGCGATCACCAATTGACCGGCCGCCGCCGTCCGGGGAAGGATTGCCATGGCCGCAAAGCAACCGCTACTGGCTTCACGCTGTGTCCCCAGCCTGACCAGACGAAATCCGCATGACTGCCAGAAATGCCATAGCTCCCGGGTATAGCCAAAACTGACCGACAGATAATCATAGCCCTCCGCCGCGGCAATCGCTGCCATGACCAGCGCCTGACCTCTTCCCTGACGCCGCACCTGTGGGTGAACGGCAATGCGGCTGATACGTAAAGAGCGCATACTGGCCGCCTGTGAGAAACCGGCGTGAGCCGCCAGAGACTGCGCAACCAGACTTCCTTTCGGACGCCGAAATCCGGCCCGGATGGCCTCACTGAGCGGCTGTGAGAGCCCACCTTCTTCCACCAGCCATAAGGCTCCCCGCAATCCGCTTTCCGTCTCATCGACCAGCAATGTCATTCCGGGAGCATCCATCATCCGCCGTAAATCAAGCGGGGAGGTCCGGTAATGGGCAGCCGTCAGCAGACGGTATACGGCCTGTGCTTTCGCGGGTTCATATAACCAGGCCGCAGAGGGCAGACACCGGATCCCGGTTCCCTTTCCGGCCGGGGGATCGGTTCTGTCATCAAACAGAAACAGTGCATCTATAAAACGTTCCAGAGGGTCACCGGCTGCCCAGCGCAGGGGCTCAGAAAGACTGTACTGAACCACCTCCGGTAATCCGGCACAAAACTTCAGTAAAAAGCCGCGCCCTGTCCCCTCGTAACCTTGTACCGTGGTGCAGAGCAACACTCGCCTGAACCGGCTCACCATCTGTTGCAACAGCGGTGCGGGGATGGCAGCGGCTTCGTCGACAATCAGCCAGCCCTCTCCCCTCTTATCTTCAGCGACCAGGGCATCCGGCGCGATAAACCTGAAATGTTCACCGGCAAATTGCTGTAAAACTTCGGTGGAGACTTTCGCGGGGGCGGAGATCAATGCGCCCGGGTTATCCCGGGCCAGCATCCCCGCCAGCGCAGATTTCCCGCGGCCACGGGGAGCGGTGACTACCGCCACACCCCGCTGCAAGGCATTTAACTGCTGAAGTAGCTCTGTTTGCTGCGCCGGGGCGCAGCATTGCCACGCCTGATAGTCGGGAAGCGGCGGGACATTGCCCGGCTGGTGCTGCTCCAGGTAACTGACGTCCGGTGACGAGGCCAGTACCGAGTGCAGATGCCACATAAACCCCGGCACGTCGATAGCCTCCGGGGTATCGGCCCAGCGCAGGCTGTCCTGATCCTGCCAATGCGGCCATTGCTCCCGGGGAGGCAGCAGCAGCAGCAACCAACTGCCGGCCAGCAAGGTCCCGGCCAGTGTTGCCAGCGCTTCCGCATGAAAGCCGGATCGGGCATCAAAAATCGCATGACGAAATTCGCGGCCCAGACATTGCCTAACCGCTGCCGGGGGGATACAGGGGGAAAGCGTTTCAGGCGCCGTACTGACGGTCAGCCAGTCACCCGCCAGCCCCTGTCTCAGCGTCTGTGCTGACCGGCAAACCCAGTCGGGGTCACCACTGATAATACAAAGGCGGCGAACCCCGGTTCGCCGCATGTGTTCACTTTCAGAGAACAGTGCTGTCATTGGGTCGCAAAGGTGTTGCACTGTGCAGGATCTCCGCTGTCAAAACCACGTTTGAACCAGCTGTATCGCTGTTGTGAGGTTCCGTGAGTGAAGCTGTCCGGCACCACCCTTCCCTGACTCTGCTGTTGCAGTTTATCGTCGCCAATGGCCTGTGCGGCATTCAGCGCTTCCTGCACGTCTCCGGTTTCCAGGACATTCTGTTGCTGCATATAATGTCCCCATACCCCGGCGAAGCAATCGGCCTGCAACTCCAGCTTCACCGATAAACGGTTGGCTTCCGTTCTGCTGCTCTGTTGCTGCTGTTGCCTGACCTTTTCTTCAATCCCTAATAATTTCTGTACATGGTGACCGACTTCATGGGCAATGACGTAGCCATCAGCAAAGTCTCCTCCGGCCCCCAGTTTATTTTTCAGCTCATCATAAAAGGAGAGATCAATATAAACCGTCTGGTCTGCCGGACAATAAAAAGGCCCCATGACCGACTGCCCGGTACCGCACCCGGTGGTGGTCTGTCCCCGGTACATCACCAGCTTTGGATCCACATAATGCCGGCCCATTTTCTGAAAAATCTGCCCCCAGACATCTTCTGTCGAGGCGAGGATCACCGAAGTAAACTTCGCCGCCTGGTCATCAGCCGCCGTATGGGGCTGTGGTTTACCGGCGGTCTGTGAAGTGGTGGTGACCTGACTATGAGGACTTCCGCCACCGAGCAACGGCGTCAGGTCATAACCGTAATAGCCGGCCACCACAACCACAATCAGTATCACAATACCGCTTTTACCCCGCGGGATACGGATACCGCCACCCCCGGTGCCACTGTTGTCTGCAGAGGACTGATCGCGTCTGTCCTCTACGTTGTCACTTTCCCGTCGCCCTTGCCAACGCATCTGTTACCTCTGTTATTTTTTATTACATCTGGCTGATTTTAGTGGGTGAACAGAAGGATGACCAGTATCGGAACCCATGCAATGACAAGAGACAGAAAAATAGCCGGCGGGGAACACATAAAAGAGAAAACGCCGGTTGCACCTGACAGTGCAATACCGGCGTTTCAGCGTACGGCGGTGCGGAAATTAATCGAGCGGCACGCCTAAACGATGAGCCACTTCTTCATAGGCTTCAACCACTCCGCCCAGGCTCTGACGGAAACGATCTTTATCCATTTTAGCCATCGTCGATTTATCCCATAGACGTGCCCCGTCCGGTGAAAATTCATCACCCAGCACAACTTCACCACGGAACAGACCAAATTCCAGCTTGAAGTCCACCAGAATCAGCCCGGCGTCATCAAAAAGCTGGCTCAATACCGTGTTTGCCTGCAGGGTCAGTTCACGCATCCGCGCCAGATGCGGCTGACTTACCCAGCCGAAGGTTTCGCAATAAGATTCATTGATCATCGGATCATGATGAGCATCGTCTTTCAGGAAAAGATCAAACAGCGGCGGATTCAGAGGGATACCCTCTTCCACACCCAGTCTTTTCACCAGGGAACCGGCGGCACGGTTACGCACCACACACTCTACCGGAACCATATCGAGCTTTTTCACCAATGCTTCAGTGTCAGAAAGCAATCTTTCCATCTGAGTCGGAATGCCGGCCTGTTGCAGCTTTTGCATAATAAAATAGTTAAACTTGTTGTTAACCATTCCTTTGCGGTCAAACTGCTCGATTCTTGCCCCGTCTCCTGCTGATGTATCATTGCGGAATTCCAGGATCAGTAAGTCAGGATCCTGAGTACTGAACACTGTTTTAGCTTTGCCGCGATACAACTCAGCTTGCTTTTGCATCTTATTAACTCCAAACATGAAAGAACTTACGCACGGTTGCTGATTTACTCGGAATCTTCACGCCACGCAATCGTTTACCTTGCGGAATATTACTATGCTAAAACAAAAATAAAAAGGCCGGAGAAGCTCCGGCCTTAAAGACTTATTTATTTAACGCGGCCTGTAACACAGGAACCAGCGCATCATTCTGCGACTGGGTCAGCACATGCCCTTTCGGGTCGATGAACTGCAGGCTACTGCGGTTATCCAAATCACCTAACTGTAATTTGTAATCACCATTGACCAGGCCCGGATCTTTCGCGCCTAACGCATTCCAGGTACTGCTACCCGGTGCGCTGTAACTCACTTTCAGGCTACCTTCGGAACGATCTTTATCGGACACTTTCATACCGACACGCAGCAATGCTGCAGGTAAACGTTCCCAGGCGGTATTGAAAGGCGCACGGATAATCAGATCCGGTAATCCGGTATCATCGGCACCGCTCTGCACATCAATGCTGCCGGTGAGATTACCGGAGGCATTGGCACGCGCCGTCGCAATCGCATTCAGTCCGGAAGAAATCGTGTTCAGCAGTTGTGTGCTATAACGCTGAATTTCTTCCGGACTTGTCACAGCCACGCCCTTCTGCTGCAGTTCCAGCGAACGGACAGTGATCACCGTCTGATAGCTTTGCTTGTCGACGGTTATCTGGTAACGGCCACGGTACTGATGGTCTTCATCCGGACGATTCCAGTTAATCCATTCTGTGGTTAATTGCTGCGTCGCGTCATCACGCTGTGCGATCCCCCACTTCTGTACCTGCACAATACTGACGACCTGATCCCAGGTATCCGACTGCGGATTTTCAATAATAAGTACTGCACTGTTGCCGGAAAGCTGCGTCCGGCTGCCATTCAGTAATGCCAGCGGTTGGGCCGGCGGACGGATATCCAGCTGTGTACCCGTAGCCCCTTTAATGGTTCCCGCAGGGACCTGATACTGGCCACTCTCCAGAGGTAAAATCATCCCTGAAGGGGTATTGAGATCCTGCAATCCTGTCGCTTTCAGGTAATCCAGGTTGCCGTTAATTTCCCGCTTATAATGCTGATCATGAGAACAGGCAGTCAGTAATAAAACCACTGACAAACCGGCAACTCTGGCGACTGCCGAACTCTTAACTGAATAAGCCATTGAAACTCCCTAAATTATCGCAGACCTGCTTCACGCATTGCCCGGGTGATGACAGGCTCTGCTGTTGCAGTCAACGGCGTCATCGGCAAACGTAAAGTGTCTTTCGCGATCAATCCCAGCTGCCTGGCTGCCCACTTAACGGGGATAGGATTGGGTTCACAAAATAACGTGTGATGCAGATCCATCAGACGTTGATTCAGGTGCCGGGCTTCTGTAAAACGACCTTGCTGAGCAAGCGTACAGACTTCCGCCATTTCACGGGCAGCAATATTTGCTGTGACAGAAATGACACCCGAGCCTCCCAGTTGCATAAAGTCTAACGCGCTGGCGTCATCGCCGCTCAGCAAAATAAACTTTTCATCAACCAGCTCTTGGATCTGACTCACACGTGATAAGTTCCCTGTTGCCTCTTTAATTCCGATAATATTTTTGATTTCGGCTAAGCGGGCAACAGTATCGGGTAACATATCGCACCCGGTACGGGACGGCACATTATACAGCATTTGCGGTAAATCGGTGCTTTCGGCGATCGCTTTGAAATGCTGATACATCCCTTCCTGAGTCGGACGGTTGTAATAAGGAACGACAGTCAGACACCCCACCACTCCGCTGTTTTCAAAATGGCGGGTCAGTGCAATACCTTCAGCCGTCGCGTTGGTGCCGGTGCCGGCAATGACCGGAATACGTCCGTCGGCCAGTTCTACCGTGGCTTTTACGACTTCCACATGTTCTTCATGGCTGAGTGTTGCCGACTCTCCCGTCGTACCGACGGACACGATGGCAGACGTTCCGCTATCAACATGATAATCAATAAGTGTTTTCAGACTTTCACGACAAAGATGGCCGTTATCATCCATCGGCGTGATTAGCGCAACAATACTTCCGGTAAACATTAGCGATCCCCTCAACCCACAATTGGTTCATGGTACGGTTTACCTCAGGTGAAAAGCAAGCAAGCCGGACGCTTCATATGCTTGTCAGCAGTTTTTTTTATGTTTACCTTAAGGTTATTAGTAAAAGAACAGGAAAGCCTACTTTGTCGCCATCACAACAACACCATTTAGTCATTACCGCTCTGGGGGCTGACCGACCGGGGATAGTCAATACCATCACCCGTCATGTCAGCCGCTGCGGTTGCAATATTGATGACAGCCGACTGGCGCTGTTAGGGGACGAGTTCACCTTTATTATGCTGCTGTCCGGAAGCTGGGACGCTATCGGCCGAATAGAGTCTACACTGCCAATGAAAGGGGCTGAACTTGAGTTACTGATTGTGATGAAAAGGACCGAAGTTGAAGCTCATCCGCCGCGGCCGGAAACCGTGCGGATTGAAGTTGAAGTGGCCGACTCACCCAGCATTATCGAACGCTTTACCGACCTGATGGATAAGCACCGCATGAATATTGCCGAGCTGGTCTCGCGCACCCATCCGGTCAGCGCAGGTCAGTCCCCGACGTTATATATTCAGATAACTGCCCACAGTACCGGTCAGAATGAACGGCATATTTTTGAACAGGCGTTTCATCAGCTCTGTACAGAACTCCATGCGCAGGGCAGTATACGGCTGTTTAGCATACTCGACAGTGACGCGTCAGAAACATTTCCCGGCCGGTGAAAGTACCTGCCCGGAAGTTACCTGCCCCGGGAAAAATTGCGCATTTTACGCACTTGTGCCGTAGCGACTTTTTTCCGAAGGTAGGTTAGCAGATATCTTAATACCCACGGGCTGACACAGCCCAGAGATAAGTTCGGAGAGTTGTGATGAATCCACTGAAAGCCGGTGATAAAGCACCTTTGTTCAGCTTGCCTGATCAGGACGGGGAACAGGTTAACCTGACCGACTTCCAGGGTGAGCGGGTACTTATATACTTTTACCCTAAAGCGATGACCCCGGGATGTACGGTACAAGCCTGTGGCTTGCGGGACAATATGGCCGCCCTGAACAGCGCGGGGGTGCAGGTACTGGGGATCAGCACCGATAAACCGGAAAAGCTGTCCCGTTTTGCGGAAAAAGAATTACTGAATTTCACCCTGTTGTCCGACGAAGACCACCAGGTCTGTGAGCAGTTCGGAATTTGGGGTGAGAAGAAATTTATGGGGAAAACCTATGATGGTATTCATCGTACCAGTTTTCTGATTGCAGCTGACGGGACAGTGGAAAAAGTCTTTGATGATTTTAAAACCTCTAATCATCACGACATTATCCTGAACTACCTGCAATCCTGATCCCCCGGTGTGATACCGCAGGCATCATTCTGCGCCGGTATCACACCTTCTGATTACGGGACTCACACCCGTACAGTCGCTCTGTTATACTCCCGCTTAATGACGCCCCCCTCTGACATCGTTTGCCGACACCGCAGATTCAGATATGAGCCGTTGCGAAACTGGCGAACCTGTCTCAGTATCCGGGTATTGTTCCACTGCTGATGAACAGGGATGGAGAATGACGTTCTCGTTAAGAAATACGCTGGCAACCCTGATACTGATGGCCTCTGCCGGGGGATCCCTACCGGCAGCCTGTGCCGCCGATGTGACGGATACCTTGCCGGATATCGGTACCACCGCCGGTGCCACACTGTCGATTAATGAAGAACTGCAGATGGGCGACTTCTACGTTCGTGAATTACGCCACAGTGCACCGCTAATCTATGACCCGCTGCTGGATAATTACATCAACACACTGGGCCAGCGCCTGGTGGCCCATGCTTATTCGGTCAAAACCCCGTTCCACTTTTACCTGATCCAAAATGATGAGCTGAATGCGTTTGCCTTCTTTGGCGGTAATGTGGTGCTGCATTCTGCCCTGTTTCGTTATACCGATAACGAAAGCCAGCTGGCTTCGGTCATGGCCCATGAAATATCGCATGTGACTCAACGCCACCTGGCCCGGGCCATGGAAGAACAAAAACGCAGCGCGCCTCTCACCTGGGTCGGAGCGCTGGGTTCCATTCTGCTTGCCATGGCGAATCCGCAGGCCGGGATGGCTGCGCTCACCGGAACACTGGCCGGGACACAGCAAGGGATCATTAGTTTTACCCAGCAAAACGAAAAAGAAGCGGATCGTATTGGTATTCAGGTACTGGAACGTGCCGGGTTTGATCCGCAGGCGATGCCGGATTTTATGCAGAAACTGGCAGATTTATCCCGTTATGATTCCAAACCCCCGGAAATTCTGCTGACCCACCCGTTACCGGATAGCCGGCTGGCCGATGCCCGAAACCGTGCAAATCAGATGCCCGCGGTCGTCGTACATTCGTCACAGGACTTCTTCTTTGCCAAAGTCCGGATGTTAGGGATGTATGGCCCGGCCGGGGGACAACGCAACGGACTACTGGATGATCTGCTCGACCAGTATGCGAAAGGCAATCAGCGTCAGCAACTGGCCGCCCGGTACGGAAAAGCCGTATTATTTCTGCAGGCAAAAAAATACCGTGATGCCGGAAACATCATCCGGCCCCTGCTACAGCAGCATCCGGACAACCTGTGGTTTCTGGATATCATGAGCGATATCGACATCGGTCTGAAACAGCCGGCCGCCGCCGTGAAATTACTGACATCGGTGAATAGTCAGCAACAGAATAACCCCGTCATTCAGCTGAATCTGGCCAATGCCCGTCTGGAAGCCGGCCAGCCCGGTGAGGCCCGCACCCTGCTGAATCGCTATACCTGGAGTTATCCGGATGACCCGAATGGCTGGGATCTCCTGACGCAGGCAAATGCTGCATTGGGCGACAGTGACGAAGTGTTATTTGCTCAGGCGCAGGGGCTGGCACTGAACGGACAACTGGAACAGGCAATCCGCGCACTGGTCAGTGCCAGTGCACAGGTCCCCGTTGGCAGCCTGAAACAGGCACGTTATGATGCCCGTATCGATCAGTTGCGTCAGTTACAGCAACGTTTCCGTCAGTATCAGAAAGGTTAATGCCCTATGACTATCCAGATTTATCACAACCCCCGTTGTTCCAAAAGCAGAGAGACACTCGGTCTGCTGCAACAACGGGGGATCGAGCCGGAAATTATTCTCTACCTTGAATCCCCTCCGTCACCGGAAACACTGAAACAACTGTTAGCCGCGGCCGGATTCAGTGAACCCCGCCAGCTGATGCGGCGTAATGAAGAAATCTATAAAACTCTGGGGCTGGCCGATAAGACATTGACGGAGGATCAGTTACTGGCAGCGATGGCAAGCCATCCGAAACTGATTGAGCGGCCACTGGTAGTCAACGGTGACCGGGCCCGTCTGGGCCGGCCTCCTGAGCAGGTTCTTGAAATCCTGGATTGCTAAAGACTGAGCGTTTCCTTCACGAAAGGGATCGTCAGTTTACGCTGGGCAGTAATAGAGGCATGATCTAACCTGTCCAGCGTTTCAAACAACGTGCGCATTTCCCGGTCGAGGCGTTTGAGCAGAAAACGGCCGACATCTTCCGGCAGTTCAAACCCTCTTAACCCTGCACGTAACTGCATGGCCTGTAATTTTTCGTCGTCTGACAAAGGCTGCAAACGGTAGATCTGGCCCCAGTCGAGGCGGGATGCCAAATCGGCTAATTTCAGGTTCAGCTGCCTCGGTGGCCGATCACCGGTGATCAGTAAGCGGGTTTTCCCGGTTTCCAGGATCCGGTTATAGAGATCGAAAATGGCCATCTCCCAGTCTTCATCACCGGCAATACATTCGATATTATCGATGCAGACCAGCGCCAGATGCTCCATCCCTTCCAGAACCTCCGGGACAAACCAGGTCCGTTTATCAAGCGGCACATAACCTACCGCTTCATCCCGTGAGGATATCTCGGCACAGGCTGCATGCAGTAAATGGCTCCGTCCCCCGCCTTCACGTGACCAGAAATAGAGATAGCCGCCATGTTGCTGTGTTAACGCTCCTTTGAGCGCAGCGAGTAGCGACGAGTTGGCCCCTGGCCAGAAACTGGCAAAGGTTTCATCGTCAGGCAGGTAAAGCGGCAAAGACAATTGCGCCGGCGTGTTCAGGTGCACCTCAGCATAAATGGCAAAAAACGCGCTCAGTCTATCACAAGTTTCCCGCGGAGATGAACCGGACAACCCGCAGGGCTGTCCGATGACAGATTAACGGATCAACTTGTCCCGACGGCATCGTCCTTTTCAGGGCGCAGCACATCGATAAGATGGAAAATAACACTCAGGATCACCCCGACAATCGTTGCCAGCGCCATGCCTTTCAGTTCGACAGCACCCACCTGTATTTTCGCACCGCTGACCCCGATGATCAGGATAATCGCGGTCAGCATCAGGTTTTTTGCATTGCTGTAATCGACTTTGGCATCGATCAGCACACGAACCCCGGACGCAGCAATCACTCCGTATAACAGCAGCGACACTCCCCCCATCACCGGGACCGGGATCGCCTGGATCAGCGCCGCAAGTTTACCGACACAGGACAGACAGATGGCGATAATCGCGGCCCCGCCAATCACCCAGGTACTGTAAACCCGGGTGATCGCCATCACACCGATATTCTCACCGTAAGTGGTATTGGGTGTGGAACCAAAAAAGCCGGAGATGACCGTTGACAGGCCGTTGGCGAACATCGAACGGTGCAGGCCCGGGTCCTTTATCAGGTCGCGTTTCACAATATTCGCCGTGACCACCAGGTGACCGACATGCTCAGCAATCACCACCAGCGCCGCCGGCAGGATAGTCAGCATCGCAGCCCATTCAAAACGCGGTTTATAGAATGTCGGTAATGCCAGCCAGGGGGCTTGCTCTACCGCAGACCAGTTCACCATGCCCAGGAACGAAGCCAATACATAGCCGGCGACGACGCCAATCAGGATCGGGATAATTGCCAGGAAGCCCCGGAACAGAATTGAGCCGAACACCGTGACACCGAGTGTGACCAGCGAAACCAGCACCGTTTTATTATCCATCAGAGCGCCGTTCGCCGGTAATAAACCGGCCATACCGGCAGCAACACTGGCCAGTTCTAAACCGATAATGGCAATAATCGCCCCCATGGCAGCGGGAGGAAACATCACATTCAGCCAGCCCGTCCCGGCTTTTTTGACGATTAACGCCACCAGACAAAATAAGACCCCGCACAGAATAAAGCCGCCCAGCGCCAGGTCATATCCCTGAGGCAGCAGCAGTAAAACGGGGGAAATAAACGCAAAGCTGGACCCCAGATATGCCGGGATTTTTCCTTTACAGATGAACAGATACAGTAAGGTACCCAGCCCATTGAATAATAAAATAGTCGCCGGGTTCACGTGAAACAATATCGGTACCAGCACCGTCGCCCCGAACATGGCAAACAAATGCTGCAGACTCAGCGGAATCGTCTGCAGTAGCGGTGGTCTTTCATTCACTTCTATCGTACGCCGTGTCATTTCTTCATCCCCTTAATTTTTATTTTTACCGGACATAAAAAAACCGACATCACGTCGGTCAGAACAAATAAACTTTTACCGGCAGCTTCCGGCGAAAAAAAAGATGCAGCCACTGCGGGCCAGAGGCGCCGAAGTGCCCCCCGATACCATACCGGCCCCGTCCCGTTCATCAGAACCCGACGGTGCCCGCCCCTTCCGGGGGCAGAAAGCGTTACCCTGCCCATGCCCCGCACTCCCGGACTTACTTCGTCCCGAAGATTTTATCGCCTGCATCGCCGAGTCCCGGAATAATGTATCCGTGTTCATTCAGGCCCTGATCGATGGACGCGGTATACAGCTCAACATCCGGATGCGCTTTTTCCAATGCCTCAATCCCTTCAGGAGCTGCCACCAGCACCAGAACTTTAATGGATTCACAGCCAGACTGCTTCAGCAGATCGATAGTGGCAATCATGGAACCCCCGGTCGCCAGCATCGGATCAACCACCAGCGCCATACGTTCTTCGATATTGGACACCAGCTTCTGGAAGTAAGGCACAGGCTCAAGGGTTTTTTCGTCACGATAAACCCCTACCACACTGATCCTGGCACTCGGGATATGTTCCAGCACCCCGTCCATCATTCCCAGCCCTGCCCGCAGGATAGGAACCACCGTGATTTTTTTACCTTTAATCTGGTCAATCTCTACCGGGCCATTCCAGCCTTCAATCGTCACGACCTCCGTTTCCAGACCCGCCGTCGCTTCATAGGTCAGCAGACTTGCGACTTCAGAGGCTAATTCACGAAAACGTTTAGTGCTGACATCATGTTCACGCATCAGGCCTAACTTATGTCTGACCAGGGGGTGTCTGACTTCCACGATCTTCATTATTCTTCTCCCGGAACGCATTGAGCTAAAAAAAAATCGTCGGATTATATCGTTTTTTACGAAAATCGGATACTGACTTAATCAAAATCTGAGTCACAGATTTTTAAAAAAAACAAAATCACCGATCGGTTTTACGAACAGAGAGGAGAGGTGAACAACAGACTCGCAAACGTTTGCCTGCACTGCTAGAATAGCCGCGCTCTATTAAAACCACCAACCGCAATTCGCGTGGGGAATCTGCAGTGACCGACAAAACGACTCTCAGTTATAAAGATGCCGGTGTTGATATTGATGCCGGTAATACTCTGGTTGACCGAATTAAAGGGGTTGTAAAAAAAACCCGCCGCCCGGAAGTGATGGGAGGCCTCGGAGGCTTTGGTGCACTTTGTGCTTTACCGCAAAAATACCGCGAGCCAATCCTGGTTTCAGGTACTGATGGTGTAGGAACGAAATTGCGTCTGGCAATGGACCTGAAACGTCATGACCATATCGGGGTTGACCTGGTCGCCATGTGTGTCAACGACCTGGTGGTTCAGGGGGCTGAGCCCTTATTTTTCCTGGATTACTACGCCACCGGTAAGCTGGATGTCGATACTGCTGCTGCCGTGATCACCGGCATCGCCGAGGGTTGTTCGCAGTCAGGATGTGCACTCGTCGGCGGTGAAACCGCTGAAATGCCGGGTATGTACCACGGTGAAGATTACGATGTCGCTGGTTTCTGTGTCGGAGTGGTGGAAAAGTCAGAAATCATTGATGGCAGTAAAGTCAGTGAAGGTGATGTATTACTGGCCCTGGGGTCAAGCGGTCCGCACTCAAACGGATATTCTCTGGTCCGTAAAATTCTGGAAGTCAGCCAGACCGACCCGGTTGTGCAACAACTGGAGGGTAAATCTCTGGCCGATCATCTGCTGGAACCGACCCGCATTTACGTCAAAAATATTCTCAGCCTGATTGAACAGGTTGACGTGCATGCGATAGCCCACCTGACCGGCGGCGGATTCTGGGAAAATATCCCACGTGTATTGCCTGAAAATACCTGTGCTGTAATTGATGAATCCAGCTGGCAATGGCCGGCCGTATTTACCTGGTTACAGCAGGCCGGTAATGTCAGTCGCCATGAAATGTATCGCACCTTTAACTGTGGTGTCGGTATGGTTATCGCGTTGAGCCCGGCGAATGCCGATAAAGCACTGCAACTCCTGCAGGATGCCGGTGAGAACGCGTGGAAGATCGGGGTGATTGAATCCGCGGAGTCTTCTGCTGAGCAGGTCATTATCAAGTGATGAAAAAGCTGGTTATCCTGATCTCAGGAACCGGCAGTAACCTGCAGGCAATTATTCATGCCTGCAGGTCAGGTCTGCTGGCGGCAGAGATTTCCGCCGTCGTCAGTAACAAGGCCAGCGCAGGCGGCCTTGATTATGCCCGCCAGGCCGGTATCCCAGCCCTGTCACTTGACCCGTCCGCTTTTGCTGACCGTCAGCAATTTGATCGACAGATGATGGCCGAAATTGATAACTTTCATCCGGATCTGGTCGTACTGGCCGGTTATATGCGCATTTTAAGTCCGGAGTTTGTTGCACGTTATGCCGGACGGATGATTAACGTCCACCCTTCTCTTCTGCCGGCGTATCCCGGGTTACATACCCATCGCCAGGTACTGGAGAACGGTGACAGCGAACATGGGTCTTCTGTGCATTTTGTCACCGAGGAACTGGATGGCGGACCGGTTATCCTGCAATCAAGGATCCCCGTTTCAGGGGATGAAACGGAACAACAGTTACAGGCCCGGGTCAAAGCCGAAGAGCACACCCTGTATCCGCGGGTGATCCGCTGGTTCCTTGAGGGCCGTCTGGCACTGCGTGATAATCAGGCCTGGCTGGATAATACCCCTCTTCCGCCCGGCGGTTACTGTCCGGAACACGCCTATCGTTAATCTCTCTGCGCTGCCTTCCGGCAGCGTAATTCTTTTAATCTCCCGGCAAACCTCTGATCGTCCCCGAAGGAAACTGACCACTATTGGACATTTCTGCCATATTCTCGCCATAATGTGACGAGACACTGGGGCCGGAGTTCTGTCAGAGTGATACGGAGTCGTAATGGGTCAGGAAAAACTGTACATAGAGAAAGAATTAAGCTGGTTATCCTTTAATGAACGGGTACTGCAGGAAGCGGCGGATAAACTGAACCCGTTAATTGAGCGTATGCGCTTTCTGGGGATTTATTCCAGCAATCTGGATGAGTTTTATAAAGTCCGCTTTGCTGATCTTAAACGCCGTATTCTGATTGGTGAGGAACAAGGTTCCGTCACTGTGCCGCGCCATTTGCTGAAAAAAATTCAGCAGCGGGTTTTGAAAGCCGATCAGGAGTTCGACCATCTTTATAATGAATTACTGCTGGAAATGGCCCGCAACCAGATTTTCCTGATCAACGAGCGGCAGCTTTCCCCGAATCAGCAAATCTGGCTGCGGAATTATTTCCGCCAGCACCTGCGCCCGCATGTCACCCCTATCCTGATTAACAGCGATACCGATCTCACTCAGTTTCTGAAAGATGACTATACCTATCTGGCGGTGGAACTGATCCGTGGCAGCCGTAAACGCTATGCGCTGCTGGAGATCCCGTCAGATAAAGTACCGCGCTTCATCAATCTGCCGGCCGAACCACCGCGCAGACGGAAGCCGATGATCCTGCTGGATAATATTCTGCGTTACTGTCTGAACGAAATCTTTAAAGGCTTTTTCGATTACGACGAACTGAATGCCTACTCCATGAAGATGACGCGTGATGCGGAGTATGACCTGGTGACCGAAATGGAATCCAGCCTGCTTGAGCTGATGTCATCCAGCCTGAAACAGCGTCTGACGGCCGAGCCGGTACGTTTTGTCTACCAGCGTGATATGCCGGCAGAAATGGTGGAACTGCTGTGCGAAAAACTCTCCGTCTCCAACCAGGACTCTATTCTGGCGGGCGGCCGATATCATAATTTTAAAGATTTTATCCAGTTCCCGAATGTCGGCCAGCGTAATCTGGAAAATAAGCCCTTGCCGCCTATTCGTCATCGGGGGTTTAACGGATTCCGCAACGGTTTTGATGCTGTACGCGCGCGGGACATCCTGCTCTATTACCCCTACCACACGTTTGAGCATGTGCTGGAGTTCCTGCGTCAGGCGTCTTTTGACCCGGCGGTCTTATCTATCAAAATCAATATTTACCGTGTTGCCAAAAATTCACGGATCATGGAGGCCATGATCCATGCGGCACACAACGGTAAAAAAGTGACGGTCGTGGTCGAACTGCAGGCTCGTTTTGACGAGGCCGCCAATATTTATTGGGCAAAACGCCTGACCGAAGCCGGAGTGCATGTCATTTTCTCTGCGCCTGGCTTAAAAATCCACGCCAAACTGTTTCTGATTTCCCGCCGCGAAGGGGAAGACGTTATCCGTTATGCCCATATCGGTACCGGTAACTTTAACGAAAAGACAGCCCGCCTTTATACGGATTACTCGCTGTTAACCTCTGATGCCCGCATCACCAATGAAGTACGGCGGGTGTTTAACTTTATTGAGAACCCTTACCGCCCCGTCTCTTTCGATTACCTGATGGTGTCGCCGCAAAACTCACGGCGTATGCTTTATAAGCTGGTCGATCAGGAAATCGCTAATGCACAGGCAGGTAAACCTGCAGGGATCACCCTGAAGATTAATAACCTGGTGGATAAAGGTCTGGTAGACCGCCTGTATGCGGCCTCCGGTGCCGGCGTAAAAGTAAATTTACTGGTCCGCGGAATGTGTTCGCTGATCCCGGATTTACCGGGCATCAGTACCAACATCCGTGTGATCAGTATCGTGGATCGCTATCTTGAGCATGACCGGGTGTACGTTTTCGAGAATGACGGCGATAAAAAAGTCTATCTCTCGTCGGCAGACTGGATGACGCGTAATATTGATTACCGTATAGAAGTGGCCGTCATTATTCTTGACCCGCAAATTAAACAACGCATTCTTGATATTATCGGTATTCTATTCAGTGATACCGTGAAGGCAAGGATCATCGACAAAGAGCTGAGTAATCGTTATGTGCCCAGAGGCAACCGACGTAAAGTCCGCGGACAACTGGCCATCTATGACTACATCAAAAATCTGGAACAACCTGAATAATATTTATGCCAAAAACAGATAAAAAAATCGCGAAGCCTCAGGAATTCGCGGCGATTGACCTCGGCTCTAACAGTTTTCATATGGTGATCGCCCGGGTTGTCGATGGTGCGTTGCAGGTACTCAGCCGCCTTAAACAGCGAGTCCATCTGGCCGATGCTATTGATGCCGATAATCGTCTGAGTGAGGAAGGGATCAACCGGGGTCTGTCCTGCCTGGCATTATTTGCCGAGCGTCTGCAAGGGTTTGACCCTGCCAATGTCTCCATTGTCGGGACGCATACCCTGCGGGTCGTCACCAATGCGGAAGAGTTTTTACGACGCGCCGCAGAGGTGATCCCCTACCCGATTGAGATTATTGCCGGTAACGAAGAAGCCCGGTTAATTTTTATGGGGGTGGAGCACACACAACCGGAAAAAGGCCGTAAGCTGGTGATCGATATCGGTGGCGGTTCAACGGAACTGGTTATCGGCGAAGATTTCGAACCGCAACTGGTGGAAAGCCGTCGCATGGGGTGTGTCAGTTTCTCGAATAGCTACTTCCCGGGGGGTGTGATCTCTGCCGATAATTTCCGGCGTGCGCGTCTGGCGGCAGTACAAAAACTGGAAACCCTGTCCTGGCAATTCCGGCTGCATGGCTGGAAGTATGCTCTGGGTGCGTCGGGCACGATCAAAGCAGCCTGTGAAGTGCTCTCTGCCCTGGAAGGAAAAGAAAAAACCCTCACCCCGGAAACACTCGACCGTCTTTACGATGAAGTGATCAGGTATAAATCCTTTGATGCCCTGAGTCTGCCCGGACTGTCTGAAGAACGGAAAGCCGTCTTTGTGCCGGGCCTTGCCATTCTGCGCGGTGTGTTTGATTCGCTCGGGATCCGGGAACTGTTGTTTTCTGACGGTGCGCTGCGTGAAGGCGTTCTCTATGAAATGGAAGGCCGGTTCCGCCATCAGGATATCCGCACCCGTACAGCACAAAGCCTGGCGAATCATTATGCTATTGATAACGAACAGGCTGCCCGGGTGCTGGAAACCGTTCAGCATTTACATACCCGCTGGGCAGAGCAGAACCCTAAGCTGGCTAACCCGCAACTGACTGCATTACTGCAATGGGCGGCAATGCTCCATGAAGTCGGTTTATCCATTAATCACAGCGGTATGCAGCGCCACTCTTCTTATATTCTGCAGAACTCCAATATGCCGGGCTTCAGTCAGTCCCAGCAGTTATTACTGGCAACACTGGTCCGTTATCACCGTAAAGGGATTAAACCGGATGAGTTTCCACGCTTTCTCTCTTTCAAGAAGAAGCAGTATTTACCGCTGATTTTCATCCTGCGACTGGCGGCCCTGCTGAGTAATCAGAGACAGGCAACAACCCGCCCTGAATCGCTTGAACTGACCACTGATGATGGCCACTGGACACTGACCTTTCCGAAAGGTTTTTTCGACCAGAATACCCTGGTCCAGCTGGACCTGGAGCGTGAGCAAAGCTACTGGAAAGAAGTGACCGGATGGCAGCTCAGGCTGGCTGAAGAAGAATAAACGGAGGAATACCCATGGACGAAAAATCTGTCGATACCGGCCGCTTTGCAGACGATTACTTTGCAAAGAAGTATCAGCTTTCCCTGCCACACTCTGAACTCTGTGCCGCACTCCCGCACCTTTCAGCAGGACGCGCGCTGGATATCGGCTGTGGTCGTGGCCGGAACACGCTTTATCTGAATAGTCATGGATTTGATGTTACCGGCTGGGACAGTAACACTGCCAGCCTGGCGCAGCTTCAGCAGATTATTGACCAGGAACAGCTGACCGGTATTGACTGTCTGCCGGTTGATTTAAACCAGCATCGCTTTAATGGCAGTTATCAGCTGGTAATGTCGACGGTAGTCATGATGTTTCTGCAACCGAAAACGATCCCCCGTCTGATTGCCGATATGCAGGCGGCAACAGCAAAGGAAGGATTTAACCTGATTGTCTCAGCCATGGACACGGCGGATACGCCCTGCCCGCTGGACTTTCCGTTTACGTTCAAATCCGGTGAGCTCAGCCATTACTACCGTAACTGGCATATCCTGAAATACAACGAACATCACGGCGAATTGCATAAACGGGATGAGTCAGGGCAGCGTATCCGCATGCGTTTTGCCACTCTGCTGGCACAAAAAACGTCCATCAAGTAAATCCTGCCTGTCGCCTGTCTGCCGGAAAACGGTGGACAGGCGCGCTATCCGTCTCCGGTAGTCCCCGCACCGCATCCGTCCCTGAAGACCGCTATCCCTTTGCCGCATGAGCGATTTTCACAGTAAAGACTACAATTGTTACTTCTGATTTATGAACAAAGGATGTTTTATGTCCGCATTACATGCCCAGACATTGCAGCAAAAACGCCACCTGATCATCAGTACGCTACTGAATGAACCTTCACTCATCTCAGCCCTGCTGAAAGGTTTTCCGGATAATCCCCGTTTAGCTGCGGATGCTCATCTGAGCGCAAAATGCCAGTTACTGGATGCTGTATCCGGTAACCTTCATGCGGCAGATATGGCCGATATCCTGGAATCATTACCGGAAGATGCCCGTCAGGCGCTCTGGCAACGGGTGCCCGTGGAGCGGCGCGGCCAGATCCTGGTCGAGGCGGCAGACAATATCCGTGAAAGCCTGACCAGTGGCATGAGCGATAAGGCGCTGTTACGGGCCATTGAGCCGCTGGATCTTGATGACCAGGCCTGGCTGGCCCGGTTTTTATCCCGGGATCTGACCGGGCGTCTGTTAACCACCCTGAAACCGCGTCAGCGTGCCGACCTGTTAAACATCATCAGAAACGATGTCGATGGCGTGGCGCGGGTGATGGACTTTAATTTTATTACCGTCCGCGGGGATATCCGTCTCGGGGTCGTCCAACGCTTTCTGCGACGTAAAGGAAAAATCCCGGCAGGGACCGATAAACTGTTTGTCACCGATGATAAAAACACCCTGCAGGGTGAACTGATGCTGACCGATATTTTACTCCATAGCCCGGAACACCGGGTCAGTGAGGTCATGAACAAAGACCCGGTGACGTTCCGGCTGGAAGATAAAGGGGAAGATGCCGCCAGTGCGTTTGAGCGTTATAACCTGATTTCAGCGGCGGTGACCGGTGAAGAGCAGCAGTTGATTGGTCGTATTGCTATCGAAGATATTATCGACCTGGTCAATCAGAAAAACGAAAACAATATCCGAAATATGGGGGGCGTCAGTCAGGAAGAAGATGTCTTCGCGCCGGTCACTAAAGCTGTACGTAACCGTTGTGCCTGGCTGGCACTGAATTTATGTACCGCCTTTGTCGCATCCCGCGTGATTGGTCTGTTTGAAAATACCATCGCTCATCTGGTGGCGCTGGCAACGCTGATGCCGATTGTCGCCGGTATCGGAGGAAACACAGGAAACCAGACGATCACCATGATAGTCAGGGCACTGGCACTGCGTCAGGTCGAGCCCGGGAATTTCTCATTTCTGTTTCTGCGTGAATTAGGGGTCGCCCTGATCAATGGGGTTTTATGGGGCGGGATTATGGGGGGGATCACCTGGCTGATGTACCATGATATTGCGATGGGCGGCGTCATGATGCTGGCCATGATCCTGAACTTACTGCTGGCGGCCTTTATGGGCGTGATGATCCCTCTGATGATGACCAAACTGAAGCGTGACCCGGCGGTCGGGTCCAGTGTGCTGATCACGGCCATGACAGATACCGGCGGATTTTTTATTTTTCTGGGGCTGGCGACACTCTTTCTGCTGCATTAAAAAAGCCCCCGCGTGGCGGGGGCTGATAGCTGACGTCAGTTACTTACCGTCGAGAGAGTACGCGATGACGTAATCTCCGCGATCAGGTGACTGACGGGCCCCGCCGGCAGAGATAAGAATATATTGTCTGCCGGTTTTCGGAGAAATATAACTCATCGGCCCCCCCTGGCTCCCTACCGGTAAACGGGCTTTCCACACTTCTTTCCCGGTTGAACTGTCAAACGCCCTCAGGTAGTAATCCTGGGTCCCGGCGATAAAGACCAGCCCGCCTTGTGTCGCCAGCGTACCGCCCAGGGTAGGCATACCGACAGGCATCTTCATCTTCATTTTAATGCCGAAAGGACCGGTATCCTGTACCGTACCCACCGGCACCTGCCAGACGATTTTCTGTGTATTCATATCAATCGCACTCAGCGTACCGAATGGAGGTGCCTGGCACGGAATACCCAGCGGAGACATAAAGCGGTTCTTATTCACCGAATAAGGGGCCCCTTTCATCGGTACCGCACCCATCCCGGTATTCACCGCCTCACCTCCGGTATTAACACCGGTTTGTGCTTTCGGATCCGCTTTAATCAACTGTTGCCACAGCCCCAGACGCATATCATTCACGAAAATATAGTGGTTTACCGGGTCGGTAGAGATACTGCCCCAGTTCATCCCCCCCAGTGACCCCGGGAAGCTCAGTGAAACATCCGTCCCGGGTGCGGTGTACAGCCCGTTATACCGCATTGATTTGAAGCTGATACGACAGACCAGCTGATCAAACGGCGTAGCGCCCCACATATCTGATTCTTTCAGCGTCTGTGCGCCTATCTGTGGCATACCGACCGAACGTGGTTGCGTATAGCTGTACTGTTCGCCGGGAATACCGCCACCTTTCACGCTGACATTTTCAACTTTCGTCAGTGGCTGACCGGTCAGGCGATCCAGCACATAAATCTGCCCCGCCTTCGTTCCGACCACCACTGCCGGTTTTTCGGTACCGTCACTGGTTTTGAAATTAATCAGGCCGGGTTGCATCGGAATATCAAAGTCCCACAAATCATTGTGGACGGTCTGATAGACCCATTTCTCCTTCCCTGTCGTCGCATCCACTGCCAGAATGGAAGCACCGTATTTGTGATCCAGTGGCGTACGGTTTGCCCCCCAGATATCCACAGACGAACTGCCCATCGGCATAAAGACGGTATTCATCGACGGATCATAGGACATCGGTGCCCAGGAATTCGGGGTACTGCGCACGTAATGTTCGCCAGCCGCCAGTACAGCATTCGGATTATTATTTCCGGGATCAAATGCCCAGCGTAACTGACCGGTGACCACGTCATAGCCGCGGATCACGCCGCCCGGCATATCAGTGCTGACGTTATCGGAAATACGTCCCCCCACCACGACCGTAGTGCCTGCCAGTGTCGGTGCTGAAGTCAGTACGTATTGCGGGTCCGGTGCATGACCCATGCCTTCCAACAGATTTACCGTTCCTTTGTTACCGAAGTTCTGACAGAACTGGCCGTTATCGGCATTCAGGGCAATCAGACGACCATCAATGGTATTCATCAGAATACGACGCTGACATCCGGCGGCATCCACCGCGGCTACCGGTGCCGGCGGAATACTGCCCGGAACGGTCGGCTGAGGCACCGGCTGTGTGGCATCAAAATAAGCCAGACCGCGGCAACGCATCCATACGGAGGATTTCGCGTTGATTTCGGCTTTCCAAATCGGCTTACCGCTATCGGCATCCACAGCAATCACATTATTGTGCGGAGTACACAGGAAGACCTTATCCCCGACCTGTAAGGGTGTTTGCTGGTCTTCTGCGCCGTTACCGTCCGGGCTCAGCGGCGTATCGCCGGTATGAAACGTCCATGCCGGTTTAAGTTCAGAAATGTTATTACGGTTAATCTGGTCCAGCGCGACAAAACGGCTGCCACCGGGGGTATTACCGTAGTTTTCCCAGTTTTTCTGCATCTCATTTTTGGCCACCGGGACCAGGGGCCTCTCCTGCCCTGAAAATTCAACCGGGTCATGGGGAACAAACATACCGGCAAAGGCCGCGATAAACGCAGCGATGGCAAGCGCTCCCGGCACATAGACCCACTTCCAGGCAGAAGGACGATTTTCATAATGACGTAACGATGGCAGCAGGAAAAATGCCAGAATCGCCAGGCCGCCGGGGAACATCAGACGGGAGATTAATGGCCAGAAATTGAGTCCGGCATCCGTGACAGCCCAGATAAGGGTACCCAGCATCGTCAGCAGGTAAAGTGCCGCACCTGACGATCGCAGACGCAGAATAAGCACTCCGCTGGCCAGCATAAAAATACCGGAAATCAGGAAGTACACGCTTCCGCCGAGGCTGACAAGCCTGACTCCGCCAATAATAAAAAACAGGGCAGTCGCGATGAGCAAAAGGCCGAGCACTAAACTGCCGATCCTTAGCCACAATGGTCTCTCTTTTGATAATAATTTCATAATGTAACCCCTGAAAAAAATTGCCAAAGGAGTATACATTTAAAAACATAAAATACACATAAATAAAACAAATGAAAAACAACGCCATAAAAACCCTGATGGAGATACTGAAAAATCACCTGTATTAAGGCTGCCGGGCTGGCAGAGTTGGCCGCTATTTAAAAATCAGAGACATTAATGTGTTATGATCTTGTGATGTATTTTTTCAGGAATTTATCATCTTATGAAGTCATCACGACCTGCCCGCCGCCGGCGTTTACTGTGGTTACTGGTTATTATAATCGCGATCGTGTGCTGGTTCTGGCCTAAAAAAGTCTCTTCGGAATCCTATAGTTACTACAGTTCCCTGCTCTGTCTGATTGCCGGTAACCCGCAAAATACCCCTACGGATAATTTCAGCACAGTGCTGCAAAAAACCATTGCACAGTCTGATTCTGATTACGCACTCAGGAAAGGAAAATACGACAGTGCCGCTGCTGATGCCGTGATAAAACACTGGAAAACGTTGAGCACTGAGCAACAACAACAGGCAAGACAGGACAATAGCGTGTGCCGTCAGCTGATGCATTCAGGAACCTGATACACGATCCGTACTGAACTATACCGTCCCGACAGCAGGCCCCGGGGCCATGCCCGGGGCTGAAGAAAGGCAGCGGAGATAATGACCTGACGGGCGGGGTTTTATGGCGGAAGATAACTAAGACCGGTCCGGGAGTGTGGGCTGGCCTTACCGTTTGATTCTCCGCCGGTTATTCCCCTTCAGAAGGTCAAATCTTACGATGCGTTACCCACCGCGTTATCAGGAATGCGGCGATAGCAAAAAAACCGCCCACCAGTGTTGCCTCTACTCTGTGTGCCGCGATACCGGTTTCCGGGGCGGTAAAACCTGAAATCATAAACACGACTGTCATGGTAATAAATGCACTGTACAGCCAGTAACACTTAGAGATGAGTGAATAAGATAACGTGAAAGAGATAAACCCTGTCACCATAAATGCGCTGACAAGAAACCAGGGATGCTGGTAATAAGTAATCAGCAGTGCAGCTGTTGCGCCTCCGAGTAAGGTTCCGGCAACACGACTGCGTGCACGACCAAAGGTATCCTGATAGTTATTCCGCAAACACAGTAACAGTGTCATACCTGCCCAATACCCATTAGGCATATGAAAGAACCTGACCGTACTCATTACTGCACACATCGCCATCACCCCGGTCAGAACAGACCATTGCAGATGCAATTTATGCCGGTAAAGACCTGTATTCTGCTTCAGAAACGTCAGCCACCCGCGCGGGTTAAGATTTTTCATCCGGAAATGCGTATGCTGATAAACCAGCGCCAGGAAGATCATCTGTATCATGCCCCCCAACCCTATCATGCCGGCTCTTCCCAGATCCTGAACTGCATTATCCGCATAATAACCTGAGATAAGATAAGCAATCGCCCACTGTTGTATCATCCACCATGCACTGCTATCGATGTTGGCCATCATCACATACAGACCGGTATAGAACAGTGCGCCAGCGATATACAGCGGTACGATGTTCCCCGCCATACTGCCCATCCAGGCGGATAATATCAGGCCCAGGGTAGTGATAAGCATCATCACAAAAGTCGATCCGCCCCAGGATTTATTTGCACCGAAGGCCAAAGTCATTGCACCACTTGCGGCAATACTTGCCGCCGGGACGTGCCCGGAGAGTAAGCCCGTTACAGAAATAACTATCATGACCGGGAGGCAAAATAACCCCAGTCGGACGTCATGTTTGATTTCATCAGACAGATTCATAGAGTTGCAATATTCCTTTCAGGATCATGATAATTCGGCTGATAATTATGAGGTAGCATAAGCACCTGTCAACGGTAATATCCCTTAGCAACCCTCCGAAAAAAAACGATACCCTGCCATTAAATACCATTATAATTCAATAGATTGATTAAAAAAATGTTCTCACGTCCTCCCTGATCCCCCTCCCCGTTGGCAGTGCTAATATTGACTATTTTTTGCTCAAGGCATGCGAGGCAATGAAAAATAATTGTTATAAAAATAGCATTTTTTGACAAAATTAAAAACTGTACAACATTATATTGGCTGTACAACTTACTCTGAACTGTACAGCTTTACCGGTGAATATCACAGGCAGAAGAGCAGATTCGGCGATGAAATACTAAAGGGGCTTGCCATGCGTCAGAATGTAATCAGTCCGGGGAGTGCAGGTGAAATCGTCAATTATTTCAATGGATCGGCAGAGTTTTCACAGCAGGATACTCTCGGCCAGATCGTATTAGAGATCCTTAGCGAAGGTAAGAATATCAATCGTAAGGCACTGTGTGGCGCACTGCTTGCCCGTATAGAGAATGCAGCCACCGAAGATGAAGGCCGGCATTATCAGAAATTGATTGGTTTATTGCTGTAAGTGTTCATCGTCTGCGGGCGGGTATGTCAGAAGGGAGACCTTTTTAATGACCTGACTTCTCCGGCAGAATTGAAACGCAGCCCGAAAAGGAAATTCAGAATATCAGTGATGCGAAGAAATAAGCAGGAAAAATTAACAGAAAGCGTCCTGGGCGAAGCGGTTATTTCTTTACTGGAAGTCAATGCGCCGCTGAATGGATCGACGTTAGCTAACTGTATTAAGCACATGATAACAGTGGAAGTTAACCCTGAACGTAGCCATGCACTCTGCTGTGCTCTGGCAGAAGTAAAAGCCAGCCTCTCTTCAGCCAGAGAAGCTGACTCAGTGAAGACATCAGCTATTCCGGCTTTTAAAGATATAAAAAAACATTAGTTCCGGTATTCGCTTTATCACTAAAGATTGATGACAGGCCCGGAGTCTGGCTCTGACCTGCATCGCATTAATTTACAGCTGAATCCGTTTTTCAGCCTCTGGTCAATTAACCGAATGGATAATAACGTGCAACAGACTACTCATGAAGCAGAAATTACTCGTCACTTTCGTAACGCTGGTGATAAATTAACCGCAGAAACGGAAGTCCTTGATGCTGTTATTGCAGATATTGTGATGCATGGCCGAAAAGTGACGAATAAAGCTATTATCCTTTACCTGATCGCAGAACTTGAAAATTCCTCTGACCCTGTTCATCTGGATATTTTGCGCGGAGCCCTTGAAATTATCGTCGCAAAAACACCGGACGATAAAAATATCTGAAGGTCATCACTTCGATAAACAGGCTTTGAGAACTTATTAAGCAAAGTGGCTGACTGTTGGATATATGTTCAGACCAGGCAGCCATTTCTATTGCTTATCTCACTGTATTGCGGAAATCCACGTTCAGAAAATCAGTCTCCACAATCTTCCCTTTAATGCTTCAGTGATTCCCGGGAAATTACGGTTCCGGATAATATCCATCCCTGCTATTGACATATCAGTGTATGAATTGCACCCGTAAGATTGTTGATACCTCTGCCCTCTGACTTTACCTCTTTATTTAACAGTAATTATTACATTACCTCCTTATAATTTTCAAATCACCCTCCTCATTGACAACGAAGTCACCCCGGTATTTCATCCCGTTAATAATATAAAGAAGATTATAATCTGCAGGCTTTTTTACATTAGCAATAAAGCACGTATCAGGGTATTTTCTGTCAATATTATCCTCATAAGCCAACGGGCTTTGATACTGATCAGCTGAATAACTCAGTAAATAATAACTCAGATGATCACCCGGTGAGGAAGGAATACAAAGATAATGCCCCACAACACGCACATCCCCCGGGTGATGAAAAGCCAGCTTGTCGCCCGGGCCACAACCGGCTGTCATAAACACCAAAGCAAAAAGAAAATAGCTATATTTCTTCATTATATACCAGGGGAATTTCAGTTTTAACATTGCTGCAGACGATGACAGAATTCATTACCAGAATCTATGGGGCAGCTCTCATAATAATCAGAACAGTAATTTACTGGTATTATCTCAGCATTTGAAATAATCTTATTTTTAATAATTAATAAGCCTCCGGGTTTACCAGGATAACGAACAGCCCTCATCAGGCCAGCGACGTCAGCCCTTGCATCCAAAAACGACTGAGTTCACTTGCAGAAATATGGGTGGCAGGTAACAGGGGCTCAGGTTGCCCGGAAGATTCAGTAAAAAACTTACCCGCTAGTTCTCTTCCAACCCGTTGGGCCGCTGAGGTCTTAATGTACCTCTGTTCATAAAATCTTTGCAGCGCGGCTTCCGGCTCATCATCCGCCTTCAGTATAAGAGAAAGATGCCATGCATCTTCCAGCGCCTGACACGCCCCCTGACCCGAAGTGGGTAATGAAGCATGGGCTGCATCTCCGATGATTAAAATGTTGTCCCGATGCCAAAAGGGAAGAGGATCTATGTCATGAACAAAAATGCAATTCACCGATGCACGATCAGCGGACAGTAGCACATTCTTCACCGGATCGGGCCAGCCCCGAAAACGCTGATGTAACTCTTCATACCAATGGGTCAGGGGGCGTTTCCTGTCAATAGCGGCATTCCATGCCCCGGCCCAATAGCACCGACCGTCATTAACAGGAACGATACCAAACCGCTGGCCCGGCCCCCGAAAATCACAAATCGCGTTATCCGGCAGGCTCTCTCCGGGACTGCTCACCCCGATGACGTTCACAAAGCCGTGATAACAGGGAGTGACTTTATCCGCATACAATGCCTGACGCACGGCTGAATTCATACGGCCATCGGCGCCGACAACCAGATCAAACTCCAGGCCCAATCGCATGACATCCGCTGCAGCGATTGAACAATTAAACCGGATCTGTACCCCCAAACTCTCCAATTCAGACGCCAGTAAACTCATTAGCTCACGCCGTAATACCGTTACACCGGGAAAACCACATAGTGAGTTGACGGCTGAAATATCGAACTCAGTCTGAAGAACGCCATGCTGATCGAACTGGCGCATCCTATCCGGTACGCCTCCTGCATGCCTGAGCTTTTCATCCAGCCCCATTTGCTGCATGACAAACATGGCATTAGGCCACAATGTCACACCCGCTCCCATAGAAGACACCGTACTGCCACGCTCAAAGAGAGTAACTTTATGGCCTTGTTTCGCCGCGAGTATTGCCAGTGCCATTCCTGCCACACCGGCACCTGCAATGGCAATTTTTCGATTTCTGCTCATGATTTTTTTCCTGGTGATGAAGATTGATAAAAATTGTAATAGCTACCCTATTAGTGATAAATACGGATTTATTGTTTTATTAATCTCATTTTTTGGGATAGTTAATGATTGAAAAAATCGAAATTCAGTGGCTGATTTGCTTTCAGGCGGTCTATGACAAACGGAGTTTTAAGCTCGCGGCAGAACAACTTCAGCTGCCGATGTCCAATGTCAGTCGGCATGTCGCATTGCTTGAACGGGAACTTCATGTGCGGCTACTGGAACGTACCACACGTAAGGTCGCACCAACCGCAGCCGGTAAGCAGCTTTATCAATCCATTACGCCGCTTACGCAAGCTATGGATCACGCCCTGGAAGAGGTATCTCTGTCCGGCGATTCGCTGTCAGGTCACCTGAAAATCATTACACCGGACCTCCCCTTTCTGGCAGACATTCTCGCGGAATTCTGTATCAGGCATCCTCAAATAAAGCTAAGTTGTGATACTCAACTGGATCCCACAGAGGGACTGCTGGACGGGTTCGATCTGGTATTGCGCTTCGGACGTGGGCAACCCGAAGATTCAGGCTGGGTTGCCAGGGAAATCCTGCGTTTGCCGAGCTGTGTGGTGGCTGCGCCAGAATTTCTGAAACGTTACCCGCCGCCACAATCGATGGATGAACTCAGTAAAATCCCCTGTATCACCAGTTTATCGATACTACAGGGAATGCCCTGGCGGTTTAAACAGAACAAAACCGTCCAGGTACAGTCCGGCTATAAAGTTAACAGCGGGCAGATGGCTAAGGCAGCGGCACTGAAAGGGCTCGGTCTCGCCATTTTGCCGCTTCACTCTTGTGGTTCAGAAATTAACAATGGCTTGCTGGTGAAGATTAACTGTAACAGCGAACCTGAAGACCTGGTGCTATACGCGTTGTATTCGGGCAGAAGATACTTACAGGTAAAAGTGAAAACATTTCTGGAACACCTGCAATCGGCTATTAGCCATTCCGGACTGGGCCGTAATCAGGACTGAATCGCCACCGTGCCAGTGAAGACCCATCCTCTGCTATTTATAAAACCATGAAGCACGAAAACATCCGGGAAACCGGAGTCTGTCCAATGGGAAGCAAAAAGCATTGAATACTGTATGTAAAAAGCCACCCGAAAGTGGCTTAGAATTATTTTGCCTCAGGGGCCAGCGTGGGACTAACGGCTTTGGGGTGGAGGGTATACATTCCGCCATTAAACGGATCAACAGCTAACCATCCAATCAGCCCTCCGAAGACAATGTTTCCGCCAATATACCAACCGTTAGCACTTGCTTTGATAGGCAGGGTTACGGGGGAGTAACCTTCTTTAATGAAAGTAATCTGATAGTTCTTTTTACCAAAATAGCTCCCATCAGATTTGGCAAGAGTTACGCCTTGAGGGGTAATCCCTTGAGAAATAAGGGAACCTGAATCATCTTTAATTTGAAACTGAGAGCCTTCCGGATCACTGTTAACCTGGACGAGCTGCGTATCATTGCCAACGATAGTTGCACAACCAGAAAGCGTGGAAAGACAGAGAGCCAGGGCAAAAAACTTTTTCATTGAAAATATTTCCATATAATTACAATCAGAAATATCTGAACAATAAAATAAATATTTTCAATAAAAAATAGTTATAGATCAGTTATTTTCACCCTAAGCCCCTGTTCTTTCACCGATTGATCATTGTAAATACTCTCCAGCATCAGGGTTGCCGCTTCAAATCACTGACGTGCCCCCCTGATAGATACCATCAAAATTTCCGGCCGCATTCTTCGTTAAATAACCTGACTCCGGCAGAATTTGCACGAAGTCATCAAAAAGGCCCAGATCTCTGATTTAGCCTGGTACGGAAATTGGGGAGGGGTCAAAAAGGCCCAGATCTCTGATTTAGCCTGGTACGGAAATTGGGGAGGGGTCAAAAAACCGGGAACCTCAAAAAGTGTCTGGAACTAATACAGGTATGCTTACAGGGTGACAACTATACTGACACGGAGGGGATAAGCTAACTTCTTTCTTAAATTCATAAAAAACGTAAAAGACAACGATTCCAATCATACATAAAATAAATTAATATTATGCACTTGTTTTTTTGATTCGTGACAACATGAAAAAATTTTTTAGTAAAGACTACATAAAAGTAGCAGATGTCTACCTGGCATATAGAAAAGCAAAAGTTGAAGCTTTTTTTGATAGCTTTCATCCACACGCAATCTCATTTTGTGAGTTCGAAAGCGATATAAATAATAACATAGTCAAACTACATGCTAAGATTATAAATGGAGATACCGAATGGTGGGAAGATGAAAATTTTATTGGAAAATACCATTATGTCCCAAAATCCCTTGATGACTCACCTTGGAAAAATGAATTAAAAGTTCACTATAGCTCGATTGATCCGACTGAGGATTGGAAACGTCGATTCGAGGAAAACAAAAATAAACGTCTAGATATAGAATATCGCTTGATACAATCACCAAGTGTTGAATATCAAATTATATCCGCATTATGGATTCTAAAAGTCGGACACAAATTTGAAGCCAAATTAGATAAAAACTTATCATATGGGAACAGACTGAGGCGAAAGAAACACGTTTTAGAAAATTTCTTCTCTTATAATGGCCCAATTAATAATGATTCAAGTGGTTTGTTTTCTCCGTATTACTCCGCATATAAAAAATGGAGAAACAGGGGCTTAAGTAAGATGAAGGAACTCATTGAGGCGGAAAATTCAGTTACGGCTATTACAATGGATCTTGCGGGGTTTTATCACAATGCATCTGCTAACTTTATTCTCCGACCATCGTTCCTAAAAAAAATAAACATTGAATTGAGCAGTGATGAAAGGAAATTTACCACTATTCTTTTGAATTCCATTACAAGTTGGTATAGGAAGACTCCTGACTTTAAAAAAAGAGAAGAAGGAGCATTACCTGTAGGCCTATCTGCATCAAAGGTAATTTCAAATATTCTACTATACGAACTCGACATACAGATACAGAAAGGCCTCAAACCTGATTATTATGGTAGATATGTTGATGATATATTTTTAGTATTCAAGACACCGGATGATTTACTTTTGAATGGAGATTCTATTCTCACATACATGTCTAAACACGTAGAGTGCTTGAAAATAAATCGAGAACAAGGAAAGCAACCTGACCTAAGACTTAGGTTTAATTATGCTACTGATAGTTTATTAAAGTTCACTGCTAGCAAGCAAAAAATATTTTCACTTTCAGGTAAGCACGGCTTGGATTTTATTGAGCAAATTGAAAGCCAGATAAAAGAACAATCTAGCGAATATAGAATGCTTCCAGAAGTCCCTAAAGACTCCATTGAAATGGCAAACAAAACGTTACTTGCCTCGGAAGATGCTTCATTGATTGCAGATGCTCTCCGCAAGGCCGATGGTGTGTCGATACGCAGATTAGGATTATCACTACTATTGAAAGATATTGAAAGTTATTCAGAAGATCTTTCCAGCGAAGAGTGGGGGGCTATTAGACTTGAATTCTATGGATTGGTAGAACGTTATATATTGACACCTAAAGGATTATTTGATCTTTTTGGATATCTGCATAGAGTTTTTAAATTAATGATTACAAACGGTGACTTTAATTATGTAGATGAATTTATCGAAAATTTTTCAGAATGCCTGAATCTTATTGGAGAAACTACTGATAAATCCACACACCCTAAACTAAAAAGCTGTAGAAATTATTTCTATGAAAGGTTTTTTGAAGTTGCATTACAATCTTCCACAGCAAAAGATTTCGATAACTGGGAAGCATTAAGAAAATTAATAATCAACCTAAATATACTTAAGGATGGTGATGTAAAAAAAATAACCAAACCACAGATAAAAAAATTAGTAATAAATTACTTTTATCTGATTTAGGGTGTCGATCATATAAAGATTATTGGTACTATACACAAAAAGAAAATATAAATATAACCAACATACCAAGAAAAATAAGCGTAAAAAAAATACTTCGCTTATCTTTGATTAAGAGATTTAGAGAGTCGGCCGATTTGAAAGTACCTCACTGGCCTGCTTTAGCTTTCCCAACGCGGCCATTAAGCATACAAGAGATAGCACTTATTTGTCCAAAAGTATTAGATGAAAATGAAGATAAATTGTTCAAAGAAAGTATTCTTGGACTAAGAGGGGCTAAAACTCCTAAATTCAGTATAGGCAGGAAAGAATGTGATGATGATGGTGCTATTTTAACTGTACCAAGCCATATAAAGTCGAGTGTATACATAGCATTAACTAACATTGAAACAACCAATGAACAGTATCAATTAGCTTTGATTGATACACCTGATATAACTTTAAAAAGATATGAGAGAATAAATAACCTAGTAAATAACATTTTGAAGTCGAGTAAGAAATGTGATTATATCATCTTCCCTGAATGTTCTTTACCTAGGCGATGGGCTGTTAACATTGCAGGTAAACTAGCCAAGCAGAAGATATCCTTAATTTCCGGAATAGAATATTATAGATATAGAAATAGTAAAGATATCATTAGAAATGATTGTCTACTTTCATTATCGACAAATTGGCCTGGGTATAATAGTAATATCTTAGTACTTCAACCAAAACACTCTCCGTCTCATGAAGAGAAAGAGTTACTGCGTGAAAAATCACTTAAGCTATTCGATCCCAATTCACATACAAGTACCTTCCCTGTATATCAGCATGGGAAATTTCATTTTGGAACAATAATTTGTAGTGACTTAACAAACCCGCTGAATAGATTCAGATTTCAAGGTAAAATAGATTGTCTCTTCGTGCTAGAATGGAACCCAGATGTGAAAACATTCAGCTTTCTTGTCGAAGGAACAGCACATGATATACATTCATTTGTGGTTCAAGTTAATAACAGAACATATGGTGACAGTAGAGTAAGAGCTCCGTACAGAACAGACTATAAACGAGATTCAGTAAGAGTAAAAGGTGGAATTTATGACACTTACGTGATCGCTGAAGTTAACTATAAAGAACTTAGGAAGTTTCAAAATAAATTTAAAATGACAGATAAAGAATCCGAATTTAAACCCGTCCCCATTGGATTTAAAATGTCAAAATCCAGAAAATAGATTTATTTACAATCACATTAAATTAAAGGTTTTAAATGAAAAATTTAACATGTTTTAAAACTGGTTTGTCTGCTTTACTCGATATTAACCTCTGGGTTAAATGGATTAGTATTGCTTCCAATATTGCAACAGTGATAACAGTTATAGTTGCAATCATCGCTGCAGCTATCGCATATAAACAGTATCTGTCGAATATCAAAGAATCTAAAAATTCAACAGCAAATAGTATATACCAACAATATTTACAATTATGTATAACTTATTCAAAGTTTTCTTTCGGTTTGAAAAAACCTGCTGTTAGGAATGAGGAGTATTCAAAGTACTGTTGGTTTGTTTCTTCTATGCTTTTTTCATTTGAGCAAATTCTTGAAATAAATGAAAATGATGATAAGTGGGCGAAAGCTATCGAGTCACAATTAAAAAGACATGCAAATCACTTGAAAATTTCGAGTTCTGTTTCTGATGAGCACTGGAGTAGTAGTTTAGAAAAAATAATTGATAAAGTGATAAAGTGATAAACGTATAAGGTTTATTATATCAGGCTTAGCCTGGCAGTTATCGAGTATTTATACTAGTGCCTGTCAGATTACATCTAGACTAAATTAGTCTCCGCCCAGATATACTTTCCATCAAGTTACGTTTACATTAGTGTACGGCTGCAACATATTTTTCCTAGTGCGTTAGGTAGTTATTATAGTGCATGATATATTCATAATAATATGATTTTAATGCATCAGGATTGATATATAAAATTTTGCATAATGTAATTTGATAAAACTTTTCTAGTATAGTTTTATAAAAATTAATGAGGTGGTTAAGGGGTAAAAAAGCCCGCAATGCGGGCTTAGAGGTACTTTACTACTTTCACGTGCAGGCTATTGCCAGACGTCAAATCATTCCCACTCAATCGTGGCCGGGGGCTTACCGCTGATATCGTAAACCACACGGGAGATCCCGTCGATTTCGTTGATAATGCGGTTAGAAACACGACCCAGGAAATCGTAAGGCAGGTGTGCCCAGTGCGCCGTCATAAAGTCGATAGTTTCAACTGCACGCAGTGAAACCACCCAGTCATACTTACGGCCATCACCCATAACGCCTACCGAACGAACCGGCAGGAAGACCGTGAATGCCTGGCTGACTTTGTTATACAGGTCAGCTTTATGCAGTTCTTCAATAAAGATAGCATCGGCACGGCGCAGCAGGTCGCAGTACTCTTTCTTCACTTCACCCAGAACACGCACACCTAACCCCGGTCCAGGGAACGGATGACGGTACAGCATGTCGTAAGGCAGGCCCAGTTCCAGACCAATTTTACGGACTTCGTCTTTGAACAGTTCTTTCAGCGGCTCCACCAGCCCCATCTTCATTTCTTTCGGTAAACCGCCCACATTGTGGTGTGATTTAATCACATGCGCTTTACCGGTCGCGGATGCCGCAGATTCGATAACATCCGGGTAGATGGTGCCCTGGGCCAGCCATTTCACGTTGTCCAGTTTCAGTGCTTCTTCGTCGAAGACTTCAACAAAGACGCGACCGATGGTTTTACGTTTGGCTTCCGGCTCATCGATACCTGCCAGCGCGTCCAGGAAACGGTTTTCTGCAGGAACATGCACAATATTCAGACCGAAACGATCACCGAACATCTCCATGACCTGCTCAGCTTCATTCAGACGCAGCAGACCGTTATCCACAAACACACAGGTCAGGCGTGAACCGATAGCACGGTGCAGAAGCAGCGCCGTCACTGAAGAGTCAACTCCGCCGGATAATCCCAGAATGACCTGATCATCACCGACCTGCTCGCTCAGACGGGCAACCGCGTCATCGATAATTTTCGCCGGCGTCCATAAGGCTTCACACTGACAGATATCGATGATAAAGCGTTGTAACAGTGCCATCCCCTGACGGGTATGTGTCACTTCCGGGTGGAACTGTACGCCGTAGAAACGTTTCTCTTCGTTCGCCATAATGGCAAACGGGCAGGTTTCCGTGCTGGCAACAGTGACAAAATCATCAGGGATAGCGGTGACTTTATCGCCGTGGCTCATCCAGACATCCAGCTGAGGCTGCCCGGCCGCATTCAGGGTATCCTGGATATCCTTGACCAGTGCGCTGTCTGTTTTAATGTCGACCTGAGCAAAACCGAATTCACGCTCTGAAGATCCCTGAACTTTCCCCCCCAGCTGCATTGCCATGGTCTGCATACCATAACAAACACCCAGTACAGGAACGCCAGCGGTAAAGACATATTCAGGGGCACGCGGGCTGTTTTCTTCGGTGGTGCTTTCCGGGCCGCCGGAAAGAATAATGCCGTTTGGATTAAACTGGCGGATCTGCTCTTCGGTAACATCCCAGGCCCACAGTTCACAGTAAACGCCCAGTTCACGGACACGGCGTGCCACCAGCTGAGTGTACTGAGACCCGAAATCGAGGATCAGAATACGATGTTTATGAATATTTTCCGTCGTCATTACAGTTTTCCAGGCAATAAATTTACTTAAAACGCCCGGCATGACCGGGCGATGAGGATAAGAAAGAGATTAAGAGCCTGTACGGTAGTTAGGCGCTTCTTTGGTGATGGTCACATCATGGACGTGGCTTTCAGAGATACCCGCGCCGCTGATACGAACAAACTCAGCTTTGGTACGCAGGTCATCAATTGTCTGGCAACCGGTCAGGCCCATACATGAACGCAGTCCGCCCATCTGCTGATGGATAATCTCTTTCATACGGCCTTTGTAAGCCACACGGCCTTCAATACCTTCCGGAACCAGTTTGTCAGCCGCGTTATCAGACTGGAAGTAACGGTCAGAAGAGCCTTTAGACATGGCACCCAGTGAGCCCATACCACGGTAAGATTTGAATGAACGTCCCTGGTAGAGTTCAATCTCACCCGGAGATTCTTCTGTCCCGGCCAGCATTGAGCCTACCATGACACAGGAAGCACCCGCGGCAATCGCTTTAGCGATATCACCGGAGAAACGGATACCACCATCGGCAATCACAGGGATCCCGGTGCCCTCCAGCGCATCGACAGCGTCAGCCACGGCTGAAATCTGAGGAACACCGACACCAGTCACGATACGGGTGGTACAGATTGAACCAGGGCCGATACCCACTTTAACTGCGCTCACGCCTGCGTCAGCCAGCGCTTTCGCACCGTTTGCTGTCGCAACGTTACCGCCAATAATTTCCAGGTCAGGATATTTAGCGCGGGTTTCACGGATACGTTGCAGAACACCTTCAGAGTGACCGTGAGAGGAGTCGATCAGCAGAACATCAACACCTGCAGCCACCAGCGCATCCACACGCTCTTCGTTACCGGCACCGGCACCGACAGCGGCACCAACGCGTAAACGTCCCTGTGCATCTTTACAGGCGTTAGGTTTACGTTCGGCTTTCTGGAAGTCTTTTACGGTGATCATGCCTTTCAGATGGAATGCTGCATCCACCACCAGCGCTTTCTCGATACGCTTTTCATGCATTTTCTGCAGAACGACTTCGCGGGATTCGCCTTCTTTCACGGTGACCAGACGCTCTTTCGGCGTCATCACCGCAGAAACAGGCTGATTCAGGTCAGTAACGAAACGAACATCACGGCCGGTAATAATCCCTACCAGTTCGTTTTCGGCGTTCACCACCGGGTAACCGGCGAAACCGTTGATTTCGGTCAGGCGCTTAACATCCAGCAGTGAAGTGGTCGGCAGAACGGTCTGAGGTTCAGTCACCACACCACTTTCATATTTTTTGACTTTGCGAACTTCGTCGGCCTGACGTTCGATAGGCATGTTTTTATGAATAAAGCCGAGGCCACCTTCCTGTGCCAGCGCAATTGCCAGACGGGCTTCGGTGACGGTGTCCATTGCTGCGGAAACCATCGGAATGTTTAAACGTATATTTTTAGTCAGTTTTGTACCGAGTTCTGCGGTGTTCGGCAGGACGGTAGAGTGAGCAGGAACGAGTAAAACATCGTCAAATGTGAGGGCTTCTTTAATGATTCGTAGCATAGCAATATCTCGACCTGGAAGTGATAAAATATTGCCGCGGCATTATACAGGAGGGAACCGTTTGCCTCCAGCTTTTTTATAAAAAACTCTTGATACTTCGTTCAGGCAATGTAGTATCGGTCAATTAACCCGCTGATTTATTATTTGATCTTCATCACATGTTGAATGACGAAAACACTAAAATTTTCTCAGTCAGTCGCCTGAATGCGACCGTCCGTCGGTTGCTGGAACATGAGATGGGTCGTGTCTGGCTGACTGCCGAAATATCCAATTTTACCCGGCCGGCCTCCGGACATTGGTACTTTACCCTGAAAGACGATAACGCTCAGGTGCGCAGTGCCATGTTCCGTAACAGTAATCAGCGGGTCAGCTTTCGCCCGCAAAATGGCCAACAGGTACTGGTCCGGGCCACCGTTACCTTGTATGACCCGCGGGGTGACTACCAGCTGATTGTCGAAAGTATGCAACCCGCCGGCGAAGGACTCCTTCAGCAGCAATTTCTTGAACTGAAAACCCGTCTGGATACCGAAGGCCTGTTTGCGACACAGCATAAACAACCGCTGCCCTCGCCTGCCAGTCAGGTCGGGGTCATCACCTCTGCCAGCGGGGCTGCTCTGCATGATATTTTACAGGTGTTAGGTCGCAGGGACCCTTCTTTACCGGTGGTGATCTACCCTACCGCCGTGCAGGGTAACGAAGCCGCTGCCGGGATCGTCCGGGCCATTGAACTGGCTAACCAGCGCCGGGAATGTGATGTACTGATTGTCGGCCGGGGTGGCGGTTCTCTGGAAGATCTCTGGTGCTTCAACGATGAGCGTGTTGCCAGGGCTGTTTTTGCCAGCAAAATCCCGGTAGTGAGTGCGGTAGGCCATGAAACCGACATCACCATCTGTGATTTTGTGGCTGACCTGCGCGCACCGACCCCTTCCGCCGCAGCCGAACTGGTCAGCCGTAATCAGACCGAACTCCTGCGTCAGTTGCTGTCACAGCAACAGCAAATGGAAATGGCGATGGATTACTACCTTGCGCGTCGTCAGCAGAGTTTCAGCCAGCTCGGACACCGGCTTAACCAGCAACATCCGCAATTACGCCTTTCACGCCAGCAAACGCTGTTATTACAACAACAGCGTCAGTTACAGTCGGCCATCCAGCAACAGTTGCAACAGCATAGCCAGCATTTTGAACAGCTCTCACAACGGCTGCAACGCCGTCAGCCTCAACCCCTGATCTACCAGGGCTCCCGGCAATTGAGCGAGGCCCGCTACCGCTTGCAACAGGCGCTGGAAAAGCAACTCAGTGAGAGCAGGCAGCGCTTCGCTACCCTGGCCGTACAACTGGAAAGTGCCAGCCCGCTGGCAACGCTGGCGCGCGGGTTCAGTGTAACGACCGGAAGCAACGGGGATGTCATAAAAGAAACCCGGCAGGTACAGGCGGGGGAAACTCTGCGAACACGGCTGAATGATGGCTGGATAGAAAGTGAAATCACGGC
Organism: Tatumella sp. UCD-D_suzukii; assembly: GCF_000611875.2. NCBI lineage: Bacteria > Pseudomonadati > Pseudomonadota > Gammaproteobacteria > Enterobacterales > Erwiniaceae > Tatumella > Tatumella sp. UCD-D_suzukii. The sequence goes on from NZ_JFJX01000064.1 coordinate 121,069, forward strand.
GATCACACCACAAAAAGCAGCAAAACGTCCGCGCAAACCCCGCGCCCCCTCCGCAGACTAATCACGTCCCTGCTGAGATATGCGGCTGCCGGGAAACCCGCCCGGCGGCAGACCGGGGTCTTCCCTCCTTTCCTGCCTGACCAAGGATATCAGAAGGCCTTAAGACTGATAGTCACGAAGGAACACAGTCAGGACATCTTTCGGGGCGACACCTCCGCAACTCTGGATCAGCCAGCCAACCGCGCCGCGATGATAGGTTCCGTGGAACAAAATATGATTGACCATATCCATCAGCCGCATTTCGCCTTCACCGCCATCGACAAAGGTAAAGCGGATCACTTTCCCGAATTCATCCTCAGATAGCGTCGTGATAAAGGCTATATATTCGTCTGTACTCTCCCTGAACGCCGTGATCAGCGCTTCTGCGGTCGGGGTTTCCGGGGTATTCAATGCCTGGTATCCATGCGGCAGGCCAGCCATATTGGCCCGGAAGATCCTGTCCACCACATAAATATGATTCATCAGACGCAGCATCAGATGATGCTCTTTCGCAGACGAGGCCGGATCGATCCGTTTTATCGCCTCTAATGTTGCGGTATCAGCCCAGCGCTTATAAGCCAGTAATTTTATCAGGGTCTGTTTGTCCATCAGTCACCCCTTTTCATCTGTTGATCATGACAGATTTTCTCTGCACCTGCCTGATACAGAACCGTCGACCGGGACTGCAGACCGTCCTGCGGGCAAAAATAGTCTACGGCACCACACGCCTTAAGGACCTCCAGCGCCTGATGACAAACCGGACAACAGGGTTGCTTCAGATAGTGTCGCTGACACTGCAGACAGACAAACTCATTCTCTTTTTCCGACAACGGGGTCTGGCAGTGAATACAGACAGAATTCATCATTTCCTCCGGGGCATAAAAAAAGAGGACCCTCAGGCCCTCTTAATCAATTAACGCTTATTCTTTTTCAGATGCGACATCAGACGCTGACGTTTACGCTGCTGTGTTGGCGTCAGCAGGTTACGTTTTCCGGCGTACGGGTTTTCACCCTCTTTAAACTGAATACGGATCGGCGTACCCATAACGTTCAGCGAGCGACGGAAGTAATTCATCAGATAACGTTTATAAGAATCCGGCAGATCCTTCACCTGATTACCGTGGATAACCACAATCGGCGGGTTGTATCCACCGGCATGGGCATATTTCAGCTTCACACGACGACCACGCACCAGCGGGGGCTGATGGTCTTCTTCTGCCATTTTCATAATACGCGTCAGTAACGAGGTGTTCACACGACGCGTTGAGCTGTCGTAAGCCTCAGTAATGGATTCGAACAGGTTACCCACGCCGCTGCCATGCAGTGCAGAGATAAAGTGAACACGGGCAAAATCAATAAAGCCCAGACGATAATCCAGAGCTTCTTTAACTTCGTCTTTAATTTCCTGCGAAAGACCATCCCACTTATTGACCACAATCACCAGTGACCGGCCACTGTTCAGAATAAAGCCCAGCAGTGACAAGTCCTGATCGGAAATACCTTCACGCGCATCGATCACCAGCAGCACCACGTTGGCATCTTCAATCGCCTGCAACGTCTTGATCACGGAGAACTTCTCAACCGCATCATTGACTTTACCACGCTTACGTACCCCGGCGGTGTCGATCAGCACATACTCACGCTCATCACGTTCCATCGGGATATAAACGCTGTCACGGGTCGTCCCCGGCATATCGTAAACCACCACCCGGTCTTCACCGAGAATACGGTTAGTCAGTGTCGATTTACCCACGTTCGGACGTCCGACAATCGCCAGTTTGATCGGCAATGTGGTCGGGTCAAAGTCGTCTTCCTCATCTTCCGGGATCAGATCCTGCTCTTCAGCTTCCACCGCGGCCCAGTACGCTTCGTTCTCTTCTTCTTCAGTCAGTGGCTCGATGACCTCTTCCTCTGCCCAGGGTAAGAGTACCGTTTCGAGTAACTGAGTGACACCACGACCATGAGATGCGGCAATCGGGTGGATTTCACCCATTCCCAGTGAGTAGAAATCGACAACGGCATTATCCGGGTCCATTCCGTCGGTTTTGTTAGCCACCAGGAAGGTGGCTTTTTCACGGGCACGCAGATGACGGGCAATCTGCTCATCCGCGGGCATCACCCCGGCACGGGCGTCGACCATAAACAGTACGACATCCGCTTCTTCGATAGCCATCAGCGACTGTGCGGCCATCCGGGTTTCGACACCCTCTTCGGTGCCATCAATACCCCCGGTATCAATAACAATGTATTCCCTGCCTTCAACTTCAGCGCGCCCGTATTTACGATCACGTGTCAGACCAGGGAAATCCGCTACCAACGCATCACGGGTACGCGTTAAACGGTTAAAAAGTGTGGATTTTCCTACGTTGGGACGTCCAACCAGCGCGACCACAGGTACCATAATAAAGCCTCATGACAAAAAAATTCGACCGAATCCGGTGATTATAACGATTCCTGATACAGAGTTCAGGCTATTCACAGGAAAAACTGTCAGCCGAAGAAAAACGAAACGGCCCCTGCATCACAGGAGCCGCCATTAACAGGTATTTGACTACCGGATTTTTACTTACCCTTAACGGGTAAAGGCATAAACCTCGCCGTTTTTCGCCTGAATTAACAGCTTATCACCGGCGACGACCGGCTGGGTCTGGAACCCGGAACTGTCAACTTTCTGCTGAGCGACAAAACGACCATCGGTGGTATCCATCCAGTGCAGATAACCCTCACCGTCACCGACGACCAGATAGCCATTATACAGCACCGGGGAGGTCAGGTTACGGTGTAATAAACCGCTCTGACGCCAGATTTCCACACCACCGTCCATATTTAACGCATCGACGCGGTCATTCTGATCGACCAGGTAGATACGGCCGTTATCGACCACCAGGTTTTTAACCCCGCCGATATCACGTTTCCACAGGATCTGACCTGAACGCAGGTCCAGCGCAGACAAGGAACCGTTATAAGCTATCGCATAAACGACACCGTTAACGATAACCGGCGTGGTATCAACATCGCTCAGACGATCGATTTCGGTCGCACCGCTGGGCTGGGAGATACGTTGCTGCCAGATAATCTGTCCCTGGTTCATGATAACAGCACTCACGCGCCCGTTATCACCACCGATAATCGCACCGCCGTAAGCGGTCGCCGGGGCAGATTCACCGCGCAGAGAGAGTGCAGGCACATCCAGGTTGACCACCCATTTGCTGGCACCGGTGTTCTGGTCCAGGGCCTGGAACATACCATTACTGGTATGGATCAACACTAAACCATCGCTGACCACAGGACGTGACAGGGCTTCGCCGGCAACCTGAGTCTGCCAGGCGATCGAACCATCACTGCTGTTCAGTGCGAAGACTTTACCGTGTTCTGTACCAATATACAGCAGGTTACCCTGTACTGTGATCCCGCCGGATAACAGCGCCGGTATATTGGAAGAGAAGAAACCGGTACGGGTAGAAAGATCAACTTTCCATTTTTGTTTACCCGTGTTCGCATCCAGTGCTTCAACAATACCGTAGCGATCTGCCGCATAGACAGTATTATCCTGCCATGCCGGATGCAGATTCGAATAAAAATCACCCACACCATCGCCAACCGATTTATCCCACACCATTTTAGGGGTGAACTGATTTACAACTTTTGGCAGGGGTGCCATTTTTACGACATCTTCTTCGCCACTGAATAGCGAACAACCGCTGAGCAAAGTGACCGAAACGAGTCCCGGCAGCAGGTATTTACGTAATTCCATGCGCTCTCTCTTTACTGGCTTAGCTTAAATTATTCAATTTCATTTGCATCATCTGCTTCATTGCCGGTGATGCATCAGAATCAATACCTTTACTCCAGGCAGCGCGGGCACCCTGTTTGTCGCCTTTGCTGAGCAACGCTTCACCACGGATATCGGCCATCAGCGCCGTCCAGCCATCGCCTTTGATACTGTCCAACGTCTTCAGTGCATCATCCGGATGATTTTGTTGCAACTGCAGACGGGCAAGACGCAAACGCATCACTGCCTGCAGATTAGCATCATCGCTATCTTTCAGCCCCTGCTCCAGTTGCTGAGTCGCTTTATCCAGGTGGCCTCCGTCAACATAAACCTTAGCAAGGTTCATCGCTGCCAGAGCACCATAAGATCCGTGTGTCTGGTTCACAAAAGCAGCGAGCGCATCCAGCGTTTCCGGCTTATCTGCATTCATGGCTTCAGACAACTGTTGGTAACGGGCCGACGTTTCCAGGGCATTACTTTCCTGATGGCTGACCCAGATACGCCAGCCTCCCAGGGCAGCAATACCGATCACCAGGCCGGCGGCCAGCGCTTTACCGTTGCCGGTAAAGAAGTTTCTGAGAGCCGCAGTTTGCTCTTGTTCGTTACTGTAAACTTCCACGCAATCCTACTCCTGTTAAAACTTAATACTTATCCCTGGCTTACTGCAGTGCGCTCAGTAAAAACCTGGAGACGTCATTCCGGTTAACGGTTTGCTGGTCGCCGGAGCTCAGATTCTTGATAACAACCTGCTGGTTGCTGACTTCATCTTCGCCTAACACCAGAGCCAGTTTCGCTCCCCACTTATCCGCACGGGCAAACTGTTTTTTAAAGTTTCCGCCGCCAAAGTTGGTCATCAGTTTAATCTCCGGGGCTGCATCGCGGACTTCTTCCGCCAGCTTCATGGCCTCAGACTGAACCCCTGCGCCGGAAGAGATAACATAGACATCCACTTTACGGTTCGGTTCAAATTCCGGGTTAACGGCCTGCACTAAAAGTACCAGACGTTCCAGACCCATCGCAAAACCGACAGCAGGCGTAGCACGGCCACCCAGTTGTTCCACCAGACCGTCGTAACGGCCACCGGCACAGACTGTACCCTGGGAGCCCAGGCTGGTCGTCACCCACTCAAAGACCGTACGGTTATAATAATCCAGACCACGCACCAGGCGTTGATTCACCGTATAAGCGATACCCACGTCATCCAGCAGTGCACACAGGCCGTCAAAGTGTTCACGGGACTCTGCGTCCAGATAGTCACCCAGTTGAGGTGCATCGTTCAGGAGTTGCTGGATATCAGGGTTTTTACTGTCCAGTACCCGCAGCGGGTTGCTGTACATACGGCGCTGACAGTCATCGTCCAACGCTTCTTTATGTTCTTCCAGGAAGGCGACCAGCGCATCACGGTAGGCTGCACGGGCTTCCAGGGAACCAATGGAGTTCAGTTCCAGGCTGACATGGTCAGCAATACCCAGAGCCTTCCACCAGCGGGCGGTCATCATAATCAGTTCCGCATCAATATCCGGCCCGGTCAGGCCGAAAACTTCTGCGCCAATCTGATGGAACTGACGGTAACGGCCTTTTTGCGGACGTTCGTAGCGGAACATCGGTCCGATATACCACAGACGCTGTTCCTGATTGTACAACAGACCGTGTTCAATACCGGCACGTACGCACCCGGCAGTCCCTTCAGGGCGCAGAGTCAGGCTATCGCCGTTACGGTCGTCGAAAGTGTACATTTCTTTTTCGACCACGTCGGTCACTTCGCCGATCGCGCGTTTAAAAAGAGGCGTTTGTTCAACAATAGGCAGACGGATTTCACTGAATCCGTAACCTGCCAGTACCTGTTTCAGAACCTGTTCAATTCGTTGCCAGAGTGCGGTATCTGCTGGCAGATAATCGTTCATTCCGCGGATAGCCTGGATATTCTTTGCCACGTCAAAATCTCTTAACACAAAAAACCTGTCCGGCATCATACCTTAATAGGGCCAATACCGCACAGGTGCAATCATCAAAGAAATGTCTTCCCTGAGGAAGACATCAACCCTTATTTCTCAACCTGGCGGACATTAATTCGCTGGTTTTCGTCGAGCATCGAGGCTTTAGCCCGGATACGCGCTTCAAGCTGGTCGACCATATCGAGGTTATCCAGTCGCTCACGCTGACGGATACCATCTTCATAGAAGCCGCTCTTTTTATTGCCGCCGGTCACACCCAGTGTCGACACCGTGGCTTCGCCCGGGCCGTTCACGACACAACCAATAATGGAGACATCCATCGGGGTAATAATATCTTCCAGTCGCTGCTCAAGAGCATTCACGGTACCGATGACATCAAATTCCTGACGGGAACAGGTCGGGCAGGCGATAAAGTTGATACCGCGGGCGCGGATACGTAATGACTTCAGGATATCGAAACCGACTTTAATTTCTTCAACCGGATCGGCGGCCAGAGAAATACGCAGCGTATCGCCGATCCCTTCAGAAAGCAGTAAGCCCAGGCCGATAGCAGATTTTACTGAACCGGCACGGGCACCACCCGCTTCCGTGATCCCGAGGTGCAATGGCTGATCGATCTGTTTTGCCAGCAGCCGGTAAGACTCAACCGCCAGGAAAACGTCCGAAGCTTTAACGCTCACCTTGAACTGATGAAAGTTCAGACGATCCAGATGATCAACGTGGCGCATCGCGGACTCAAGTAAGGCCTGTGGCGTCGGTTCACCATATTTTTCCTGCAGATCCTTTTCCAGTGATCCTGCATTCACCCCGATGCGGATCGGGATATTTTTATCACGTGCGCAATCCACGACCTGGCGGATACGTTCATTATTGCCGATATTACCCGGGTTGATCCGCAGGCAATCAACGCCGTATTCAGCAACTTTCAGCGCAATACGGTAGTCGAAGTGAATATCAGCCACCAGCGGTACATCGACCTGCTGCTTAATCAGACGAAAAGCCTCAGCCGCATCCATCGTCGGAACTGAAACACGAACAATATCGGCACCCACACGTTCAAGTGCCTTGATCTGATTAACAGTAGCTTCCACATCGGTAGTGCGGGTATTCGTCATTGACTGAACGGCAATAGGCGCTCCGTCGCCGACTGGCACCTTACCAACATAAATCCGGGTAGATTTACGACGGTTTATTGGAGCCTGGTTATGCATATTTTCTCTCCACAAGTCCCCGGGATGGCGTATTAATGCGCGCCAATCGTCAGGCGAGCGACCTGGTTAGTACGAACAAAACGACTTAAATCAACGGGCTGACCTCGGAACTGTACAGAGACAACCGCAGGCGCACCGATTTTGACACGGTAAGGTGTTTTACCGTTAAGGTTCAGCTGACCGCCCTTATGCTGTAATCCGCTGAATAATTTTTTACCCTGAGCATCTGTCACTTCCAGCCAGCAATCGCCACGGAAATTCATCACCAGTGCATTGGTGGTGGCCACCGTTGCATCGGTCGTGACCGGAGAGGCTGCCGGTGCCGAAGGTGCCTGTGTTTCCGCAGGACTCTGTACCGCCGGTGTCGCTGGCTGAGTCGGCGCAGGGGCTGCCTGAGACGGTGTCACAACCGCAGACGGAGCCGCACTGCCGGCAGCATCAGAAGAGGCAGGTGTCGTGTTATCGGCTGCTGCCGCGTTACCGGTCGCAGCAGGTGCAGTCGTGTCCGTTGTGGCTGGCGCAGCACTCCCGGTATCCAGTGGGATCGCATTACCGCCGGCCGGGGCATCATCACTGCCATCAGATAACGGAATTGATTGTTCATTACCGCTGCCCGCCGTGGTACTGGTCATGGCATTAAGATCGGCCTGTGAGGCTTTATGATTTTGCCACCACCAGGCCACTGTCAGGCCGACAACCACAACGATGACCAGCAGAGTGAATGTCATTAACATTCCGTCACGCTTTTTCCGTCGTCCGCTGCTGCCGAGGGCGATGTTGTGCATCGGCGTAATTTTCGCCGCACAGATGGGGGCCTGTTTGGACAGCATCGGTAAAATTTCATCTTCCGGTACCTGCACAAGACGGGCGTAAGAACGGATATAACCGCGCAGAAACGTCGCTGCTAAATCGGCCGGAGACTTATCCTCCTCGATATCGCGTACCGTGGAAAGTTTCAGGCATAGACGTTCTGCAACATTTTGCTGACTCAGTCCTTTGGCTTCGCGCGCTAAACGCAGGCGCTCACCGGTGGACTGAACGGCTGATTTTTCTTGGGTGGCTTCAGTATTCATTAGCTAAATAACGCTGGTACTGTATCGAAAGTGGAAAGATCCGCGCTAACTGCTCACCATAACGTTTCACGTCACTGGCGTCATTCTGTTGCACGGCGTAAAGAATCTTTAACCATAAGCTTTCTGCACTGGCAGAACGAAACTGGTGATAAATCTCCAGCAGAAATCCGGCATCGGCAAACTTCTGTCGTTCAATGCGACGCCCCGCTTCTGCCAGTAACTTATCTGCTGCAGCGGGTTCACTACTGATCACAGCCGTCAGTTTTTCTGCTGCCTGGCCTCGTTTCCCCTCATCAAGAAAACAATACCCCGCTGACAGCATCGTCTGAGTCCGGCCGTCCCCTGTTGTTGCAAGAGTTGCCAGTAAAAAACGCGACTGCGCTTTATCATACTGCCTTAAAGCACAGAGAAACGCACCGTAATTATTTAGTACATAACCATTTTCAGGTGCCAGCTTCTCCGCCCGAGTGTAGCAGACTCCGGCCATCGCATCATGGCCCTGAGTCTGATAAAGCCTGGCAAGCCCCAGTAATGGGCGATAATCGTCCGGCGATGCCTTGACGGCACGCCGTAAATTACGTTCAGCTGCAGTATATTCGCCAGCCGCCAGATACTGCAGGCCCAATTGTAAGCGTATCTCTCCGGCCACGGGGCCGGGATGTGGCGTACAGGCGGTGAATAAAAACACCACCGGCAACCCACAAACTATCCCTGAATATCTGAGCATCATGCCTCTCCCTGCTGATGGTTACGGTGTCATCAGCAGAGTTACACAGCGCTCAGACCAGGGAAAGCCTGCTTTGGTTACGCCTGAACCGTCTTCACAGAGATTTCTTCCCCGGCGATTTTTTTACGCATTGTCCGCTTGGTCCGGTCAATAACGTCCCCGGCTAACTGACCACAGGCGGCATCAATATCATCACCACGGGTTTTACGCACAATGGTGGTAAAGCCATATTCCATCAGCACCTTAGAAAAACGGTCTACGCGGCTGTTAGAACTGCGGCCGTAAGGTGCGCCCGGGAAGGGGTTCCAGGGGATAAGGTTAATCTTGCAGGGCGTATCTTTCAGTACTTCAGCCAGCTGATGTGCATCATCAGTGCTGTCATTAACGTGGTCCAGCATGACGTATTCCACGGTCACGCGGCCCTGATTGGCATTCGATTTTTCCATGTAGCGTTTGACCGACTGCAGGAACGCTTCAATATTGTATTTTTTGTTGATCGGTACGATGTCATCACGCAGCGCGTCGTTCGGCGCATGCAGAGAAATAGCCAACGCAACATCGATCATATCGCCCAGTTTATCGAGTGCCGGCACCACACCGGAAGTCGATAACGTGACACGACGTTTAGACAGCCCGAATCCGAAGTCATCCAGCATGATTTCCATCGCCGGGACGACATTGGTCAGGTTCAGCAGGGGTTCACCCATTCCCATCATCACAACGTTAGTAATGGGGCGCTGACCGGTGACTTTCGCTGCACCGATAATTTTAGCCGCACGCCATACCTGACCGATAATTTCGGACACACGCAGGTTACGGTTAAAGCCCTGCTGAGCGGTTGAGCAGAATTTACACTCCAGTGCACACCCTACCTGCGAAGAAACACACAATGTCGCACGGTCGTCTTCCGGGATATATACCGTCTCGACTAACTGGTCACCCACGCGGATAGCCCACTTGATGGTACCGTCAGAAGAACGCATCTCTTCAGCCACTTCCGGCGCCCGGATTTCCGCAACCCGGGCCAGCTTCTGGCGCAGCACTTTGTTGATATCGGTCATTTGCTCGAAATCATCGCTGCAGTAGTGATACATCCATTTCATGACCTGGTCGGCACGGAAAGGTTTTTCACCCATTTCAAGGAAGAATTCACGCATCTGCTGACGGTTAAGGTCCAGCAAGTTGATTTTGGTGTTTTTAGGGGTCACGGTTACGGGGGTATCGGACACAGGAGTAGCTGCAGGTTCGGACATAATAATCTCTGGCCTCGTTGTTACACGTTATGGCGCGGTAATGGATAGTTAAAAAGGAACACCCCCGCAGAAAACTCTGCGGGGGTGTTCATTGTACATTATCTGTTGCGGGATGCCATCGGGGGTCCCCCTTTCGATGACAATTTTGTCACTGTATATTTACAGTGAATTCCCGCACCGACAGATTAACGGGTGCGTGCGCAGACTTCACCTTCACCGAAGAAGTAAGCAATTTCACGTGCTGCAGATTCTACAGAATCTGAACCGTGAGTTGCGTTTTCGGTGAAGCTGTCAGCGTAATCGGCACGTAAAGTTCCTGCCAGTGCGTTGTCCGGGTTAGTTGCACCCATCAGGTCACGGTGACGCTGGATAGCATTTTCACCTTCCAGAACTGAAACAACAACCGGGCCTGAAGTCATGAATTCAACCAGACCATCAAAGAAAGGACGTCCTTTGTGTTCTGCGTAGAAGCCTTCAGCCTGCTCTTTAGTCAGGTGCAGCATTTTAGCACCAACAATTTTGAAGCCAGCGCTTTCAAAACGGTTGTAGATAGCACCAATCACGTTTTTAGCAACAGCATTTGGCTTGATGATAGAAAAAGTACGTTCGATTGTCATTTTGACCTCAGTCTGAACTTCCAAAGTATGTCGCGTGGAATGGCCTGGTATTCTTATTAAAAGCGTACGAATTAACCATTCCGGCGAAGAAACGGCGCAAATTATAGGGGGCTAAGCGCTCATTGCCTACGGGTAATCACATTTTTTTTAAAAAAAAAGTCAGCAGACCGCCCGGGGAGGTCAATTAGTAAACAGCGCAGCCAGTCACCGGGATCAGGCCAACGCCTGTCGTCACCGTTGGCCTGCTTTTTTTGCGGCACAAGGCTTGAGCTGCCTCTTAAAATCACCGACACTCAAAAAAATGCTCATTCACAGGAGAGGCTATGAGTCAGACGCTTTTTGTTACCCCTGAATGGCTGGCAGAACATCAGCATGACCCACAGGTTCAGGTGCTCGATGCACGTATGTTACCGCCAGGACAGGAACAGACCCGCAATATTACTCAGGAGTATCTGGCGGAACACCTGCCTTCAGCTCCCTTCTTTGATATTGAAGCGTTGTCTGATCACACCAGTCCCTACCCGCATATGATGCCCCGACCGGAAGCATTCGCGGTTGCGATGCGTGAACTTGGCATCTGCAGTGATAAACATCTGGTGGTCTACGATGAAGGCAGTCTGTTTTCTGCCCCCAGAGCCTGGTGGATGCTGCGTTATTTCGGCGTGGCTGAAGTCTCTATCCTTGCGGGCGGGTTACAGGCCTGGAAAGCCGGCGGCTACGGGACAGAGCAGGGCCAACCGGCACTGACAGACGGTATTTTTGAGGCCCACCCGCAACCGGATCAAATTAAGCGTCTGAATGATGTGCTGCTGGTGAGCCATGAAGGGGGAGCACAGATACTGGATGCCCGTTCAGCCCCGCGTTTTCATGCTGAGGTGGATGAACCTCGCCCGGGACTGAAACGCGGCCATATTCCGGGCAGCCTGAATGTGCCCTGGAATACCCTGGTCAGTGACGGACGCCTGTCAGATAACGCCCGCCTGAAAACGGTCTTTGAATCGGCAGGCGTAGACCTGCAAAAACCGGTCATCGCGTCCTGCGGGTCCGGAGTGACTGCGGTTGTCCTGATTGCAGCCCTGACACAGCTCGGCCATAAACAGGTCTCGCTGTATGATGGTTCCTGGGGGGAATGGGGAAGCCGGGACGATTTACCTGGTGTTCAGTAACCGGTCAGTGATTTCCGCAGGGCGGTCTGCCGGTATCCGTCCGGGTTTTACTCAGCAACACCGGATGGGCAGCACCTTTATTACCGGGCGAACCGCCTGTCTCTCCCCTCTCCCGCCCATGATAATGATGCGGCGGGAGCGGGGAAAAGTATCGTGCGCCCAACCCGCATAGCGGCACTCTGCAACTGATGCCGGGATTATCGGTCAGCAGCAGACTGTTGCCGTGACCAGTGCGTCATTTCCTCTGAAATAAACCAACCCACGAGGTCGCGATACAGGGCCTCAATCACATCCGGTTCCAGACCGCACTCCACCGCCCATTCCCGACGCTGCCGGAGCATGGACTCAAACCGGGAGTTTGCCTGCACCTGATCCGCCGTTTTTTTAAATTTTGCCGCAGCTTTGACAAACTGATAGCGCTCTCCGATCAGCGAGATCACCTGCTGATCGATACGATCGATTTCGTGCCGGATTTCGGCCATGTCACGGCACGACTCCGGGGATATAATCGTTGCAGAAGACATCATTCAGGTTCCTTTTTCGCGGGAATTTTCGTTCCGATCACAAAACATCACGGACAACATACCAGAACGATGCTCCCCCGTCGAAGGTAAGTCCTGACCTATAAGAGATCATGTTCGCTTTTGAGCTCGGTTAAACGGCTGTTCAGCGCTTCTAAATGCTGTGAAATCGCGTTAATTTCCGTTTCGCTCACCGGATGATGGTTATCGAGTTTTCGTTGTACCTCATCAAGTTGCGCAAACACCGGCTGACCGCCCAACTGGAGTGTCTGACGCATCTGATAAATTGCGGTTTTCAGCTCTGAGATCGTCATATAGGACTTACGCTTTTGCTCGGCATCAAGCAGGCGTTGCTCCAGATGTTCAAGCTGACGATTTACCCTCACCCAGCTATTGATGGTCGGCAGACGGGCTCTTTGTTCAGCGAAATAGCTTTGCCAGCGGAGGGTCAACGGATTATCCGGCCACAGGACGTTTAAACGCACTGCTGCAGAAGGTTGCTCCAGCCAGTGAAAAATACTCATCGCGCAGAGAGTCAACGCGATCCCGGCCATACCACTGACAAGCCAGGACTTTCGGGAGCGGCAATGCGGCTGTACCACCACAGGCTCCGGAAGAGGCTCTCTGGCGGCCTGAACACCCGGCGATGCCGGTGCGGAAACCGCCGGGGTTACCGCCAGCGCCCGTTGTTGCAACGACCGGCGGCCTGAGCGGAGATAATCGAGCAGATGACTCAGCGCCGCCTGACTGCGCGATTGCAGGCTCAACGCATGGCTGAGCATCATCGATACGGCTTCTTCAAGCTGTGTCAGCGTGTCAGGTTCTGCACTGGTGAGCGGCAGGCTGTAAACACTGGTCGCAGCATTCGTGGCATACCATTCGATAATTTGCATGCGAAGATCTGTGGCGGCTAAGGGTGGCCAGCACTGGAGCTGTTTTCTGCCAAAGGCTTCCGCCAGCAATAACGTGGCATTGGCCATGCCAATCCAGCCGTGGCGATGGCCGCTGATCAGGCAATACCAGACCCCGCTTTGCAGGTCGTAACCGTGGCGTTGAAAGATCTCCAGGCACTGGTTCTCTTGCGTCAGCCACCATGACCGGTCGTGAACGTGGCGCTTCCAGCCATTGACGTGGTTACTGAGCAGCAAAAACTCATGGTGATGGCGAGGATCGTGGCAACTGATTTTCACATCAACAGGTTTTAAAATTGCATTAGCCTTTGTCATGGTGTTTCCGCGTCACGAGTTTATTTTTGCTGAGGGTAAGTTTCAGGCCGCCTTTCATGACCTTGTCTTCCTGAAACAGGTGATCTGCCAGCAATGGCAGTGTATGCCGGTTCAGTACCTGATCGATATCGCGGGCACCGCTCTGGTTCACCTGACACAGTCCGGCTATCCGGGTGACAACGCTTTCGCTGTAACTCAGTTGACCCTCGCCGTTGCTGGCGACGTGATAACGATGGCAGATTTTGTCCAGCTTAAGCCTGATGATCTGCGCAAGCGTTTGGGGTTTTAACGGCAGATACGGGATTAACGTGATGCGCCCCATCAGCGCCGGGCGGAAAACATGCTCGAACTCCGGGCGTATCAGCTCACAGAGTGCCTCTGGCGAGGTCTCTCCTCCCTCGCAGGCTGCGATGATCTTCGCACTCGCCAGGTTTGATGTCATAATAATCAGGGTATTACGGAAGTTGATGCGTTGACCTTCCGCATCCTCAATCATGCCTTTGTCGAACACCTGATAAAACATTTCCATCACATCCGGATGGGCTTTTTCCACTTCGTCGAGCAGGACCACGCTGTACGGATTGCGTTTCACTGCCTCGGTCAGCACACCGCCCTGACCATAACCTACATACCCCGGTGGCGACCCCCTCAGGCCAGAGACGCTGTGCGCCTCCTGATATTCTGACATATTGATCGTTACCAGACTTTGCTCACCACCGTACAGCAACTCCGCCAGCGCCAGCGCAGTTTCCGTTTTTCCGATACCGGAGGGGCCGGCTAACAGGTAGACGCCCGTAGGTTTTTGCGGGTCACTAAGGTTGGCGCGGCTGATACGGATTTGTGTGGCGATGGTTGCCAGTGCGTGACTCTGGCCGACGATGCGCTGTTCCAGCCGGTGATGTAACTCACTCAGTTGATGATGTTCTTTTTCCATCATCCGTCCCAGCGGGATGCCCGTCCATCCGGAGACCACATCGGCGATACAGGCGGTGTCTACACAATCAAATACCAGCGCGTGGGTTTCATGTAACTTCGCCAGTTCGCTGCGCCAGCGGGCAATGGCGCTTGCATCGTCGCTTTCCTGCAACTGTTGCACCAGCGCTTTTTGTTGCTTCCACAATTGCCGGAGATGGGTTCGTTCGGCCATCAGTTCAGTTTCCCGCTGAGCCAGCGTAGCCAGCCGCTTCCCGTGCTGCCCTTCTTTATTCAACGCATCACGTTCAGTGTGCAGATGAGTAAGCTGAGCCTCGATATCTTCAATCTCTTTCGGAGAATATGACCGGGATACTGCCACGCGGGCGCAGGCGGTATCGAGCAGGCTGACGGATTTGTCCGGTAACTGCCTGCCGGTAATGTAACGGGAAGAGAGGGTTACCGCGGCGTGAATAGCGCTTTCAAGGATCTGTACGCCGTGATGACGGGACATGGCGGGCGCGATGGCTCGCAGCATAGCGGTAGCGCTTTCTATGCACGGCTCGGCAACCTCCACCGGCTGGAAACGGCGGCTCAGGGCGGCATCTTTCCCGAAATACTTTTTATATTCTGCCCCGGTGGTCGCCGCCACGACGCGTAGCTCGCCGCGCGCCAGCGCGGGTTTCAGCAGATTCGCTGCATCGTTTTGGCCGGTCTGACCACCTGCGCCAATCAGCATGTGCGCTTCATCAATAAACAGGATGACAGGCTGCGGGGCACCGGTAATTTCCTCCATCAGCACCTTAAGGCGGTTCTCGAACTCACCTTTCACACTGGCCCCCGCCTGTAGCAGGCCGAGATCCAGCGTCAGGACTTCCATGGATTTCAGCACATCGGGGACGTTACCCGCAGCGATGCGCAGCGCCAGGCCTTCCACCAGCGCGGTTTTTCCCACACCTGGCTCGCCGGTCAGGATCGGATTGTTCTGACGGCGGCGCAACAGAATATCAATCATCTGGCGAATTTCTGCTTCCCGTCCCGGCACCGGATCCAGTTCGCCATTACGCGCCTGTTCAGTAAGGTTTCTGGTAAATGTAGAGAGGGTGCTGTGCTTCGTCTGTGCCGGTGAAAGCACACGACTTTCTGCGGGCTGGCAGGCGTTAAGCAACACATTTTCTGCAACCTCCGGTGTACAGTGAAGCGCTTTCCGTACGCCGCCGGCCAGCTCCGGTGCAGTATTTTCATCCAGCAGACACGCCAGTAATGCAGCGGGGGCCAGTTGCGTTAGTCCCCAGCCCGCACTGGCGCAAACCCAGGCTTTTTCCAGCCACTGAACCAGCCCAAAGGAGAACACTGGCGCATGGCTGTTACCGTTTCGCAGCG
The DNA here is from genome assembly GCF_000611875.2 of Tatumella sp. UCD-D_suzukii. Taxonomy (NCBI): domain Bacteria; kingdom Pseudomonadati; phylum Pseudomonadota; class Gammaproteobacteria; order Enterobacterales; family Erwiniaceae; genus Tatumella; species Tatumella sp. UCD-D_suzukii. Next base: position 136,924 of record NZ_JFJX01000064.1, read on the forward strand.
TGTTCAACGTTTGCTGTGTCGCACTGAGCAGGGCATCACCGGACAGCCCTGCACTCAGGCTGAGTGTTTCCATCAGGCTGCTGTGGCGAACAATGATCGCCAGTAAAAGATGTTCAACGTCGACTTCATGATGGGTACGGGAAATCGCCTGACTGACGGCGTCGTCCAGACACGCACGGCTTTCCGGGGTCAGTTTATCAACGATGTGTTTTAAATAGCGGCTCATAAATATTCCATTTCGTAAATTACCGGCATTCAGAGACAGTTTCCGGCAGGCCGGAGAGTCGGCCGCGTAGCGCGGCAGAAGGTTCGAGAGTTTGTTTTGTTGTTTCCAGACGCTGTTTTTGTTTTTTAAGATCCGCCAACTGACTGTCCAGCGCTTTCCAGCCCATCCATGCGTTTCGCAGTTGAGTCGGGTCGGAAATCCTGAAGCGCAGCAGTATTTGTCTGATATTCAGTGCCGCCATAGCATCCGCGTTGTCATCAAAATCACGGACGTCAATCAACGCTTCGCCACGCACAAAATCGTTAAGGAAGTCAGGCCAGGCGCTGTTACCGTTATAGTGGTAGGCAGAGGTGAAATCAGGGAATTTCACTTCCAGTGTCACTCGCTTGCACTGTCCCGGCCGCCAGATAAATTGCGTTTTCTCGGCAAAATTCATGCTATCAAGCACGCTGACACCACTCTGACATTCCAGTGTCAGGCGCGAGCCTGTCGGGATCAGGCGTGCGCCTTCCGGCACGGTCGCCGGCTGGCTGACGATGCTGATACTGTAGGGGGTGCTCTCCATGGCCTTTTGCTGCAGGGTCAGTTGTGCCATCTGATCATTGAGCACTGCCAGCCGATCGGCATTCTCAGTGAACGGTCGCTGCGGGACGTCAAGCACATCTTCCGGATTTAGCAGGTGACGGGCAATGTTCAGAAACTCGTCACTCAGCGGTAACGTCTGCCCCTGATATGAGCCGGCCTGTGGTCCCTGCTCATTAATGATCAGTAAGTTTTTGGCCGGGCCACGGAAGAAGTCCGCCAGATACTGCCCCGTCAGCACCACCTGAGCGTCGTATTCAAGTCTCTGAGTATTTTTGCGTATCGGCCACAGCACGTTACTTTGCCACTGCTCGTTGAGCCAGCAGCCAGAGCGAGACAGTGAGTGGGCCAGAAGCGCCCCGGCCTCGCTTTGATATAACGACCAGACCGCATCCACACCGATTTCCTGGCTGCGGGGATCTGACGTTTTACGCAACTGTTCAAAACCGGCGAAGAGTGTGACCAGCGGATTGTTTTTTTGGGCGTCCGTCTGCGCGGCGAAAAGACCGTCGGTCAGCGCCGGGCTCAGGGCCCCCTGATTCAGAGCCTGACTGATCACCGTATTCAACGCCGCCTGCCATTTCTGCCATGCGATAATCACAGGCGAACCGGGCGTGGCGGCAGAGAGTGATTGACCGCCTCCCAGCCATGCCCTCAATCCCTGACGAAATGTCGCGTCAACGCCCTTTAATGTCTTCAGCGCAGGGTTTTCTGCAGCCTGTGCAGGCAGACGTTGTAAGCGTTGCAGTTCTGCCAGCCAGGGCTGGAGGCTTTGCTTCGGAATATCCTCCAGGTCGAGGGCAACACGCCTTGCAAACTGCATCGCGGGGCTTTGCCCTTGAGCCATATCAATCAGTTGGTTTTGCGACAGCGAACGCGGGGCCTGATCCTGAAGATAAGACGCCACGGAGAACAACATCCTGCGCCAGGCGTTTTGCCGCAGGACAGGCAGAGCCTGCATAAACTGTTGAAGTGCGGCCCCGGATGGCGATTTTCCTCCGGCCTGTACGATGAGGTTCACCCATTCGGTAAGCTGCACTTCGCCCTGTCGTGTCCAGATACCGGATAATCTGACGGTGTCAGGCAGTTGCGGCCAGTAGTCGCTGGCCAGGACATCATGCAGAGTGTCATCCGGCGCGGTCAGCCAGGCCAGCGTGTGGTCATCATTGATAAGCGCGGTTAGCAGACGATGCAGCGCCGCCAGATGTCTGGCACCGGTGGGTTGTTGCATCTCCCGGCGTTCAAGTGCCAGCCTCGCGTACGGGGATGCCGAAGGATCGACAGAGTAAAGCCGCAGGGCATCAGGGATGGCTGGTCTCAGGCTCAGCGCCGCCAGCGTGGCACCGTCACGCATCGCCTGACGGGTCAGCAGGGTCTGAGCCAGACTGAGCACCATCTGACGCTTCACGGGCAAGGACGCCGTCAAAAATTGCTGCTCATACGCCGGGAGCTGAGCATCGACGTTCAGTAACTGAGACGGTAGTGTCTTCCGCAGGCGTGCTTCAGCCAGCCTGTGCTGGTCGTTAAGCACGTGCGCAAAAGGCAGATATACCAGCGGGGAATCGTGGTGCGTTTCGTTTTTCATCAGTGCATCGACCAGTGCTCCCGGGGGCAGCGTCGCCATGTTGTGCTGCATCAGCAGGGTACTTTTCAGTGCGCTGTAACCCAGCGCCATCACGCAGCCCAGCAGTAACAGGCGGCCCGTCACTGCGCGCAGTTTCCTGCGGTAATGCCATTGCACATCGCGCGTTTTACTGAACGCCGGAAGGTGGTATGCCAGCAAGTCGTGAACAAATAAGGTGGTGCGGTGACTTTTATTTTTATCCTGTTGCTCACTTGCCGTGAACCACACGCCACCGAGCGTTGCCGGGGTGAAGTAAGCATTGGGTTCACACAGCGACCCCACAAAAAGCCGCAGCGGATCTTCCAGCCGGGCGAACGCTTCCGGGAACGCCAGCAGCGCGACCTTGTCCTGCACTGAATCGGGTGTGCTGACAATGCTGAGCCGGGCGAGATCAAACCCTTTTTTCAGCGCGGTAAAAAGCGGCAGCAACATCGAGGTGTCTTTACCATCGATTTCCGGCGGCGTCGGCCAGTAATATCCCAGCGCCTGCTGTTGCTGAGCGAAGGACAATTGCCTTGCCCACAGGCTGAACGCCGGAAATTTATCGCACTGCGTCACCGTAATGTAGAGCGGCAGCCGGCGCTTAAGTTTGCGGGTCAGAGGATCTATCCGGGTACGGATTTTGCGCGCCTTTTCATGTAGCGCGCTGATGTCTTCGTTCATGAGTTCGCTGACCGACAGGCAGATCAGGATCCCCGCAGGTGCGGGCGCTCGCGTGATCCAACCGACCATTTTCCCCCAGGCACGGTGGAATGCCGGAGCGCCGTTGAGGAAATTGCCGGAGATGTCCAGGAAGCCGGCGTTATGGAAAAACCACCAGCGCAAGGTGTGAGTCGGTACAACGTTATTGTCCTGTTTATTCCCGGAGAACACCGGCAGTCCCGATCCGGCCAGCAGTGACGTTTTGCCGCAGCGGTCGCCGAGCAGCAGATACCTCGGGATCGGGGGGCGTTTACGCTGTATGCGCCTGACCACCGCCGCCCCGGATTTCCAGTGTTCGAACAGCACAAACTCCCGGCGTGACAGGCGAAATTTACGGAAAAAACAGCGTGCTTTATTATCTTTAATCAGCTGTGTCAGCCAAAGCAGTGAGACCCACAGCAGGACGGCTGCGATCAGCACACTCACCCAGACCGCGAAAATGGTGACCGTACTCCACTCATGCCAAAGCCCGGTGATGCAGCAGAAGAGAAACACCAGACACAACAGCAACAGCCATCCGGCAAAAACGAATAATTTTTTCAGCATACGTTCTTATGAAAAATAAAGGGTCAGAAGAAGTACCAGAGCGGCGTAAAACAGCACCAGCCCGGGGATCGCAAATACCACGTTGTATCCGGAAGAGGTCATTAAGCGTTCACCGACATTGACCGGGGTAAGTGGCGCATCGTTCGGCCACGTCTGCCACGCGGGCGGCAGGCACAGCCGGAGCTGTTGTTCGATGAGGGCGTTGAGCGTCTGACGATCCTGCTCCCCGCCGTATTTCCCACAGAATCCGTTATGCAGACAAAACAAAAACACCTGCCGCGCCGCCTGCTCTTCTTCTTTCAGGTCACTCAGTCGGGAGAAAAAAAGCTCGCCGCCGATGGACGTCCGGAAATACTTGCGTTGCAGCAAGTCGGAACGCCAGTGTTGCACCAACGGTTGCGCCGAGCACAACAGGGTTTCATCGAGCCAAACGACCACGGCGAAGAACGCATGCTCCCGTTCGGATTCGGAAATATCATGACGGCAGGCCTCCTGCATCGACTCTTCGAGCCGGGTGATGCAGAGGGCGCGAAAGGTGTCGTAATCGGCAAAAATCTCAGGCTCATGGGCGAATCGGGCCGCCAGTTTGAATACCGGCAGATAGCAGTCGAGTAGTTTCATTGTGAAGGGTCCATAAAGACCAGTTGTACCTGTAAGTCATCGGGAGCATCAGCCCAGTAAAAGGCGATATTCTTTTCTGTTTCGGCCTGTTTCCACGCCTCCTCATGCTGGTTAAGCATAAAGTAGAAGAAATCTTTGCGATCAGGTACGCCGCGTGGTGAAGGGTTCATCCGGGTTGCGGTGATGCCCGGGAGTGCGTGCTGGATCAGCACATTGATGGTGTCCTGAGAGGCGATTTTAAATTCACAACCGGCGGAAAAGCTGACCTGCCGCGATGCCAGCTTTTCTGAACGTAACAGCAACAACACCCGGCTGGCTGGCTGCCTTTCGATAGCCAACATCTCGCAGCGATAGATCCTTTGCTCGTCGGATTGAAGCGTGACGTAAGTGTTATCTTCCAGTGCCAATCCGTTGAGCAAAGTGATCAGCGTATTTTTGACACGAGTAAAGGAATCGATCAGGCGATAGTGATCGTAAAGCAACGGTGACGCACCACCGTCGAGCCATTCGCCGGTGTACGAGCACATGTCGTTAAAGGACGAAATCTCCCCGACCACTTGTATCAGCAGGCCATAGATGTGCCACGGATGAAGGGTCGGCGCACGGCAGTAATGCTCAAGCAGGGGCAGTGCGCGGTTAAGAGAGCGCATCGCCAGAAGCTGCGTGATGTCACTGGCGCTTTTAATGCCATTGCTGAGCTGGTCGCGACGTTTATATTCTTCGAGTTTTCGGGCGCGACTGCTGAGTTCGGCGCGCAGTCCTTCAAGCAGATTTTTGAGTGCCGGGGAGCCCGCAAGCGCGACCGTTGGCGGACTGAAACGCGGATCAAATATAACCCGTTCGTTGTCATAAAGTAGCTGAAGTAACGGCAGACACTCACAATCGACTGCGGTTTCTTTTTCTTCGTCGCTCAGTATACGAACGTTATAGACGATGCGCGGCACGACACTTTCCGGGCCGTTGTGATAAACGTCTTTCATCACTCCGTCATCGGCAGGGTTGATCCAGCGGCTACAGGTGCCGGTACCCACATTCTGATGGCCCGGGTCAAACCGGCGCAGCGCCACCCACAAGGTGAGCGGCTTTTCACGTTGTTTCCATGCCTCCCGGAACTGGTACGGCTCAATCAGGCAATTCCCCGGGTATTCCAGATAATAGCCAGAGGGCAGGATCATCTGTAGCTGGTCGATTTTCAGTGAAAAATCGACCAGCGTTTCCTGGTTAATATCGCACTGTATTACGCCGACGTTCCATGGCTGCGCAATCTGCCGCTGCTGTGCCAGCATGTAACTGTGATGGAGGTCCACCGACTGAAAATGCTGAGGTTGCAGATACAAACCGGAGTACCAGTAAATCTGTTGTTGTTCAGGATACATGCTATTTATCTCCCTTCGCGGGGGCGGTTTCAGACGGGGTCTGCGCGCGCCAGGCATTCGCCGGCTGCACCACGTCTTGCGCGGATGAATTCGTCGTCAGTTGTGTGATGCTTTGGCTACCGAGGGTCACGTTCAGCGTCAGTGGCGAGAGGCTTGCGGTCCATATTTTGTTCCACCAGCCCGTGCTATTCAGAGTGACCGGAACGCTCACTATCGCCATATGCTGCTTTTTCGGGAACGGGTAGTACCCTGCGACAATCGCTACCTCCCGGGTGTTCTCGCTGCGGTCGATATGCAGAGTGGTACGCTGGCCGGGCATCGCGGGATACCGATCCACCTTCAGGATGTCGTCTTCGGCTCCCGCTCCGCTAAACAGACTTTTCAGCTGTGCCGGATTGGAGAGGATCTTATTGAGCGAACTGGCCTTTTTCGCCTGGATCACCAGCACGGTGCAACTGTTGGCTATCTCATTCCAGCTGTTCAGGCCGGGCTCTGCCGTGATGTTGAGGGTAATTGCCCCCTGCGCAAACGGCGCGTTCATTTGATCGACTGCCTGCTGTTTAACAGAGACTGTCTGACTGCCCTGGTAGCCCGGGCAACCGGAAAGCAGGACGCCGGTAACGAATAAAACAACTGACTGACGGACGACGTTCATACCTGCTGTCCTTTTAGTACCTGATTGATTTCACGAAGACTGCCGCTGTCACTCACCATTTCCTCGAGCCACTCGGTCAATGTCATGTTGGCCCAGCGGGCGGCGCGTTCCATCAGAAACGGCACCGGGCTTGAAGGCTCGGTTTGGCGGAAAAAATGCGCGATGGACAGCATCTGGCTGATGGCCAGATCCCGTGAGAGTGGCTGCTCCCTCTGCGGAAACCTGTAAGTTTCCCCCGCCTCAACGGCGGCGGTTTCCCCGGTGATTTCGGTGAAATTCATATTCAGCGTGTCACCGCCTGTCGGGATCGCCCGCTGGGCCAGACGTTGCAGAAAACAGGTACTGTCGGTCAGGTACTGCCGGGTCTGTGCAAACAGGGCGTGTGGCTCCTCCTGACTCAGCGAGAAATAGCAGGTCTCCAGCCGGTCGAGCTGAATTTGCAGACGTTCAAGGACACCGGCCTGCTGGCTGATTTCGATGGAGGAAAACGCCGCGGCGAGCGAATCAAATGTCGCTACCGTCAGATCGCCTTCTTTTGCAATCATGTCGTCCCGCGACTCCGGCCATGTGCAAACTTTATGTTCGAAGGCCAGCACTTTATGCCAATGTGCCAACGACGACTCCGGCTGACGAAGCAGCGGGAGGGTATATAGCGCCTGACTGATATCCCGATCGAGCCGGCTGAGTTTGCTGTAGCGGAACGTCGCGCCGTCTTCATCCGCCAGAGGCCAGCAGTGAAACCAGAAATGCGTGATGAATTCACTCAGAAAATGAAAGCCGGTTTCCGTGCCCTCAATGCCCTGTAAGTGAGTCATTGCCTCCACCAGCCAGCAACCGATCTGCAGATCCTTGCTTTGCTCTGACAGGGCGGCAACAGACAGCGACCTTACCTTGTGCCAGTCCGCACGCAGCGGCTCTGCAATAGTCCATTCATCCTGCGGCAGATAGTCCGGGTCGCTCTCACGCGCCTGACGGATATCATTATAAATTTGCTCGTATTCAAGATTGATCCCTGCCGGATCCTCCGGGCTAATCGGTATCAAAAGCGCGGCTATTTCGGGTTGCATTGTTGCCATGTCTTTCATCCAATGAAAACAGAACTATCCAATAAAAACTTTCGGGCATCCCATCACGATGGTGCCGCCGTGGGCGCAACTGTCACCCATGCGGGCGGCAGGTTTTTTGCCAATGAATACTTTTACGCTCCCCATAACAACACTGTCCGGTGGCCCCACACAGATGGCCATTGAACCGACAGTGGCCGCTGGCATACCGCCGATCAACACCATCGGGACGCCGGTGGTGATCGGGCCGCCGGTGTGAGGAATGGGCGGCAGGCCGGGGGGGACCATCGGGCAAACATGCATATCGGAAACGCGAGCTGCGGGTTGTGCCATTACGCTTTCTCCTGTGCCCATTGCATCAGCAGGTGGCGGGTGCCGTCTGCCGGATTGTCAGCGTTGCGCGTCGCCAGCATCAGCAACGCGCAGCGCAGCATTCCGGTGCTGAGGTGCGGTTCGGGATACACAGCTTCCAGCCCCTCCGGGCTCATGCTGCCCTGCGACCAGAACAGTGACAGCGCCAGTGCACCTGCCGGGGTATCGAAGCCCAGGGTTTCGGCCTGGTGAAAAATCTGCCAGCGCAGTTTTTCATCGGGCACGGCAACCCAGCGCTGCATGTCGTCCAGCAGCGGTGCGCTGGCCGGTGGCTCGCAGCGGCGTAAACGACCGAGCAGCCAGAGGCTCAGTGCACGCGGTTCGGCCTGCTTCACCCAGCGCGTCAGTACCTCTTCCCACTCATCGTCGGCGAACTGCTGCGCTAACGGGACATAACCGTCATCAGACATGCTCTCTCCTTACTCCGTCGTTGTTAGCCAATGTTGATTATTCCGCCTTTGATTTGCGTCATACCGCTTCCCTGCACCGTGGTCATCGCGCCCTTGAGTTCGGCGGTACCGGAGCCTTCGATTTTGATTAGGGTGCCGGTGATGTTGATGCCGCTGGGCGAAATCACGATTTTGTTAGACCCGACTTTCAGTTCGATCGACTGTGTCGATTCGATGACGCAGGTTTTGTCGGTTTTGATGTTTCCACTGCCACCGGATGCCGTGAGGGAGTAATTGCCGTTGCTCAGGCTGGTGGTGACGTTACCGGTGACTTTTTGCTCCATATCACCTTTATTCAGGGTGATATGCAGAGAGCCTTGTTTGAGCACCAGCGTGTCATTGCCCTTGGTGATTTCCGTGTCCCGGTTCGCGCCGATTTTGCTTTTCACCTCGTGTTTTACCTCGCTGGTGACATCGTTTTTTACGGTCAGCAGCAGGTCTTTTTGTGCGGTGAGGGTCAGCTTCTCTTCGCCTTTTTTATCGTTAAAACTCAGCCGATGGCCGTCTTCCATAGCGCCTTTGCTGGTGCTGCGCGTGGCAAAGCCGGATTCAGTTTTCTCCTCCGGCAATGTGAAAGGCAGCTTATTCTGGCCGTTGTAGACCGAACCGGTGACTAACGGAAAATCAGGGTGCCCCTGAATGAAGCTGACCAGCACTTCACTACCGATGCGCGGAATAAACTGAAAACCGAATTTGCTTCCGGTCCAGGGCTGAGAGATGCGCACCCAGCATGAACTGGTGTCGTCATTATTGTTTTCTGTGTCCCACGGAAACTGGATTTTGATACGGCCGTATTGATCCGTGTGAATTTCCTCAGAAGAAGGGCCGACCACTTTGGCGATAAGGACTCCGGGAATTTCCGGCGGGACGCGGGTGCACACCGGCCGCCAGTTCACGCTATGGCGTAGTGACTGGATTGCACAGTGATAACTGCCGGCACTCTCTTCAAAACTGTTCGTCGCCTCAAGGCTCAGGGACTGAATGCGATAACTGTCATTGTCCGTGGGGTGGCCGGTCAGACTGAACACTTCGCCGCAACTGAGCCAGTAAGCGTTAACCGTCGCATCGTACAGTTGGGTATTCGCCTCAAATGCCGCTATGGCCTGTGAGACTGTGCCGGTCAGCGCGGTGCGTTCGGTGGCCGGGGTAATATCAGTAAACTTCAGGTGGTCAATGCGCTGCTTTGTTGATGCAGTATCCTGATTATCGGTGACTGCCGCCGCTTTCTGCATGTTGTAACCGTACAGACCGACTTCGCCCGGGATCAGTCGCGAACTGACGAACCAGCTATTGATGTTGCCGGAAGTGAGGGGTTGCCCCGGCGAGCGCCACGGCAATGTGCCCATGTTGGCGGACGGATGACCGCCGGGGTGATCCACAAGCACCATCTGGTGCTGATCCTCCTGATGTGTAAAGAAGTAGCCGATGCCCTCTTCTTCCAGCAGACGGCTGATAAAATCGAAATCGGATTCACGGTACTGAATACAGTACTCCCGCTTCTGATAGGTATTTCTCAGTTGCAGACTGACCTGACTGATCTGGTGCTCGCTAAGCAGTTTTCTGACAAGATCCGGCACCGCTATGTTTTGCCAGACGCGCGTCGAACGTCCGGACTTTAACAGCGCAAAAGCAGGCTCAAGCCTGAAAGTGCACACCGCCTGATCGTTAGCATCCCGGCCGCGCTGAATGTGGGTCACGACCCCGTGCAGATAGCGCCGGGGCCGGTTGTGCAAGCCGTCGCCAATCTGGCAAGACACCGTTTTGCCATGCAATGCCGCAATGCCTTCCTCATCAAGTGCTGTCACAGAGCGCAGTTCATAGCAAAAAGGTGTGGAAATCGTCTCCTGACCACTGACGGACAACAGTAAGAAATCCGAGGCAACGGCGCCGTTCCAGTGCAGAAAGTGATTTTTCTGCATATCTTTTAGCTGTGCGGTTAATAACATTCTCATCTTCCTTTTCAGAGACTCGTGATGACGAAAGGGGCGCGACAAACGGCGGTATCGCTGACTTAATCGGGCTGCGGCAAACTAACGTGGCGCAGGGCGGTGGGGTCACGCTGGCCAATACAAATATCCAGCCCCAATTGACCTGCACCCAGCGGTACGGGCGGGCTGTTACCACTGCTGATGCGCAGGTGAACCGAAAAATCCAGCCCGGGCCCGACGTATTCCCGAATGCGACTCCAGATTTCCTGATAAAACGCCCCCTGCGGAATGAAGTGCAGCGAACGTGCCTGCGGCATCGGCCCGAAGGTGACATCAAAGTTCGACAGGATCTCCCTGCGCACGCGGCCAATCATCGGTGCGGTTTCCAGGGTTTGGCACGGATTTCCCAGCTGGCAATGTTCCGTCTCATCTACCGTTTTCCAGCCACCGGTGAAGGGGGTGATCTCTACGGGCACGGCGTAGTAGTGGCTGAGCCAGACTTCCAGATTGACCATCGAACGGACCGGTGACGAGAACAAATGGGCGTAATTCTCCCCGCCGGAGATAGACTGCGACGTAAGTAAGCCTGTCAGTGACAGCGTTGCCTGCTGTAAAGGCGACCCGGTTTGTGCTTCGGCGAGGGCATACAGATGATTTTTCTGCCACGCCAGGAAATCGAGGCAGTACAGGCGATGGCCGAAAATATCCAGAAATGCCTTGGCGCTGTGGTCACCATAACGATACTGGCGGCCAATCATCCATTCGGTGTAAGCCGTCGGTAAGGCCCCCTGCGCCCCCGTCAACCCATTCTGCCAAACGGTGATGCATAGCGGATCGTCCGGCGTCGCCTGCTCTATGCTGGCAATCTGCCCGACGGGTGCCTCAAGGGAAAGGGGGGAAACCATCCAAAGCTGAGTGTCCAGCGTATCTGCCGTCGCTTCGTTGCTACCGCGTAGCTTACGCAGCAGCGTTCGCACCTGCTGGCAGAAACTGAACCGGCTGGTAATACGCGTTAAATCCATGACAGTTTTCCTGCCCGAACCGGCCAGATACGTCGCGTATGCTCTTCATTTTCAATCACCGTGGTGACACGGGTGAAACTGTTGACCGGCGCATACAGCCCGAGGAAGTGATCCAGAAAACAACACAGCAGAAAGTATTCCGGTTCGTTGAGTGCTTCATGGGTAAAGGTGATCGTCAGCGCGATACCGCGCGCCAGCGTCTGAGGATCGTTGGACACCAGCCGGGTTGTCACTGGCTGTACGTCGAGATGCAGGATCATGTTGATCATGCGCGTAATGGCAGGAGCATCGTGAAAATTATATAGCATGAGTGTTTCACGCAGTACCTGTACGCCCTGACTGCCGCTGAGCAGCATGTGATTAAGGGAGAGCTGGGAAATCAGACGCCAGCGAACGGCACTTTTATCCGGCGGTGGCATGGGCCGCGTCGGGCGGTTGAGTGCGGTAATTTTCAGGCCCGCCAGGGGTAAGTCGGAATCAAAATCGCCATCAGGATGACCATTTTTCATTCCGCAGGGGATGGCGTGATTGGTACAGGTCAGATTGAGGGTGACCAGGTCGCCTTTCGGTGTATCCGGCTGGCTGTTGCGGTTGGCAAAGGCGATAAACAGGTTACGCTCAGCGCCTCCCTCGCCCACGGTTTCGCGCTGAAAACTCTGCCAGTAAATACCCGCATCCCCCTCAATACGCGAGTGATCAATACCAAACAATGGCTGAACGGGTACCATCGCCCGGTTTTTATCTTCTCTGTCCTGAATAAAAACATGGTTGATGGCCCAGACGTCAATCTGCTGTTGGCGGCGGATGTCAGGAACCACCTGATATTCCGCAGTGTTTTCCGTCAATACAATGGGTTCTGCCCGCTGAACGAACAGGTTGATGGCCGGCGTGCAGTTCAGCCGAAAAAAGGAGGCGTCGATGATCTTCGCCAGCTTCTCCAGATGATGCCCCAGGTGGGTGCGGTTAAACACCACCCGCAAGCTGAAGACAGAATTCGCGGCCGCGTGAAAACTCTCCGGCAGGCGGATATCCAGAAAATAGAACTTCTGCGGGAAGAAAAAATAATCCTGTAACTGCGCATGAATCGGTGCCACGCGCGGATCCTGTTCCAGGAGCCCCTCCTCCTGCGTAAAGCCAACCGGGCTTATCGCTGTACTTTTCAACGGGCAGGACGCGTCACCCTGATAAACGCTCAGCTTATGGATCTCAGAGCACAGCAGAGTGTAGATAATGTTGACGGCGTTGCCCGGGCCATGCAAAAACAGCCGCACAGCTCCCCCCGCCACTGCCGCACCAGACCAGACCTGAAAACTGAGGTTTAGATGCCATTTAAGGTCTTCCTCGTCAAAACGCAAACACGCCTCAGATACCGATAGCGGTAACAGGACGACGGGGTATACCGTCTGAAACTGGCACACCACATCGTTGATATTCCGTGTGAACAACGAGGAACCGGCGGCAATAGTATTCTTATCGGTTAAGCCGCTATTCAGCCTGTGCGGTTCAATGGCAACGATGCACGTTGACGGCATCACCCGCAAAAACTGCGGTGCGATAGTGGTGAGCAACGCCTCCGTGAACTCCGGCATATCGTCGTCCAGGCGCTGATGAATGCGGGAGGTGAGTAACGCAAAAGATTCAATGATGCGTTCAACGTGCGGGTCTTCTGATTCACCTTCGAGCATGCCCAAACGACGGGCAATCTTGGGGAAACGGCTGGCAAACGCTTTGCCATGCTGTTTCAAAAAGACCAGTTCTTTCTGATAATACGACAGCAGCCTATTCATCGAAATAAAACTTACCCGTGCAGTCATCCCACACCAGTTCAAATTTCACTGGCAATGCATTATGCAAAGCATGTATTTCAAAAATGACGTGAGATGAATTATTCGTTTTAGTCATAATTGCCACGTCGGATAAACGAGGCTCAAAGCGCTGCAAGGTCATTGCAATCTGTTGTTCGATGATTTTTTTTCGTCGTTCGGTGTCATTAATTTGAGAAACCGAAGAATTGATACCGTAATTTAATACCGATGCATTCACCAACGGCAAGGTTTCAACATGAGCTAAACGCGAACGTGAAGACAAAAGCATCCTGAGCTCATTCAGCAGCCAGGGGCTTTTTTCTTCCGTCCGGTAAGTTTCTTCTTCAAGCTGAGGATTGTCATCACTCAGGCGAAGCAATAAAGAAGGCATGGTTTATTCTCATGTGATATAAAGCAGTGCTTGCACACTGCTGTTGATAAATATTATTTAAGATTTTTTTCCGGAATGTCGTATTTGATTGGTCCGATTTTATCCAGCCCCGTTTCTTTGACATCAGGAACATTGAAAGTCACTTCAACCATGCCTTCATAGGTGAAGGACAAATTCATAAATAACTTTTCACGCATGTCGAAACTCAGGCTACTGAACTTGCAATCGTTATAGACAGTACGCTGGATTTCATAATCCTTATCGAACTGGTCTGAGCCACGATGAACAATAGTAATGGCAATTTTTTTATAACCACGTTTCAGATACTGTTCGTATAAGCTACTGGTTTCTTTTGTCACCTGAATAGATGCATTGCAGGATTCAAAATACGTCCCGTCAGGACCGGAATACGTCGTTAATCCGGCCGGGGAATACCCTTCCATCCAGCCTTTATACGTTTGTTCTTCAGACGAACCGGCAATATCCTTGCCATCAATCGTTATTTTAATGAACTGACAGTCTTTCAACTTTGCCATTTTTTATTTCCTTTAAGTAAATGACGATTAAGCACTGGCCGCCGCGGGTAAATCAGCGACTAAACGCAGTGACATACTTAACCCTTCCAACTGGAAGTGCGGTTTCAGGTAAGCAATTGCGCGGTAAGTCCCCGGGAAACCAGGCACTTCAACGACTTCAATACTGGCTTCACGCAGAGGGTAACGTGCTTTGGTTTCCGGCCCGGCGTTATCCGAAGCCACCACATATTGCATGATCCATTTCTGCAGATATTCTTCACATTCACTACGTGACATAAAGCTGCCAACTTTGTCGCGAACGATAGATTTCAGGTAATGAGCAAAGCGGGAGGTTGCCAGAATATATTGCAGCTGGCTGGACAAACGGGCATTGGCATTGGCTTGTTCGGAATTATACAGACGGGGTTTGTTGACTGATTGTACTGCGAAAAATGCAGCATAATCGGTCCCCTTGCAGTGCACCAGCGGTATAAAGCCAAGGTCTGACAGCTCTTTCTCGCGGCGGTCGGAAATAGCGATTTGTGTCGGGCACTGCATGACGCGTTCACCGCTTTCAGAAACGTAATTATAAGCAGGTAACGCGTTGACCAGCCCGCCGCCTTCCACGCCCCGAATAGAAGCACACCAGCCATACTCTTCGAAAGAATCGACGATACGCCCGGCCAATTCATAGGCTGAGTTGACCCACAGATAATCGGTACCGACATCATTTTCCTGAATGTATTCTTCAAAGCCAAAGGTCTCAACCGGCACGGTTTTCGCACCATATGGCATGCGACCGAGCACCGCGGGCAGTGTCATACCAATGTAACGGCTGTCATCCGTCTGGCGGAACGAGCGCCAGCGAGCGTAATCCGTGGTATCAAACATTTTCACCAGGTCCCGCGGCCGGGGCATTTCGGAAAAATCGTTCATCGATAACATTCCGGGCGCGATGGCACTCAGGAACGGAGCGTGTGCGGCAGCGGCAACGTGAGAAATCTGCTCCAGGAGATCGATGTCCTGCGGAGTATTATCGAACTGAAAATCTCCGACAAATGCGGAGAAAGGCACTCCGCCAAAGGTCCCGTATTCGCTTTCATACACGCACTTAAACAACATTGACTGATCGAAATCAGAAGCTGATTTAAAATCTTTGATCAACTCCTGTTTGGTACAGTGCAGCAGACGGATCCGGGTATTTTCCGTCACACTCGATTTCACCAGCTTGTGTAAACCCCGCCATGAGGATTCCTTTTTCTGAAATTCGGGGGCATGCATGATGAGGCTGATCTGACGGGAAAGTAGCTCATCAATCTCACTGATGCGGGCTTCGATACTGCCGATAAGATCGCTGGATATCACCACTGCACCGGAAACCACCTCTGCCAGGAAGTTATTTAACTGAGACTTCATGCGGCCACGGTCTGATTCACGACGTATGGCCTGAGTGGTATCAATGATTTTATCCAGCTGACCTTCGCTCAGTGTCAATGGTTCAGGGGCACTGAGTTGTTTTTCAGAAATCATTCCGAATCTCCCTGCGCTTTATTAACATCCGGGGACGCCATGTTTTGCTGTTGAAAGAGCTCTGAAAGCTGTTCTTTCAGCCGTTCGTTGCTGGCAGTGCGATTGCGCAGATCACACAGTTGTTCACGGAGTTCAATCAGTTTGCGCAAAGGTTCAACCTGACGGGCAATATTGTCCGGTGAGAAATCTTCCATACTGTTGAAGGTCAGTGAAACAGCCAGCTCCCCCTCATGTTCAGGTAAGACATTCTTCACTAAAAACTCAGCATCAGGCTTCATTGAAGACATCACACTGCCAAAGTTATCTTTATCGATACTGAGAAATTTTCGGTCACGTAAGTTATCGCAACTCCGGGTAAAATCGCCCATCACACCGATCACTAATGGCAGTTCTTTAACCGTCTGTGCATTGCCAATATCAACGTCATAGGTAATTTGCACACGCGGCGGCCTTGCTTTATCTAATTTATGCTGTGTATTTCCCATGAAAACCTCCATGTAAAAATCTTATTTTCAAATCATCGTCTCAGGAACTTCTTAATTCAGAAGGCCATGTGAAATCTTATAACTTCTTTAATACATAAATGCCGACAGACGTTCAGGAATCCGTGGTTTCTTAAGCTTATACTTCCTAAGATAATCACAAACAAAATTAATTATGGGAAACCCATGCTTACCAGGATAATGACCATGAGCACATATTAACTCAATGATACTCAACAAACTTACAGCCCCTATAAATACCCCCCCATTTACCCATCCAAATACAGACGGAAGAAGGCGGTTAATTCACACGCTACAGTAAGAATCTTAGCCTATGTTTTTTTATATATTAATCGAGTTGATTTACAAAACATTACCCCCCACATTTAAATACACCTCCCCCACCCGATCACAGGTTAAGAAGTCAATGAACATCATCAAACTTACCATAAAAACAAATAAAACCCGGTCTCATATGAGACTATCTATTTTTATTCTAATAAAAAACATCTCATTTCAGATGACGATAAAACACCTGACAAAAATATCATCAGCAACTCTTTCCGCATGAGCGGAAAAATGAACCCGGCGGGTGACCATTGTTAATATGAGTTTTCGACAAAGGATAAATAGTATAGTGACAAATATCAGCCCGATGGCCATTCACTTTGACAGAGTTTCATTAGGATGCCGTAAACATAACCGGAGCCACTGTCCTCCCTCTCTGAAAGTCATTCGCATGTCAGGGTCCATGTCGTCGTGACCAGCGACTTACCAATGGCAGCGTCCTTTGCAGCGCTAAATTGATACGTCACAGTATTTGTCTGGGCAACTGACGGCCCGATAGGGATAGCGGACTGAGTGGTAAACCCGCCTGTCACCCCCTTCCCGGACGGGGTACTTGCGGAGTACGTCAGTGTGGCCGGAAGGTATGAAGACAATGTGAGTATTCTAAACAACGAGTCCTTCGTAGCCCCCGGCTTTAAGGTCACTTCCTCATTCAGTGCATACACTTCCACCTTCGCCGAATCCGTTTTGTTTGTCACTAAGTTACTCCAGCTATGCAACGCTCCTGTAATAAACCCGACTGACACATTCCCGTCAACGCGTATACCGCTATCGAGCGTTATTTCCAGTTGCCCCGATGAGAATTCGTTGAAGCCACTTCCGGACGGCGGGGTGAATTTGGTCCATCCGTTTTGCTGCTGACATGTCGCTGTAACCCAGCTGGTGCTCCACATGACCTGCACGGCATATCTCGCTTTGCTGATTGCACTGCACGGAATATTCGTAAGTTTTATAGGCTCTTCAAGTTTCCACGTACCGTCTTTGAACACAGGCCCCTGATATGTTCCTGCATTGACGTACAGATATGAACTATCGCATTGCAGGGTTGGCCCGGCCATGGCAAATAAGGACCAAATCATGCCGGAGACTACGATGGCGGATTTATACATTTTTCCTGATTCCCGTTTTTTTTATACAGCGGATAACACGGACTACGTACCTGCCCTTCAGACCCTTGCCTGAAAAATGTTCTCATGGCATCGCAGCATCCCCCACCAGCGAACTCAGCGCACAACCGCACAGACTCCTTCGCCTCCTCCCGGTTCGGGAGAATGCAGTCCGCTCAGTTATAGTTAAAACTCAGATTTACCACTGAGGTGAAAGAACCCGGGGTGATGACATCAGCCGTTTTGACATAACCGGCTTTAAAGGTATATGTCCCTGCATGATTACTGTCTAACGTAATTTTACTCGTAGAACTGGTACCATTAGGCTTCAGCACTGTGGTGCCATTATTAGCCAGAAGGCGAAGCGCAATCCCCGTCGAGCCACCAAAATTTTTGAATGCTGTGGCGTCGGTACCGTCCTGGTTTACTTCTCCGGCCACACTGATTTTTACCCCTGTGGAGTCACTTCCACATGTGAAACTGACAGGTACCTCTTTTACGAACATCGTATCGCCCACCGCCTTAAATGCAGTGTCTGCCACATTATCCAGTGTTGCAGTATAAATATCCGTATTGAATTGACAGGTCGTATCCTGGACGACTCCCGATATCGTGATAGTGGCGCTATCTGACTTAGCGGCATGGGCAGTCATTGCAGACATCAGCAGGGTCGTGGATAACAGCGTAAAACACTTCTTTTTGTTAAAAACAGTTCTCATATTTAAAATCACCTTGTGAGTATAAAACAGAGGTTATGACGTTAATTTTTCTGATTAACGGTGACAGGTTTCATTAATTCTGATCACCGGTGAACTGTCGGTGCTTCCTTCTTTTTTCGGAAGATGATAACGGACAGTACAGTGCTGGTCCGGTCCACTTCCCCACTGTGCGGTTAATATGCCATCAGTCTGCATACCGGACAGGTAAACCAGTCCGTCGTCGCCAACAATTCCGGTAATGTCGCCGGCCGTGACCGTACTTCCCATAGGTAAAGGTTTGCCATCATGGGTCAGTGTCATCAGTACCCGCATACCGTGGCGGGTCACAAAACGGGCCTTAACCACCGCGCCTTTGGTCGGTACCACACGCGACACAGTCCCCTCAATATCGGTGTCGTCATCAAGTGTTTTCGTGTCCAGAGCAATGCGGTTTTCACGATAAGCAGACACGTAAGGCTTAATGGCATATCCCCGCCAGTCTGTCTGCACACCGGTCCCGCTATCAACCGAAAGCCCTTTGGCACCTGGTGCCACTATCAGGACGTTTGTATCCCCCAGGGGTTGCCCGAAGGTTAGTCCCTCACTGTGCAGTAATGCACCACCGGAAACACCATAACTGATCTGACGATAGTCATTACTGTAGCTGTAACCCACATTACTGCTGCCATACCCCCCCTGATAATTCAGGCTGGTACTGCCGCTCTGTCCGTCATGGCGGGAATACCCCTGTGACACACTCCAGTTAAGGTTCTTATTCTCCAGAGCAGATCCACTCAGCCCGACACGCTGCAACGAACTTCCACTACTGTCATGACTACTATTAAATGTGGCGTACACGGAGCTATGTCGACGGGCAGACGACGGCGGTGACAGCAATGAATCCAGCGGTACCGATAAAGACAGATACACTGACTTGTCTGCCCCCGACTGGCTGCTTTGTCGGCTGTAGTTGTATGAAAGGCCGTACGTTACCGCTCCCAAAGAACTGCTGAATCCACTCTGCAGCGAGTTGCTAACCTCATCGCTGTTCCAGTAAGTCTGGCGAATGCCACTCAGATACAGAGAACCGGTTCCCAACCGTTGTGACACACTCGCCTCAAAACGGGCGCGTTTGACTTTATTCAGATCATAATATCCCCCCCGGTTGTATCGGGACGGGCGACCATCAGGGTCAACCGTATCATCATCATAGCGCCAGCCATTCATACCTTTCAGCGCGGTTTCTTCCAGGGTATGAAACCCCTTCGTTGAATAGCGGTAACCGGTCAACCGGAAAGAGGTTCCGAGTGAGTTCAGTGAACGGGCATACAGAAAACGCAGCGATTGTCCCTGATAATGCGAACCATCAGAAAGCGTGCTGTTAGCCTGCGTAATATCAGCAGACAGCGCCCCCAAAGTCCCCAGACTTATCCCGGCCCCGAGCGCTGCACTGAAATAATTTTCCGAATACTGCAGGCCACCATAGACCGTTACATCATGTGGCTGTCCACGGATAAAGGTCCCTTCCGCAAAGGCCGGATTATCATAGCGACTGCTCCCGCCGCGAAAACGCCCTGCGGTCACGCTGTATTTAAGGTGCCCTTCACGCTGCAGCACCGGCAAGGATGAATAAGGGACAGTGAAAGTATGTTCACTCCCGCTGGCCTCCTTCACGATCACTTCGAGGTCACCACTGGAATACATGGGGAACAAATCCGTAATGGAGAAAGCACCGGGCGATACATAGGTCTGGTAGATAATGAACCCGTTCTGGCGGATGCTGACCCGGGCATTGGTTGCTGCACTTCCCCGGATAACCGGCGCAAAACCACGCATAGTATCCGGATACATACTGTCATCCGAACTCAGTCTGCCCCCCCGGAATGCCAGCGAATCAAAAATATCGCTGTCCGTCGTGCCTTCACCCATAAGCAGTGAACTCTTCCAGGGTGTGATGGTGCGTTCCGCATAGGTCGACAGATGCTGCCAGCTTCGGGAGTGACTGCCCGGGCTACTGTAGTCGCGCCAGGTACGGGAGTCACGCAGACGCCAGGCCCCGATATTAATGCCGCCCCTGAGGTTCAGGTAATGGCTCTGCGAGTTACCGTAACGTCCATGGTTATTACTGCCATTAAATGAGTAATCCAGCAGGACAGCATTAATGCCCTCATCCCAGAGTTCAGGGTCGATATACCCGTTCGCTGTATTCTTCATCGCAGCCTGAGGAATACTGATGTCGAGGCGCATTTTCTGGAAGTTAAACCTGGTGAACGCATCGGGAATATATAACCCCGGAGATACGGCCTGCTCGTCCGTGAGAGCCATCAGCGCCGGAAACAGGCTGACGTTAACACCTAGCTTTTCCATCTCCTTACGGTTCAGCACGGCTGTCAGTCCTGTATTATCACGGACATACGCCTTTCTGACCGTTGGCTTTTCATCGGCAGCCTGTGCTGTATTCTCACTTCCCTGCTGAGAGCCTGAGAACCCTCCGGCAGGTGCTTCCGTTATCTCCGAAGAGTCAGACGACTCACCTGCATCGTCAAAACGTACTGTCCTGGCAGAAACATAATAACCATTCAGATAGATATCGACCTGATACATCCCCGGAAGCTGCTTTCCCTCCGTTGAAAAAAGTGATAAATCAGCCACTGTCTGTAAAGCGCCGGACACCAGTTCTGGCGGGAAATATAACTCTGCATACCCATTTGGCGAAAACAGACCCAGTAACACCATAGCAACAGGTGAGATGGTGAGATTATTTTTGCTGAGGTATTCATTTTTTCCGGATGCGTTCATTTTTAAGACTACCATCAATTAAAATGAAGATATTACTTTATCGAAACTGTCAGCTCTGGCGTCAGAGCACCATAATCATTAATGGTTCTGAACGTAACACTGTCTTTTCCGCTAACAGGAAACGACTGTGTAATACTTTCTCCCGGCGGTACCATGACGTCTTTTAATGGGGTATCACCTGTTTTTAACTGAGCGATAGTAATATAATAAGGCGTCGGGTTTTTTATCTTAAGCTGATTATCGGAGTGATAAAACTCCAGCCCGGATGGCGCATCACTCATCGGTATTTTCAGTCCATCGGGACGCACAAATAATTTAATTCTCGTCACTGCCGAAAGCAGTAGTAAATTTTTTCCTTCCATCTTTTCTTTATCAACAGAAGGGATCGCTTTGGCATTAAAATAATACAGCGTTTCTTTATCCTGAGGCAGAGGCTCCCCGGTATACATCACGCGAAGAATATTTTCATTCAAGGGTCCGCTCACATAAAGTGGCGGTGTGACAATAAAATCAGTCGTTTTTTTTCCCTCAGCATCCTCAATCCAGGACTGCACCAGAAAACTTGATTTATCAGAGGTATTGTTGATGGAGACATTAGCCTGTCTGGCCCCGGACGGATAGATTAACCGGGTACCCCCAATCACTATTCCCCCGGCATTCGCAAAGACAGATGCGAAGCAGGCAACTGCGAATATAAAATTAACGAAGGTTTTTCGTAATGAATTACTGCTCATATCGGCTTCCGTCAGATTGAAATAAGAGGTTATCTGTCCATAGACTGCCGCCTGAGCCAGGCAGCTTTTCCGGTAACTGAGATGCCAGTTACCGGAAAGTATTATTACTCGTAGGTTACAGAGAAGTCTGCGGTCGCATTAGCTGCACCCGCAGTAACCACATTGGCATACGAAATATAGCCAGCAGTCAGTTTCACTTCGTTGTCGCCATTGGCGAGTGCTGTCGGTGCAAGCGCAGTAGCACCATCAAATTTAGCGGCAGTACCATTCTGTCTGATTTGAATCCCGATACCGTCAGCCACTGAGTTTGCAGCACCCGTGGCGCCGGTAATCGCCAGTAATTCGGCGTTATCCTGAGCAGTATCACCTTTAAAGACGATGGAGGCTTTGGTGTAGTTACCTGTAGCATTAGTGCCTGTCAGGTCACAGCCGGTCAGCTTAATGCTGAACGGAACGAATGATGAGGTGTCTCCCGCTGTTTGAAACGTCTTGCTGGTCACCTGACCCAGCGAGACGGTTTGATTCATGGAATCATTGTCAATAGCACAAGGGGCGGCAACAACAGATCCCTCAAAATTAACCTGCCCTCCCTTTATGGTGACCTTTTCCGGAGCCAGATCTTCAGCAAATGCGGAAACAGAGCCAGCCAGTAAGACAGGCAGTAACGCTGCACATAATGTGGTTTTAAAGTTCATTTTTTATTCCTTAAACAGAACACATCAACAAATACATTGCTATCCGGTAATTATTTTTACCCGCCAGCAATGCCACTTAGGCCCCTCAATAAAAGCAGCCCCCAAGATGACACAGGTAAATATTCCTTTATTTAAAATAAAGTCTGCTCATCTGAAGTTGCGGGGATGAGTTAACCCAGGCCACTTCCCGATGAGTGACCAAACCCGAAACCATCCCAAAAAAAAGAACACTCAGTAAACTTCGGAAAGATCTCCCAACCTTAGCAGTTGCATGGTTTTTATTCAGCCTCACCTGTTTTTAACTTTATATGGAGACTATCGAAAAACCTTATTATTTAAAAATCGCTCCCGTCAGAGAATAAGCATTCCTGAATATGATCAGTCTGAAATTATATTGACTCACACTCATAACCCGCGAAGTCGAGAGTAAATGGAATCAAAACTCACCCCGAACACCGTAGTTATAAAGTTCAAATCGCGATTTAATTATTACCAATTACATTTCAGCTCATATAATCCGATAACGCTTTACGGATATCTCCTGAAGAATGCTGGATAAAAATTTCAGTTTTGTCGATTTTACTGTACTTAACCCGACCCAGTTGAAATCGATGTATATTTAAGGCATTCAGCGCATCGTTAAATGGCTTACCTGGATCATAATGTCTGAACGTTTTCAAACTCAGCATATCATTCTCAGCCTGAGCATCAAATCCGACCGTGTAGGCATCAGGTGCTTTGAGCTTCTCGAGAAAACCCACGGCTGGATTATATCGTTCGGTAAATCCGCCATAGCACGTATACAGGGACACCACCTTGACGGATGGTTTTATTTCAAGCATAGAAATATACTGTTTATCCAAAAGCTCAGTGGGAGTGATGAAAATTAAGCTTTGATGACCTCTTTTGGCGCTAATGGCTCCATGATAATCAATAATCACTTTATTTATATTTTGTAGCTGTTCTTTCCCAATAGCGTTCCACGTTTCAATAAATTCCGCCACACTGGAGGCATATGCCCCTGTCACGGCATGACCCTTATGCATTAAATAACTCATTTTCTTCTTTGAAAATTCTGTGGTAGCTTCCAGGTTTCGATCAAAAGAAGAAGGATCGGGTTTCGCGCTGATATACAAGATATTGTAGCGCATTTTTCCTATTTTCGTTTTCTGCTTTTCAGCAAAAATTTCACTTAAATCAGATGGAATATTAAATTTTTGTGGCGTGTATAAATTCAGCATATGACACCTCTCCTTTCGCGATCAAACAACAATCACGCTAATGATTAGTGCTGACAAAGATAATATGCAGATCACCAACCATTTTCTAATAGAAATATTCAAGTTATATTACAAGTAAACATTACATCTGCGACAAAAAAAACAGGCATTCGATAACGATAATATGACTCCGTAATGAATACCTAAACAGTAAACTTCGGCATTGTTGATAACCTTCCTTTATCTAACTTTATGACACCTTCATCCTTTAATTTTTTTAATGTTCTGGATGCCGTACTTTTTGATAAAAAAGAACTATTCGTCAGGAAGAAAAGCAGAGAAAACCTTTCCTTTATATGGCAAGGAAACGAGTTCCATTTGCGTATAAGATTTAGCGTATATTCCTCTGAATCCGGACTTGCTATTTGTAAATAACTTAAAAGATCGGAGTGATAGGAAGAAATAATATCCATAACATCTGATCGCAACTCTTTTTGATGCACAATACGCCAGAATTTATTATATTCGATAGCGTCAATTCGCCCATGATCGACTTTTTCAAGCCATATTGGCGGTGGATCAATAGAGGGTAATACCCCTATGACGTGCGGAGCTGAAACGATATTTATTATCTTACTTCCATTTTCAGAGCGAACTATAAAGTCCCCCTCCATAATAAGAAAGACCTTTCTTTCACCATGATTGCAAAAATAATAAAACTGCTTCCCTCTTGAGAGCTTGTCTGCTGAAACCGGCGATGCAAAATTTGACAACGAAGCGATAACACGTCCATGATTTATCATTAGTCTTTTAGGCATCGATTCCTTCCCTGCTAAAAGTTAATCCATATATAATATGATATTATACTGAATTTTTTATTGCATTAAAGATTTGGTGTTAAACAGAAACCTCGCCAGATGACTACCATTTTTAAAAACCCATCAAAGGAGGAATAATACTTCAATGAATGTTATGTATTTTTTAAGCCATCATAAGATTAGCCTCCCGAATAAAATCCGGTATCGGTACAACGACGAACAGCATGAAAACTCTCTGTGATCACATGACTTCCTGTTGTGGTACGCTTTACCTTGTTGAGAAGAGAGAAGTATTCTCCGCCGAAAGTTTAAGTTTATGGCTTTGTGCTACCTTTCTCTCAGAATTAAATTTTTATTTCCCATCTGTCTGGTAAAGACCTGTATCTGAAACGCCGTTAATCTTCTTTACTACAGAACTCCTGAAAGCCTTATAATCATCGCTACTGAAAGCCACCGGACGGAAAAAACTCTGTGAGTCACCTCTGTACTGCAGCTTTTAGAAACATATAGCTCTTTTTCACCGGTCATTGATTTAATATTCCCGGACGGAAATATGGCTTAGGTTGATCATCTGCTCTGCTGACCGTTGTTCAAAGTTCAGGTGTCAGCTAACCCATGCCCTTCAGGGTATTACTGACAAGTTTATAGAGGAATGATTAAAATTCCTTACCCTCTATAAATCCGTAAAATCAGCCAACCTCTATCAGGTCTTTCCGGATTAATTCCTCAATTACATCCGCTATTAACTTGTGGAATATTCTGAATGTTCCAGGCCACATCGTCAATAGTGATCGATAATGAGAGGAATATACTCATTAGCCTATCAATAATGCTCAATATAATTGCTAAAAACGATCAAATAAAACAGTGCATATAACGTAACCATCTATTACAGAAAGACTTTTTTATTTATTGATTATTTTATCAGTTCTCTGTCTGAGACAAAAATTAGTGACTACAGTGATATTATGAATATGTTTTACGAAAAAGAGATGGTCTCATATGGGAATATTTATTTCAAATCACCAATACAGGTAAAAAAAAACCTGAGTCCATCCCGCTCTTTCAGGACGTTCGGAGAGCTTATAACCTCGGGACTATCAACATCGCAACTCAGACGATTGGCCAATAGCCAGAGCCCATAAATCGGGGGTCCCGTTACAGACGAAATATCTGACGTTGACGGGACTGCTGTAATTTATTCTCACCATCATTTCACCGCGGCCGGTACGCCGATGAAACGGTAGTCCGCAATCCGCTTTAGTTTTTTAATGTCCTCATGATATGCCAGTCTGAAAGACTGCTGAATTACGCAGTCAGATTCAGGAAAGATAGAGCATCAGCCATAGATCAATCGGGGTAAGGAATATCGCGGTAATGGCAATGCTCAAAGGTTTTCGTATAGGCTACCGGCTTACCGGCAGAATAACGCCGCGGTCCGGATAAAAGCAGAGTATAAATGGATGCGGAAACTACCGGGGTAACAGGCTGATAGCGCGCTTCTTCAGCGTCTGAAGAATGATCAGGTATCAGTGGCAGGTTATGTTAGCTTCAGCGATGCGGCCCATGAAATTACAGATTATATATCCGGGTATGGCAGCGCGTTCAGGCCACACGAATATGACGGCAGGTTCCCTCGCACTGACATATGACCCTGAAAAAAAGTGCATCATTGCTGCGCAAGCGTTGATCCTTAGCGCCCGCCAGCGAAAAGAATAGCCCCCGGAAAACGGGGGCGCTGACGCCGTTTGTAAATCAGCGGCCGGGGCTCTGTCTCCCCGGCAGAAAGGAACCCGTTCCCGGGCTAGGCGTGAGTAGCGCCCCGCAAAAAACTGCCCTGAGGTCGCTGGTAGAACGGCGGAATGTGGGCCACAAAAAAGTGGCTGACGCCTGAAGATGGGTCACTGATCTCACAGAAATCAATCAGGGCATTTTCCGGTAACGTATCCAGCGCCACATGACCTGCCGCCTGAATAATTTCATCAAGATCCGCACTGGCCTCGATACCAATCAGCAAATTCCCCTCTGCACCCGCCTCTTCCCGGCACCAGGCGACAAATGCCCGTCGTACCGGTTTATAGCGGCTGAAAAGCTGTTTCAGGGAGTCTATCAGTAAAGGCGGAGGATCTTCTGTCGCCGACAGTAACAGAGTCTGGCCCTCTGCCGGGATGCTGATTTCCCCCAGGGCATTGCCTTGCCCGCTGCACAGAGACCGGATCTCCGTGGCAGTGAAGATCTTACTGCTTTTAAGTGAAGGGTTAAGGCACAGTGTATGACCCGAAGTCATCGCAAACAGCTCATTCACCGGCAGCCTGACCGCAGGAAGATCACCGCCCGTCACTTCGGTAAACGCAGCCTCCGTAGTAAAAAAGGGAATAACTGCTGTGCCATCAAGCTGCTGGCGGTAGTCCGGTGCGAACACAAAAGAGTGACCCGGGGCCGGTTTGCCGGCTACCCAGACATCAGACTGCATCAGTCGCCGGAAGAAGGCCGGGCGATCTGCCGGACCTGTGGCTGCTTTTTCTAAAAGCTCGTCGAGGGAGAGTTCCATCATTGACCTGCCCTGAAAATAAAGGCAGGCCTGTGCCTGCCTCGCGAAAAAATCTGACGCTTTTTATTTCAGCAGCAGATTAGCCAGAGTACGAACGCCCAGACCGGTAGCACCGGCAGACCATTGATCGACAGCCCCTTTACGATAGGTGGCAGAACAGTCGATATGTAACCAGCCTTGCTGATAGCCTTCTACAAAGTAAGAAAGGAAAGCTGCTGCACTGCTTGCACCGGCAGAATGTGACGGGCTGGCAATGTTATTGAGATCAGCAAAATTCGACGGCAGGTGCTGGCGATGGAATTCTGCCAGCGGCAGCCGCCAGAACAATTCGCCCTCACGTGCGGCACTGTCCAGCAGTTCACCGGTCAGCGCATCATCGAAACTGAACAGTGCATGATAATCGTTACCCAGCGCCGTTTTCGCCGCCCCGGTCAGGGTTGCCGCATCGATCAGCAGGCGCGGTTTCAGCTTACTGGCATCGATAAGACCGTCAGCCAGAACCAGACGGCCTTCCGCATCAGTATTCATCACTTCTACCGTCTTACCATTACGGTAACGGATAATATCGCCAAGACGTAATGCACCGCCGCTGACCATGTTGTCTGCACAGCATAAGATCAGTTTCACACGTTTGTTCAGACCACGACTGATAGCCATCCCCAGCACACCGGTCAGCGTTGCAGCACCGCCCATATCCGCTTTCATCGAGTCCATAAAGGTACTGCCTTTCAGGCTGTAACCCCCGGTATCGAAGGTGATGCCTTTACCCACCAGGCAGATGTCCACAGGTGCAGAATCATCCCCCGTCGGATTAAAATCCAGGGTCAGCAGTACCGGCGGGCGGCTTGAACCTCGTCCGACCGTATGCAGGCCCATATACCCCTGCTCACGCAGATCTTCGCCTTTTGTAATACGATAGGTCACCGCATCTCCGCCAAGGTCACTCAGCAGATCGATAGCCGCACTGGCCAGATCTTCAGGCCCGAGGTCTTCGGCAGGCAGATTAATCACGTTTCTGACCCAATCCACCACTTTCAGGCGATGTTGCAGTTCAGTTTTTTCTGCATCGCTGAGTGCAGGCCAGTGAACATCACGCTGTCCTTTCGGCGAACGGAACCCCTGCCAGAATGCCCAGCAACGTTCCAGATCCCAACCGTCACCGGTCAGTTCGACGGCACGGATCCCCTGCCCGTCAATTTTATGCGCTGCACGCTGGATCACCGGTAAAGCATCACCCGTGAGATGAATAGTCATGCCCTGATCGGCATAGGAAATCGTGGCATTCTCTCCCCAGCGGGCATCGGCGGCCTGCTGGCTGAGTCGGATTTGCATGGTTTGTGTAGTCATGACATTGCTCCTTAATTATTACTCGTACTCGTCCATCCAGATTAGCAAAATTGCTTCGAGGATCTTTTCATTGGAGGCCTCAGGATTGTCATCAAAATCCTCAAGCTCACAGACCCAGCGATGTAAGTCGGTAAAACGGACGGTTTTCGGGTCAGTGTCGGGAAACTGGTCGTAAAGTGCTTCGCCGATAGGCCGGCTGTCGGTCCATTTAAGTGACATAATGACTCCTCAGAAACAACACGGGCCGGAATCCTCCGGCCCGTTCGGGGATCAATGTTCCCGTGCGTGGTTAATGGTGTAACGCGGGAATTCAACCACCAGGTCTTCATCCGTAACACGCGCCTGGCAGCTCAGGCGGCTGTCCGGCTCCAGGCCCCAGGCCTTATCCAGCATATCATCTTCATCTTCACTGCTTTCTGCCAGTGAATCAAATCCTTCACGGACCACACAGTGGCAGGTCGTACAGGCGCAGGATTTTTCGCAGGCATGTTCGACTTCGATACCATTGCGCAGAGCCACATCCAGGATGGTCTCTCCCGGGGTGGCATCATAGACACCGCCTTCCGGCAGCAGATCTTTATGGGGTAAAATTACAATCTTAGGCATGCTTAAACCTCATCCACAGAGTGTCCGGTCAGCGCGCGTCGGATAGAGTTATCCATACGGCGTGCCGCAAACTCCTGAGTCACGTGATCCAAATGTTTTATTCCGGCAGCAATCTGCGCCTCATTATTATTGTCCAGCGAGTCACGCAGTGCCTGCTGTGCTTCGCGGATGGAATGCAGTTCCTGCTCTGAAAGAAGAGCCTGATCCTCACTCAGTGCACCTTCAAGACTTTCCAGTACCCGAAGTGCATCTACCTTTTTCTCTGCCAACTGGCGGGCTTCCACATCATCACGGGCGTAGGTCATCGAGTCGGTGATCATGGTCGCGATTTCATTTTCAGTCAGCCCGTAAGAGGGTTTAACCTGAATAGAGGCTTCCACGCCGGTGGATTTCTCCATCGCAGTCACACTCAGCAACCCGTCAGCATCCACCTGGAAGGTTACGCGGATATGTGCGCCACCGGCCGGTAATGCGGGTAAGCCCCGTAATGCAAAACGAGCCAGAGAACGGCAATCGCTGACCAGCTCACGCTCACCCTGTACCACGTGAATACTCATCGCCGTCTGCCCGTCTTTAAAGGTGGTAAATTCCTGAGCACGTGCGACGGGAATGGTCGTGTTGCGGGGGATGACTTTTTCGGTCAGCCCTCCCATGGTTTCCAGCCCTAAAGAAAGCGGGATCACATCCAACAGCAGCATTTCACTGTCAGGTTTATTACCGGCCAGAATATCGGCCTGAATGGCAGCACCCAGCGCCACGACGCGATCCGGGTCAATAGAGGTCAGAGGTTCACGGTCGAAAAACTCACCCACACTTTCCCGCACGGCAGGCGTGCGTGTTGAGCCGCCGACCATCACCACTTCCATCACTTCATCAACGCTGACACCCGCATCTTTCAGGGTACGACGACAGGCAACCAGCGTCTTTTTCAGCAGCGGCGCAATCAGAGCCGTAAACTGTTCACGGGTTACCTCACCCTGCCAGCCTGCGACACAAACGGTCGTCGTTTCATTATCACTCAGCGCAATTTTAGCCGCCGTGGCAGCATCAAGAATTTCACGCTGAATACCGGCATCACTGAAATCAGTGATCCCTGCCTGCTGGCTAATCCACTCCGCCAGCAGCTGATCGAAATCATCGCCCCCGAGCGCAGAATCCCCGCCGGTCGCGAGGACTTCAAACACCCCCCGGCTCAGACGCAATACGGAAATATCGAAAGTCCCGCCGCCTAAGTCATAAACGGCAATAATGCCTTCTTTGCCCGAGTCCAGGCCATAAGCCACCGCTGCTGCGGTCGGTTCATTCAGCAAACGCAGAACATGTAATCCGGCCAGCCGGGCAGCGTCTTTTGTTCCCTGACGCTGGGCGTCATCGAAATAGGCCGGCACCGTGATGACGACGCCATCAAGCTCACCGCCCAACGATTCACGCGCACGATTTGCCAGCTCATTGAGAATATCACCGGAGACCCGGATCGGATTCACCTGACCCGACGGGGTTTCCATCATCGGTAAACCATTTTCACTGGCAGTAAACAGGTACGGCAGATGCGGGTAACGCTGGCGGATATCAGCCAGAGAACGGCCTATCAGACGTTTCACTGAACTGAAGGTATGACGCGGATCGCGGGCGGCCTGCGTACGGGCATCCCAGCCAACGCGGGTCTGCGTCGCCTGGTAGTGTACAACCGAAGGCAATAAATGCCGTCCGTTTTCATCAGGCAAGGTTTCCGCCAGTCCGCTGCGGACTGTCGCTACCAGAGAGTGGGTGGTTCCGAGGTCAATACCCGCCGCCAGCCTGCGCTGATGGGGGGCTGCGCTTAACCCGGGTTCACTGATTTGTAATAACGCCATAACGAGCTTCCCGTTTAAAAGTCCAGCAGTTTTTCTTCCAGCTTTTCTGCTTCGACCCGCAGTTTAGCGAGAAATCTTAGCTTACGCACGGTATCTGCCGCTTCCGGCCACTGCTGATCAGCAAACTGCTGACGCATTTGCTGACTGCGTTGCTTTTCCATGGAATCCAGTCGATGGAAATAAGGGGTCAGTGCGTCACTGTTATTTTGCTGATCAATGGTTTCAAGCTCTTCCCGCAGTTCGAGTTGTTCCATCAGAAATGCCGTATCACGCAGGGTATGTTGTTCATTATTGATATCGAACCCGTGAAGTGACAACAGATATTCTGCCCGGGAGAGAGGCTTGCGCAGGGCCTGGTAGCCCTGATTGATGGTTGCGGCGTGCTGTAAGGCCTTCAGCCGTTCGGCTTCAGGTGCAGTCGCAAACCTGTCAGGATGATACTGACGTTGCAGAGACTGAAACTTGTCAGACAGCGCTGTCGTGTCAAGCTCGAAAGATTCTGGCAAATCAAACAGGGTAAAATAATTCATAACCGGTCCGAAGCGTGGAAATAATAAAAAAAACGCCCCAGCAGGCTGGGGCAGATATTCAGAGTATGATACAGAGATTATACGTTGAAACTCTCGCCGCAACCGCACTCGTCTTTCACATTAGGATTAATGAATTTAAAGCCTTCGTTCAGGCCTTCTTTTACAAAATCCAGTTCTGTACCATCGAGGTAGACAAGGCTTTTGCCATCAACAACAACTCTGACGCCCTTCTCTTCAAACACAGTATCTTCAGGCTGGGGTTCATCCACAAATTCGAGGACATAAGCCATACCCGAACAACCTGATGTTCTGACACCTAACCGTAAACCGTAACCGGAGCCACGATTTGCCAGAAAAGAACTGACGCGGGCTGCCGCTGAATCGCTCAGGGAAATCGCCATCTATCACCCTCGCTTATTTGTCGGTTTTCTTACTCTTATAGTCAGCAATTGCTGCTTTAATCGCATCTTCAGCCAGGATAGAACAGTGGATTTTTACCGGGGGTAATTCCAGCTCTTCGGCGATCTGCATATTCGAAATGCTCTGCGCTTCGTCCAGTGACTTCCCTTTCACCCATTCAGTGATCAGTGAACTGGAAGCGATGGCTGAACCACAGCCGTAAGTTTTGAAACGGGCATCTTCGATAATACCGCTATCGCTGACTTTGATCTGTAGTTTCATCACGTCACCACAGGCAGGTGCACCTACCATGCCGCTGCCGATGTTCGGATCAGCATTATCAAATGAGCCAACATTACGTGGGTTTTCGTAGTGATCGATTACTTTTTCGCTATAAGCCATTTTTTATTCTCCTGAAGACTATTAATGATGCGCCCATTCAATGCTATTCAAATCCACACCCGCTTTGAACATTTCCCACAGCGGAGAAAGGTCACGCAGACGGCCGATAGATTTGCGTACCAGATCAATGGCGTAGTCGATCTCTTCTTCAGTCGTAAAACGTCCTAAAGAGAAACGAATCGAACTGTGAGCCAGTTCATCGTTCATTCCCAGGGCACGCAGCACATAAGAAGGTTCCAGACTGGCAGAAGTACAGGCCGAACCGGAAGATACAGCCAGGTCTTTCAGGGCCATAATCAGTGATTCACCTTCCACGTAGTTAAAGCTGATGTTCAGGATATTCGGCGCACCGTTCTCCAGATCACCGTTTAAATACACTTCTTCCAGATCTTTAACGCCATTCCACAGACGGTCACGAAGCACCCGCAGACGGGCCATTTCGCTGTCCATTTCTTCTTTCGCTATGCGGTAGGCTTCACCCATACCCACAATCTGATGTACTGCCAGTGTCCCTGAACGCATACCGCGCTCATGACCGCCACCGTGCATCTGGGCTTCCAGACGGATACGTGGCTTACGGCGAACATACAGTGCACCAATCCCTTTCGGTCCGTACAGTTTATGCGCGGAGAAAGACATTAAATCAACTTTCAGCTGACTCAGGTCAATAGGGAGTTTACCGACGCTCTGAGTCGCATCAACATGGTAGATAATTCCGCGCGCGCGGCACATTTCGCCGATCGCTGCGATATCCTGAACCACGCCGATTTCATTGTTCACATGCATGATTGAAACCAGGATGGTGTCTTCAC
This sequence comes from Tatumella sp. UCD-D_suzukii, assembly GCF_000611875.2. Taxonomy (NCBI): domain Bacteria; kingdom Pseudomonadati; phylum Pseudomonadota; class Gammaproteobacteria; order Enterobacterales; family Erwiniaceae; genus Tatumella; species Tatumella sp. UCD-D_suzukii. The sequence goes on from NZ_JFJX01000064.1 coordinate 169,732, forward strand.
GCATGGCGGCTTCCAGCGCGGCCAGGTCAATAATACCGTTGGTCTGAGGCGTCAGATAGGTGACTTCAAACCCTTCTCTTTCCAGCTGACGACAGGTATCCAGCACCGCTTTATGTTCAGTTTTACAGGTAATAATGTGCTTACCTTTCTTCTGATAAAATTGTGCAGCCCCTTTGATAGCCAGGTTATCGGCTTCAGTGGCACCTGAGGTAAAGACGATTTCACGCGGGTCAGCCCCCACCAGCTCAGCAATCTGATTGCGTGCAATATCAACAGCTTCTTCAGACTGCCAGCCAAAGCGGTGAGAACGGGAAGCCGGGTTACCAAAAACCCCATCCAGGGTCAGGTATTGCATCATTTTCTCAGCAACGCGTGGATCCGCTGGCGTAGTCGCAGAGTAATCCAGATAAATCGGTAATTTCATTGCTCTTAAACTCCGTACATCACTTCAATGCAAAATTTATGGTCGGACGGTAAAGGATCAGCCGGCCAATCACAGATTAATTATAATTAGCTGTAGGCTCGCAGTTTGACGTCAATCGTCTCAGGAATACGGTTATCACGGAAACGTCGGTTATCATTATTTTGACGGTCCGCTACCTTAAGGATATCCTGATTATTCACCAGCTCAGCCAGCGTGATATTGTTCAGAAAGTCACTGATGCGGTCACTCAGATCACGCCACAGTACGTGCGTCAGACAGCGCTCACCGCCCTGACACCCTTCTTTACCCTGGCATTTGGTCGCATCGACAGACTCATCAACCGCAGTAATGACGGTACCGACGGCAATTTCGCCGGCGTCTTTACCCAGTAAATAACCGCCGCCCGGCCCACGCACGCTGGAAACCAGTCCGTTTTTACGCAGGCGGGAAAATAGCTGCTCAAGGTAGGAAAGTGAAATACCCTGACGTTCAGAAATATCGGCCAAAGGCACCGGGCCCTCATTGGAATGAAGTGCCACATCTAACATGGCTGTGACAGCATAACGCCCTTTGGATGTCAGTCTCATCGTTACACGACCTCGATCAGTATCCGGTTACCGGAGTGTTAATAAAGTTCATGAGAATCAGTCTGACATTCCCGAGTGATTTGGTCAACTATTTAACCGGGTAATTTACTCAGGTATTTAACCTATCGTGTGCTTCCGGCCGAATCCCTTGCTATCACTGGCTTTCCTTGTCCTTTTTTTCGAAGGATGAGAGCATTCCGCGCAGAATATTTAGCTCATCACGCTCAGGACGAGCGCGGGTAAACAGACGACGAAGTTTACTCATGACCTGGCCTGGCTGATCCTTACGGATAAAGCCACTGTTCAGCATCATTGCTTCCAGATGCACATAGAAACGTTCCAGATCGTCCACCAGCGGATACGGTGATTCAGCATACTGAGGTGCCGGCTCTGCGGCTTCCTGCGCCTGCAGCCAGGCCATACGCACTTCATAGGCAATCAGCTGTACGGCCATCGCCAGGTTCAGCGAGGTGTATTCCGGATTGGCCGGGATAGCCACGTGATAGTGGCACTTCTGTAATTCTTCGTTAGTCAGACCGACGCGCTCACGACCAAACACCAGGGCCACCGGAGCCTGGCGACCTTCTTCCACGCTTTTTACACCACATTCTCTGGCATCCAGCATCGGCCAGGGCAGTGAACGGGAGCGTGCGCTGGTCCCGACCACCAGGCTGCATCCGGCAATGGCTTCATCCAGCGACTCGACAATCGATGCATTACCGATTAAATCGCTGGCACCGGCAGCCAGAGAGATCGCCTGTGAATCGGGCTTGATCAGCGGATTCACCAGGTAGAGATTCGAAAGACCCATGGTTTTCATGGCGCGGGCAACGGAGCCCATATTCCCGGTATGAGAGGTCTCTACCAGGACGATACGAATATTCTGCAACATAGATTGGGAGCCAGTGTAAAAATGTATAGAAGGATATTAACATAAAAAGAGACATTGTCTGAACACACTGCTATACTTCCAGCCGTTTTTTCGTTCTTTAACATCCAGTGGGAATAACTGATGCATCCGATGCTGAACATTGCCGTGCGCGCTGCGCGCAAGGCCGGTAATTTAATCGCCAAAAATTACGAAACTCCTGACGCGGTAGAAACCAGTCAGAAAGGCAGTAACGACTTTGTCACCAATGTCGACCGTGACGCGGAACGCCTGATTATTGAGGTCATTCGTAAATCTTACCCTCAGCACACCATCATCACCGAAGAAAGCGGTGAGCTGGCTGGCGAAGACAAGGATGTTCAATGGGTTATTGATCCACTGGATGGTACCACCAACTTCATCAAGCGTTTCCCTCACTTTGCAGTGTCTATCGCCGTACGCGTTAAAGGCCGTACCGAAGTTGCCGTGGTCTATGACCCGATGCGCAATGAACTGTTCAGTGCCGCGCGCGGTCAGGGCGCACAGTTGAACGGTTACCGTTTACGTAGCAGCACTGCACGTGATCTGGACGGTGCTATTCTGGCTACCGGTTTCCCGTTTAAAGCAAAACAACATTCCGTGCCTTTCATCAATGTCGTAAGCAAACTGTTTACTCAGTGTGCTGACTTCCGTCGTACCGGTTCAGCAGCACTGGATCTGGCCTATGTTGCAGCCGGTCGTACCGATGGTTATTTCGAAATCGGCCTGAAGCCATGGGATTTTGCTGGCGGCGAACTGCTGGTCCGTGAAGCGGGCGGCCTGGTCACCGACTTTACCGGCGGTCACGGTTACCTGCAATCAGGTAATCTCGTTGCCGGTAACCCGCGTGTCGTTCGCGCAATTCTGGCTTCCATGCGTGATGAATTAAGCGAAGCGTTAAAACGCTAAGCTCCCCTCCCCGGGCCGCCGTGCCCGGGGAGATCCCGACGGATTTCCGCAGTGCCCTTCCGCCATTGCATTTTTCGCAGGCATCGGCCTCCCCACGCGGTTATTCCTTTACTGTCTCAGGCATTCCTTATCCCTGGTGTTTCCTCACTGGCAGACGACCTCTCCCTTGTACCGCGGTGACAATCACCCTGGCAGCACTCAGGCAAAGCCCGCAATGCTGCGTCCCTGAATTTCCACCAAAAGCGTGCAGGAACATACGTTGACCGGTCAACGTAAAAGCCGCTCTGTTATTTCAAAATTCTGCAGGAAAGTCAGCGGAGTATAATGGCCTGGCGTCACTTCACAAGAATGTATCGTCGGAAATACCGGAGGGTCGGATAATCAGGATATTCTGAGACACCGGAATCAGTGCAGGGATATGGCAGGCAGGGTTTGCAGAGACAACGCCATCACGCTTCGCTGAATAGGATGGTATGGAAGCAGAAAGGCGACCTCAGGCCGCCTTTCTCTGTTCAGACGCCGGTCTGACCGGCGTTAGTCGTCTCAGGCATAGACCGGCAGACGGGCACAGATTTCCAGTACTTTACCTTTCACGCGCTCGATAGTGGCTTCATCATTGATATTGTCCAGAATATCAGCAATCCAGCCAGCCAGCTCACGCACGTCAGCTTCGTTGAAACCACGACGGGTCACTGAAGGGGTACCGATACGGATACCGGAAGTGACAAACGGGCTCTTCGGATCGTTAGGGACGCTGTTTTTGTTAACAGTGATATTTGCACGGCCTAACGCTGCATCGGCTTCTTTACCGGTCAAATTTTTGTCGACCAGATCCAGCAGGAACAGGTGGTTATGGGTCCCCCCGGAAACGATGTTGTAGCCACGGGCCAGCAGGACTTCGACCATGGCTTTAGCGTTAACAGCAACCTGCTGCTGATAAGCTTTAAATTCCGGCTCCATCGCTTCTTTCAGAGCGACCGCTTTACCCGCGATCACGTGCATCAGAGGGCCACCCTGACCGCCAGGGAAGACGGCTGAGTTCAGTTTCTTATACAGGTCTTCATCACCCCCTTTCGCCAGGATCAGTCCGCCGCGCGGGCCTGCCAGGGTTTTATGGGTAGTCGTGGTGACGATATGTGCATGCGGAACCGGGTTCGGATAGACATCGGCGGCCACCAGACCTGCGACGTGAGCCATATCAACAAACAGCCATGCACCAATGCTGTCTGCAATTTCACGCATTTTAGCCCAGTCACAAACGCCGGAATATGCAGAGAAACCACCGACAATCATTTTAGGCTTATGCGTCTTCGCCAGTTCAGCCAGTTCTTCATAATCGATCTTGCCGCTGTCATCGATACCGTAAGGGACGACGTTATACAGTTTACCGGACAGGTTCACCGGAGAACCGTGTGTCAGGTGGCCACCATGCGCCAGATTCATCCCCAGAATGGTATCGCCCGGCTGCAACAGTGCGGTATACACAGCAAAGTTAGCCTGTGAGCCACTGTGCGGCTGAACGTTAGCGTAATCTGCACCAAACAACTCTTTCGCACGGTCGATGGCTAATTGCTCGACGATATCGACGTATTCACATCCGCCGTAATAACGCTTACCAGGATACCCTTCTGCATATTTGTTGGTGAGCTGTGAACCCTGAGCCTGCATTACGCGTGGGCTGGTGTAGTTTTCTGAAGCAATTAATTCAATGTGCTCTTCCTGACGCACTTTTTCCTGCTCCATCGCCTCCCACAGTGGGGCATCATAATCGGCTATGTTCATCTCTCGCTTTAACATCCGCATCTCCTGACTCAGCTAACTTAAAAACGGCAATTTAACACCCATCGGCGGGTAACGGCCCACAGTGTAAACTCTTTTCCGGGAGGACGGTAGCCGGAATACACTCTTTTTACGCAAACGATTGGCATACCGGCGACATACGGCTTAGCTGCTGAAATGAAAGTGCTTTTTTAACTGATATTTTTTCATCTGCGATCACGATGAATTTCATATTGCAGTCACGTATAACAAGAAAAAAACAAATACCCCTGTTTACTTTACGGGTAACAGGGAATAACATGCATTTAAAATACATGTTATTATCATCCCGTAAAGGAATAACAAATGCTTGATGCCAAAACTATTGCACTGGTCAGAGAAACTCTTCCGGCAATCGCTGCAGCTGGCCCGGCAGTCACTCAACATTTTTATCAGCGTATGCTGAGTCATAATCCGGAACTGAAAGATGTCTTTAATATGAGCAACCAGGCCAGCGGCCGTCAGCCGGAAGCCTTGTTTAATGCACTGTGTGCTTACGGAAGCCATCTGGATACCCCGGAAGCCCTGCTCCCCGCCGTCGAAAAAATTGCCCAGAAACATGTCAGCCTGTCGATTCAGCCGGAACAATATGCCATTGTCGGTGAACATTTATTAGGCACCATCCGGGAGCTGCTGGATCCTGGCGACGAGGTTCTGGCGGCCTGGGCGAAAGCCTACGGTGTCCTGGCCGATATCTTTATCAACCGTGAAGAGCAGATTTACGCGCAGCATGAACACCTCTCCGGCGGCTGGCGCGGAACCCGCGATTTTGTGATCAGTGAGATTAAGCAGGAAAGCGAGGTTATTAAGAGCTTCGTACTGACACCGGAAGATGGTCAGCCCGTTTCAGAATTTACAGCCGGGCAATTTGTCGCGCTGTATCTTAAACCGGAAGGGTTTACCCACCGCCAGATCCGGCAGTATTCACTGACCCGGACTCCGGACGGTAAAAGCTATCGTATCGCGGTCCGTCGTCAGCCGGAAGGTAAGGTCTCCGGATGGTTACATAGCCGGGCAAAATGCGGCGACCGGGTTGCGCTTTCCGCACCGGCGGGCGATTTCCTGCTGGACAGTTCGCTGTTTCCGGCGCCGATCACGCTCATTTCTGCGGGGTCCGGCCAGACACCATTACTGGCCATGCTGCATGCGCTGGCTGAACAACAGTATACCGCCCGGGTTAACTGGTGGCATGCCGCACACAATCGTGCAGAACATGCATTCAGTGAAGAAGTCACACAACTGGGATCGACCCTGAATGATTTCCATGAGGTTATCTGGTACAAACAACCCGACAACGCGATGGCAGACGACCACCACCTTTCAGGCCTGATCAATATTACACAGGCAGGTAGCGCGCTCGATGACCCGCGGTGCCACTACTTTGTCTGTGGCCCGACAGGTTTTATGCAGTCTGTTATCCATCAGTTAACTGAAGCAGGCGTCAGTCAGTCGCATATTCATTATGAACTGTTTGGCCCGCACAAAGATCTCTGATGTGTTACCCGGGCCACCCGACTGCGGTGGCCTGAGTGATCAGATAGCTTCTTCGTCTTCTTCGCCGGTACGGATACGCACAACCCGTGCAACGTCGAACACAAAAATCTTACCGTCACCGATTTTGCCGGTCTGTGCGGTGCGCATAATCGTTTCCACACAGGTATCGACGATATCATCGGCAATCACTAATTCGATTTTAACCTTCGGCAGAAAATCGACCATATACTCTGCGCCACGGTATAACTCGGTATGTCCCTTCTGACGCCCGAAACCCTTCACTTCCGTCACTGTCATGCCGGTAATACCGACTTCTGCCAGCGCTTCACGGACATCATCCAGTTTGAAGGGTTTAATAATCGCATCAATTTTTTTCATAGCTGAACCTTTTTCGCTTTTATCAGTGACGCCAGGGTCGTTTCCCGGAGGTTATTGCGCTCACCGGTGTGTCCGGTAAAAAATAAACGCGTGCAACTTACCTCTTAAAATCGCCCGCGTCCAGTTCATATCCGGCTGGCGGGATCCCCGCTGACGACGCTAACCGCTTTCTGCTGCCATAAACACAGGTTTCCGGGATCCCCGGCCCCGCTACAGGACTGGCCCGCAGCCCCTCCCCCAGTCAGTAAAAAAGCGCCCCTGAGGGCGCTTTAAAGAGGATGTTGCCGGTATCAGCCTAACTGCTTACGGGCATTACGGAAGATACGCATCCATGGGCTGTCTTCGCCCCACTCCTGCGGGTGCCAGGAGTTGCTGACGGTACGAAATACACGTTCAGGGTGCGGCATCATAATCGTGACACGACCGCTGGTGTTGGTGACCGCCGTGATCCCTTGCGGGGAACCATTCGGGTTCGCCGGATAAGCTTCAGTCGGTTGACCATAGTTATCCACGTAACGCAGTGCCACCAGGTCCGCTGCCTGAAGCGCATCCAGATGGGCCTGGTCTGCAAATTCAGCAAAGCCTTCACCATGCGATACCGCAATCGGCATCCGGGAGCCTGACATGCCGGATAGCAGCAGAGACGGGCTGTCAGCCACTTCGACCAGGCTGAAACGACCTTCAAAACGCTCGGACTGGTTACGGACGAACCTTGGCCACAGATCACTGCCCGGGATCAGTTCACGGAGATTCGACATCATCTGACAACCATTACAGACGCCGAGTGCCAGTGTCCCGGTACGGTTAAAGAACTGTTTAAAGGTTTCACGAACCCGCGGATTAAACAGGATCGATTTTGCCCAGCCTTCACCGGCACCTAACACATCCCCGTAAGAGAAGCCGCCACAGGCCGACAACATATGAAAATCGTCCAGAGACTGACGTCCGGCCAGCAGATCGCTCATATGCACATCCACAGCCTCAAAACCGGCACGGTGGAAGGCTGCTGCCATCTCCACATGTGAATTAACCCCCTGCTCGCGCAGTACGGCCAGTTTTGGTCTGACGCCGGTCGCAATCATCGGCGCAGCGATATCTTCTGCCGGGTTGAAACTCAGGCTGACATTCAGGCCCGGGTCGTTGTTATCGAGTTTTGACTGGTGTTCTTCATCGGCACACTCCGGGTTATCACGTAACCGCTGCATCTGCCAGGTGGTTTCCGCCCACCAGCGACGCAGTGTCGAGCGTTTTTCCTGGTAAATCACCTGGTGACCGGTATTGATCACAAACTCATCGCCAGGCTCAGCAGCACCAAGAACATGCAGGCATTCTGACAGACCATGAGCGGCAAAAATATCGCTGATGGCTTGTTTATCTTCCGCTTTCACCTGGATAACCGCACCCAACTCTTCGGTAAACAACGATGCCAAAACATCCTGCCCCAGTGAGGCCACGTCAACACGGAGACCACAATGGCCTGTAAAGGCCATTTCAGCCAGAGTGACCAGTAGCCCCCCGTCAGAACGGTCATGGTAAGCCAGTAGTTTCTGTTCAGAAACCAGCTGCTGGATAGCGTTGAAGAAACCCGCCAGTTGTTGCGCATTGCGGACATCTGCCGGTTTATCCCCGAGCTGGCTGTAAACCTGTGCCAGTGCTGTGGCTCCCAGCGTATTAGCCCCCGCCCCCAGGTCCACCAGCATCAGCAGGTTATCTGTATCGGGTTGCAATTGAGGCGTGACCGTATGACGAACATCTTCTACACGGGCGAAAGCCGTGATCACCAGAGATAACGGTGACGTCATCTCTCTTGGCTGATTATCCTGCTGCCAGCGGGTTTTCATCGACATCGAGTCTTTACCGACAGGAATGGTCAGACCCAGTGCCGGACACAGTTCTTCACCCACGGCTTTTACCGCGGCATATAACCCGGCATCTTCCCCGGGGTGTCCGGCGGCTGACATCCAGTTTGCGGAAAGCTTGATTCGGCTCAGAGAACCGATATCGGTGGCGGCCAGGTTGGTCAACGCTTCACCGACGGCCAGGCGGGCAGAGGCGGCAAAATCAAGCAGTGCCACAGGAGCACGCTCACCCATGGCGAAGGCTTCACCATGATAGCTGTCCAGGCTGGCAGTCGTCACGGCACAGTTTGCAACCGGAACCTGCCATGGCCCGACCATCTGGTCACGGGCCACCATTCCGGTCACGGAACGGTCACCGATGGTGATAAGGAAAGTCTTTTCAGCAACGCCAGGCAGGTGCATAACGCGCTTAACCGCGTCGGACAGTGATATTTCATCACGGTTTAATGCCGTCCCGCAGACCTGTTTTGTTTCGACGTCACGCGTCATTTTCGGGGTTTTCCCCAGCAAAACATCCAGCGGCATATCGATAGGCTGATTATCGAAGTGCGTGTCGTTCAGTGTCAGATGCAGTTCTTCAGTAGCTTCGCCAATCACCGCATAAGGTGCACGTTCACGCTGACATAACTGCTCAAACAGTGGCAGTTTGTCCGGCGAAACGGCTAAAACATAACGTTCCTGCGATTCATTACACCAGACTTCCAGCGGACTCATGCCCGGCTCATCGTTCAGGATATCACGCAGATTGAAACGACCACCGCGTCCCCCGTCACTGACCAGCTCTGGCATCGCGTTAGACAGACCACCGGCACCGACATCATGGATAAACAGAATCGGGTTCTGTTCGCCCAGCTGCCAGCAGCGGTCAATCACTTCCTGACAGCGGCGCTCCATTTCCGGGTTGTCACGCTGAACAGACGCAAAATCCAGGTCGGCATCTGACTGGCCGGAAGCCATCGATGACGCGGCACCGCCGCCCAGGCCGATATTCATCGCCGGCCCCCCTAATACGATCAGTTTGGCACCGATGCTGATCTCGCCTTTCTGGACATGATCACCACGGATATTACCGATCCCCCCGGCCAGCATAACGGGCTTATGGTAGCCTCGCAGCTCTTCGCCGTTATGACTCGTCACCCGGGCTTCGTAGGTACGGAAGTAACCGTTCAGCGCCGGACGACCAAATTCATTATTAAATGCAGCACCGCCCAACGGGCCATCGGTCATAATGTCCAGCGCGGTCACAATACGGTCCGGTTTACCGAAATCCTGCTCCCAGGGTTGTTCAAAGCCCGGGATACGCAGGTTAGAAACAGAGAACCCGCTCAGGCCCGCTTTAGGTTTAGCACCGCGTCCGGTCGCCCCCTCATCACGGATTTCCCCCCCGGAGCCGGTCGCCGCCCCCGGCCATGGAGAAATCGCTGTCGGGTGGTTGTGAGTTTCGACTTTCATCAGGATATGAGCATCTTCCTGATGGAAATCATAAACACCCTGTTTATCGTCGGCATAGAAACGCCCGACCTTTGAGCCTTCCATCACTGCGGCATTATCTTTATAGGCCGACAGCACATGCTCAGGGTTTTTCTCAAAGGTATTTTTAATCATTTTAAACAGCGACTTCGGCTGTTTTACGCCATCGATGACCCAATCCGCATTAAAGATTTTATGGCGGCAGTGCTCTGAGTTGGCCTGAGCAAACATATAGAGTTCGATATCGTTAGGATTGCGTCCCAGTCCGGTAAACGCTGCCAACAGGTAATCAATTTCATCCTCTGCCAGAGCAAGACCGAGAGAAGCGTTTGCCTCCTCCAGTGCCTGACGGCCCTTACCGAGAATATCTACCGCTTTCACCGGCTGAGGCTGGTGCTGAACAAATAGCTGTTCCGCCTGAGTCAGTGAGGTGTAAACCGTTTCCATCATCCGGTCATGTAATAAAGCAGACAGCTCAGCCCACTGAGATCCCGAAATCGTCTCAGCCTGGATATAGAACGCCAGCCCTCTTTCCAGACGGATGACTTTCGCCAGTTCACAGTTATGAGCAATGTCTGTCGCTTTAGAAGACCAGGGGGAAATCGTCCCGGGACGTGGAGTGACCAGCAGTAAACGTCCGGCAGGTTCATGCTCCGCCAGTGAGGGGCCGTATTTAAGAAGACGTTGAAGACGGTTTTTTTCATCCTCGGTCAGGGGAGAACTGACATCGGCAAAATGTACATATTCAGCATAAATATCGCTGACGGGCAGGTGAGCATTTCTGAAACTGTTCAGGAGTTTGTTAATACGAAATGCCGACAGAGCGGGCGAGCCACGCAAAATTTCCATCATTAAAGATCTCTCGTCTTCGAAACGCCGGACGACGCTTCATTGGGCGCAACAGGGGAAAACGGACGCCATTATAAAGAATAACCCTCTGTTACGAAACCGTTTGCGTTGAATTTCTGCGGATAATCCTGAGGTCAAAAAACAAACATTTCTTGCTATAAAAGTTGCTCTTTGCCGCTTTGTTGCTCAGAATGCACCTCGCTCCGGGCTGTTTACCCTCTGTTACATTCCTGCCAAAAGGCTAAACCCGGAGCTGATTAACGAGATAACTTATTGAAATATTTTAAATTAAATTATCTTTTGATCGGTCTTGTCACCTTGTTACTGGCAATCGCTTTATGGCCTGCTATCACCTGGCATTCAGGGACACAAGATACTCTGTCGCAGATCAAATCCCGCGGAGTGTTACGTGTCAGCACCATAAGCTCTTCTCTGACCTGGCAAAAGAACAGCAAAAATCCGACCGGGATGGATTACGAGCTGGCTAAACGCTTTGCAGATTATCTGGGCGTGAAGCTGGAAGTGTCCGTACGTCCGAACATTGAAAGTCTGTTTGATGACCTTAATCATCATCGCGCAGATATTCTGGCGGCCGGACTGGCATGGGACCCGGAGCGCCAGCGTGATTACCGTAGCGGCCCTGCTTATTATATGACGACACAGCAACTGGTTTACCGGGTGAATAAACCTCGCCCGAAAAGCCTGGATGATTTACATGGCACCTTATCCGTTCCCTCTGAATCGTCCTTTATTTCGACGCTGGAGGCGTTCAAAGCGAAGAAGTATCCCGGGCTCAGCTGGCATGTTGAAAAGAAACTGAGTCCGCAAGCCATGCTGGAACAGGTGGCTGACGGAAAACTGGACTATACCATCGGTGACTCAGCCACTATCGGTATGATGCAGCGGATCCATCCGCAACTGGCCGTGGCCTTCGATGTAACCAATGAAGCCCCGGTAAACTGGTATATGGCGAAGACGGCTGATGACAGTCTGAATGCCGCAATGCTGGATTTTTACAACCAGCTTAACGAAGATGGCACCCTGGCCAGACTGGATGAGAAATACCTGGGACACACCGGTAATTTTGATTACGTAGATACCCGGACGTTCCTGCGGGCTATCGATAGTACATTACCGTCATTGCAGCCCCTGTTCAGGAAGTACGCCAGCCAGATAGACTGGCGACTGCTGGCCGCCGTTGCTTACCAGGAATCCCACTGGGATCCGCAGGCCACCTCTCCGACCGGGGTCAGGGGAATGATGATGCTGACCCGTAATACGGCAGACAGCCTCAATGTCACTAATCGCCTTGATGCTGCGGAAAGTATTCGCGGCGGCAGCCAGTATTTACAGGAACTGATGGATAAAGTTCCACAGACGATCCCCCCGGATGAACGTATCTGGTTCGCCCTGGCGGCTTATAATATGGGCTTTGCTCATATGATGGATGCCCGCAAGCTGACCATGATGCAAGGGGCGAATCCGGACAGCTGGGCAGATGTTAAACAACGTCTGCCGCTGCTGTCACAAAAGCGTTACTATCGTCTGACGACTTATGGATTTGCCCGTGGCACAGAAGCCTATAATTACGTGGAAAATATTCGTAAGTACAATATCAGCCTGGTCGGGTATCTGCAGGAAATAGAGAAGAAGAAACAAAAAATCATTCCTATTCCTGACTCTGACATTCCTTCCCCGTCAGAGCCACAAATAGCGATGAACTGATCCGATGTGCTACTGATCCTCGCGCTGCGTCTGACGCAGCGCTTTTTTTTGTGCCCTGCGCAGGCGGAAGAACTCGCTTAACTGATCCGCACATTCTTCTGCCAGCAGGCCCCCCTCCACGACTATCCGATGATTCATCCCGGGATGATGCAGAATATCCAGTAATGAACCCGCCGCCCCCGTTTTCGCATCACGCGCCCCGTAGACCAGTCGGGAGATACGGCTATGGATCATCGCCCCGGCACACATTGTGCAAGGTTCCAGGGTGACATAGAGCGTGGTATCCAGTAACCGGTAATTTTCCAGTGCCTTTCCGCCCTGGCGTAATGCCATCATTTCGGCATGGGCCGTCGGATCATGATCCCCGATAGGATGATTCCAGCCCTCGGCAATCACTTCGCCGTCATGAACTAACACCGCTCCGACAGGCACTTCATTATTTTCCTGAGCCCGGGTGGCTAACGCCATGGCATAACGCATCCAGTACTCATCATTTTTGTCGGTCAACGTTCTATCCTCTGAAAACGGTATCAGTGCCGATTATAACGATTTCAGGTCGTAAATCGTAGTACAGCGGAATTTTCACAGGCTGTGGAAGAGTAAAACGGTGCGCACACCGTCACAGGGGTTATTAATTATGGTTTTTTATATTAATAACCTCTTCTCACGCTCAATTTTATTGCTAATTATTTCAAGGCGAAGCTTTATTGAAGAGACTGACTTACACTAAATTATCGCTAACTGAGACGAAATGGTGACAAGTCACACACAAAATCAGCCATTGAGGTAAAGAGGAAACCTCAGCCAGCGTTGATTCCCCCTCCCCGTCCGCTTTTCACCGGATGAGAACATTCCTAACATTGTGCTAATCTGTTCACAGCGAAAATATCATTAATAAAATTAACCAATAATCCTTAAAACCGGCATATCACCCCGTTAATGTGCCAGAAATGCTGTTATCCCTCCGGGAAATACAGCGCCACCGGATAGGTTGCCGTCTTTCACACTGCATAAGGTTACTTGTTTATGAAACTCAGAAAAACACTGTTGATTACGTTAGGGTGTGCCTTAACCACCGCATTAACCAGCCTTTCGGCCAGCGCGACAGAAGGGACATTAACCGGTCAGGTCGGGGTTGAAGTGACTATCAAAGAAGGTTGTACTGTCGCAAACGGCAGCTCGTCTTCAGGGACGAACAGTTGGGGTACACTTAATTTTGGTACCTATGCTGATTTAACCTCAATCATTAATGGCAGTGTGTTAGGTTCCGACGGGAAGGATGCCGTAACGGTGACCTGTACCGCAGGGCTGAGCCCGACCCTGACGCTGGATGGCGGGCTGAATGAATCAGGTAATGTCCGTAATATGGTAAACACCACGACCACCAGCGGTACGACTACCAGCTCTGATATCGCTTATCACCTCTATTCCGATGCTTCTTACGACACAGAAATTAAACCCGGCACCTCTATTTCACTGACGGCCAGTGGTGATGCGCAAAGTATTCCTATCTATGGACGGATCCTGCCGACCGGTCAAAGCTCGACGGCACCGGCCTCCGGGACTTATACCGATACAGTGACAGCGACGTTAGCCTGGTAAACAGGTGAAGATAAGTGAAATGACCTGCCACTTCACTTTAGTCGCTCTGTTAACCCTGTTTTCGGTCGCCGTTTTTGCAGATACCACCACGAGCAGCTTCACCGTCTCCTCAGTGATCACCAGCGGGTGCGCTCTCGGGACAAGCAGTAGTGATTCGGTAACCGATTTCGGTACCCTGAATTTCGGTTCGATGTCCTCGATAGCGGATAACGTGGATGTGGCAAGTACTCCCGGGGCAGGTTCGATTGTAGTGACCTGCACCCCGGGGACGTCCATTTCTATTGCACTTGATTACGGGCTCCATGGCGGTTCTGCCAGCGAACGTTATATGAAAAACAGCGACAGCACCGCGACCCTCGGCTATCAGCTTTATCAGGATGCCGCTCACAGTACCGTCTGGGGCTCGGGCTCACTGGCCTACAGCGTCGCATCCTTTCCCGACACGACCCAGACATACACCCTATATGGACGGTTATTTCCGGTCACAGGATTACCCACCGCCGGCACCTATACCGATACCATTACCGTTACTCTGACTTATTAAAGCGTAAACACATGAAAATCCGATCTGTCTTGCTCTCTCTCTTATTCTCAGTCCCCGTATTTTTTACTGCTGCCAATGCCGCAAGCTCCGTATTGGTATGGCCGATATTCCAGGTGATAAAGAATAGCGACAGAGGCTCCGAGCTATGGCTTCAGAACCAGGGAGACAGTGCCGTCACCTTGCAAGTGCGGATTTTTAAATGGCAGCAACGTCACTCAGCCCCGGTTTACTCTGACCAGAAAGATGTGCTGGCAAGCCCCCCTTTCGTGACCATCCAGCCGGGCGGAAGACAGCTGATCCGCCTGATGCGTCTCCGGTCGACAGCTCCGCACCAGGAAGATGCTTACCGCATTGTTATCGATGAAATTCCCGGGGTGATGACACCTCAGAAGCAAAAAAATAATGCCGGACTGATTATGCGCATGCGTTATGTATTACCGCTGTTCCTGTATGGTCAGGGCATTCAGCCTGTCGGTGAGAACGGGCCGGTCACGGATATCCGGAAAAACCTCTCCTGGCAGATACTGTCCTCCGGGGGGAAATCCGTGCTGGCCATCACCAATCATGGCAAACTTCATGCCCGGCTGAGTGATATTTTCTGGGGAAGTGATGCGATGCATCCTGACGTTTTTATCTCGAAAGGATTTCTGGGGTATGTTCTGCCGGGGCAGACGATGAACTTCCCTTTACCGGAAAAGACTTCCCGGCATCCACAACTGTTTACGCGGCTGGAAGATAATGTGGCACCGGTCATGATAAACGCTGGCAGATAATCATGAATAAGGCCTTTCACCCGCTGTTTTTAGGCGTGGCCTGCACCCTGTCCGGCATCGCCCGGGCAGACGATTTTAATCAGTTGCCTCCACCGACACTGAGCCAGGCAGAAAGCAAGGCCTATACCCTTTACCTGACATTGTCAGTTAACGGTAATAAAAATCCTGATCTGGTCCCGGTATCGGTGAACAACGGACATTTTCTGGTGGGCGCCGCCGTTTTAAGAAAAAACTATCTTAAGTTCCCGGCCACGTCAGGGGTCGTGGATGTCACTCAACTCGCCGGGGTGCATGCCTCTTATGACAGCGCCCGGCAGCAACTGAACCTGCGGGTCCCTGATAACTGGCTGCCTGAACAGTTTCTGGGTAACCGTCAGCAACAGAAAGACCCGGTTCCGGTCACCAGTCATGGCTTGCTGCTCAATTATGATACCTACAGTCTGAAATCGGCCTCCGGCACAGCCACCACCAGTACCCTTTTAGAAGGCCGGTTCTTTAGCGATGAAGGCTCGCTTTCACAAAGTGGCGTCTGGCGAACGACGTGGCAAGGCAACGATAACTCCCCGCAAGGGTATATGCGTTATGACACGACCTGGAAATACAGTGATGTTAACCGGTTAATCAGTGTTCAGGTCGGAGATTTCATCAGTGACTCTCTGACATGGAGCAATTCCGTTCATATGGCCGGGTTACGGGTCAGCCGCAACTTCGGTGTTCGTCCGGACCTGGTGACTTATCCGTTATTAAACTGGTCAGGTTCAGCGGCCGTCCCCGGAACGGTAAACCTGTTCGTTAACGGCTATAAGACCAGCAGCCAGTCTGTGAATGCCGGTCCGTACACACTGACTAACATCCCCTTTATTAACGGTGCCGGTGAAGCTACCGTCGTGACGACAGATGCGCTGGGTCGTCAGGTTTCAACCACTCTGCCGTTTTACGTATCCAATAAATTACTTGCCCGCGGACTGAGTGATTTTGATTTCTCTGCCGGGGCATTACGCCGGGACTATGGGACAAAAAGTAATGATTACGGCGAAGGTGCCTTCAGCGGTATTTACCGTTACGGCCTGACGAATCGGATCACCGGCTCAGTACACAGCGAAGCCAGCGAAAAATTATGGCTCGCCGGCGCAGGGGCTGACTTTACTCCAGGGCAATGGGGAACCCTCAGTCTGTCGGTTAGCCATAGTCAGTACAACAGCCGGCAAAACGGGGAGCAGTATACCTCCGGCTGGTCCTATTATGGCCGGCACTGGAGCATGAATCTTCAGCATATCAATACCAGCGGCACTTATCTGGATCTGTCAAATGACAGTAATGACGCCCCTTCCAGCCACAGCTCAGACCAGGCCACCTTCAGTATTACCCCCGCAGGCCAGACCACCGGAACCTTCGGACTGGGTTATTTCGCTATCCGGGCGGATGATGGCATTCGAACCCGGCTGGCTAACGCTTCATGGAGTCACGCCCTCGGCCGCAGCGCCAGCTTCAGTCTGAGTCTGAGCCAAACGTTAAGCAGCCATGCATTGACCGGCGTAGCGCAATTGACTATCCCATGGGGGGATCAGGCTACGGTGAATGCCACCGCAAATCAGGACGCCAATGGCCAGGTCACCGGACAGATCGGTTACACAAGCGCCGCACCGGTGGAAGGTGGCCTTGGATGGACGGTCGCCCACTCCTTCACGAAGGAGAATTATAACCAGGCAAACCTTACCTGGATAAACCGTTATTCGACGCTCAGCGGCGGGTTCTATGGCGATGAAAATAATGTCTCCCGGTGGATGGAAGCCAGTGGATCTCTCATTGCGATGGATAATGATTATTTTCTTTCCCGGCAAATCAACGATGCTTTTATTGTGGCAGATACCGACGGCTATCCGAATACAGAAGTCAGTTATGAAAATCGCCGGGTCGGGGTCACCGATAAACAGGGACATCTGCTTATCCCCTGGGTTTCCGGCTGGTATGCAGGGAAAGTCTCTATCGATACCATGAATTTGCCGGCGGATATTGATGCTCCGGTGCCGGAAAAACGGGTTGCTGTACGTGAGGACAGTGGTGCCATTGTGCACTTCCCTGTTATGCGGGTACGCTCAGCGATACTGACCCTCACCAATGATCGGGGACAGCCTTTGCCGCTGGGCACTCAGGTGACCGAACTGAACAGTGGTCAGTCCGCCGTCATCGGCTATGACGGCCAGGCCTGGTTATCGCATCTTGGCAGAAAGAATCGCTTAGTGGTCACGACCCCGGACGGTGAATGTCACTATTCCTTTACCTTACCTCAGGAAACCCGGCTCCCTGCCGCCATAGGCCCTATAGAATGTCACTTCCCTTCAGTAAAGGAGCCGATAAATGACCGGTAATGCTTTCATCCTGCGGCTGGCAGGACTCTTATTACTCTGTTTTTCTCATCTCTGTCTGGCCGACTGTACGGCCAGTTCGGCGAGCGGGAGCTTCGGCTCGCTCAGTTCATTCACCCTGGCCAGTACCGCTGAAACCGTGGAGACCGGTTCCGGCTTTACCTGTACCGGCGGGCTATTAACGTTATTAAGTACGGATACGATCACCGCGACTATTGCCTCCTCGGCAGGAGAAAATGGCAGCACACCACAGATGACCAGCGCATCGGGCAGTGCTATTCCTTATACAATATGCGCTAGTTCCGGTTGCGGCACGACCTATACCATAGGTCAGACTATCACCTGGAACTCTACCTCACTACTCGGGCTACTGGGGCTGTTTGATGCCAGTGACGGTTCTTTACCTCTGTATATCCACACTACCGCCGGCCTGAATGTACCGGCCGGAACCTATACCGATACCATCACCATCGACTGGCATTACAATATCTGTTTTATCGGCCTGCTGGGGATCTGCGCGTATACCACGGGAGATACGACTTCAGCCGTCACCTTAACCGCGATAGTGACTAATGATTGCACTATTGAAGAGGCGCCGGATGTCAGCTTCGGCAGTGCAGCATTACCGGCAGACTTCTCCCCGGTGGCCAGTGCACTGACTATCCTGTGCACAAAAAATGCCGCCTATACCGTCAACCTGAGCAGCAGTAATCCGGTCAGCGGGGACTGGCGACAGATGTCATCGGCGATTGACGGGTCGACACACTATTTGCTTTACCAGCTTTATCAGGCGGATGGCACCGCCTGGACACCCGAAAATGACCAGAGTGAAACAGGCACCGGCGAGGATCAGACCGTCAATTATACCGCAAAGGTGGACAGCTCTCAGACCAATCAGCCTGCCGGCAGTTATACAGACACCGTGACCGTGACTGTCACCTATTAACACCAGTCCCCCGGAGGAGGAAAATATCAGGCAGGTACTCTACTCAATCTGCTGTATTTCACCCCCGGGGGTGATCCGCCAGCGGTGCTGACAAAAAGATAACAGCGGATTGTCCTGCCGGCTGTCACTGTAGCCGCTGAATAGCACTAACGGATGCCCGATACGCTTTTCCAGCTGGGTTACTTTTTCATGCCCCAGACAACGCAGTGTCAGTACCCTTCCGCCAAAACGCCTCTCCATACGGGTCGCAATCAGATTCACCGCTGGCAGGAAATCACTCTGCTGATAGACCTGTTCGACCAGCGATTGCGGAGAACCGGTAATCAGCCAGACACTGGTATCACTGGCTTTCAGATACTCATTAAGACGCTGCATCACCCGGGGGAATGGCGTCACACGCTGACGGAACCAGCGGCAGAAATCAGCATCCTGCTGCCGCAACGCTGCCTCACTCCGTCCGGCTGTTATTGACCAAAGTAACAGACTTATCGGCCAGCGTGCAGCCCTGCCACAAAGCAGCAACCCGGAAATAATCACCGGAAGTAACGGAACCACCAGCAACATATTTTGCGGCTGCCTGGCCAGCGAAAAACGGAGATAGCAACCAAATAAGTCCTGTTTATGCAGAGTGCCATCAAGATCAAAGAAAATGACCCGTTTATCTTGTTTCTTCATCAGTAGATTCCCTTAGCCGGTATCCGGTGACGGACGGTATCGTCACTGAGAAGCATAATGTAAGCCACATGCCGGAGGCAGAAAAGCGCTTTATCCGTTTGCCCTGCCCCGGAAGGGGGAAGTTGTCAGGCGAATTCCCCCCTGCGATCAATCACCGCAACCGGCCTCTTTTAAGCATAGGAATGCCTTCCCGGGTAATGCTACCAACTTATTGATTTAGTCTATGCTGGTGTTTTTGAGGTGCTTTTATGGCTTCCATTCCCGTGCGTTGTCCCGCCAGTGCCGGGACTGAAGGCGTAGTTCGTAACGGTAAAAGTACTGCAGGTCATCAGCGTTATCTCTGCAAGCCGTGTCGTAAGACATGGCAACTCACTTTCACCTATACAACCCCCCAGCCCGGTAACCACCAGAAACTCATTGATATGGCTATGAATGGCGTTGGATGCCGGGTATTTTTACGACTTGCTATAGCTTTTTTTCACTTTATTATGGGCATCAGTTATAAACTCGAACCGATACTTTTCACCGTTTAGGACATAAATTAATTCATAATTCGTACTATTTTTAAGAATCAAGGGAATGCAGGTATCATGATATTTTTTCGCGATATTATCTTCTGTTAAAATAGGTAGCGCATAACTATTTTCAGACGAACTTAAAGAATAATATTCCAGAATATCACCGGGGGCCGATGCTATACAAACCCGGTTTTCATTTACGGTTGCGCTGCCCTTTTTATGAAATGCAAGTCTGTCGCCAGCGCAACCCGCCAGCAAAAAAAGGGAAAAGAATAACAAAAAATTTTTTATCATTGAGGAGATCCTTTTAAAACCCCTTGATATTTCGCAGCCAAATATTTCACAGATTGAGACGAATCATAATCTTTATAATTTATCATTCTTTTGTTCTTTACGAAGCCAAATTTCATTAGCAACCAATCATCGGACACTATTGAAGCCTGCTGCTCCATCGAATAACCAGATAAACTTTTCTCATCAAGGCTATATTTATAATTCGCAGCCCATGAAATCAAACCACGCATTCTGACGTGCATGCCACGCTGATATTGCCTGACGTGCATCATTTCATGTATAAACAGATGCTGGTAATCAACCGAAGCTATAGAGTAATCATCACGATAAACGTTGGTTTCAAACCATATCTCACCATTCGGTGTCATCGCGGTATTATTTCCCTGCATACCAAATGCCAGATAGCTACCGTGATGAACCCATACCCGATTGTATTGGATGCTGTGACGGTATAGCTCAGTTGCCAGACGAATTTCACCCGAAGTTAATAATCGCAAACCACCTCTTTTAAGCATAGGGACTCCTTCCCACATAACATCCATCTATTTCAGGTTAACTCTATAACATGAGGCAATTTTATGTCCAAGATATTATGGCTTGATCTCGAGACTTTCAGCGAAGTGCCCATAAAAAATGGAAATCATGCTTACGCCGAAAACGTGGAGGTTATGCTGTTTGCCCGGGCTGTCGATACCGCGCCGGTACATTTATGGGACGTGACCTGTGTAAGTAGACCTGTTTTAGTTCCAGACACTTTTTGAGGTTTCCGGTTTTCAGTCATCAATCGGTATTCTTCCGGCATCAGATTATTCAGGGATTCATGAGGTCGCTCGCGGTTATATTCTGTCAGCCACCGATCTGTTTCTCCCGTACTTCATTCAGTGCTCTGAACAGATAAAAATCCAGTATTTCAGTCCCGTATGTCCGGTTAAATCGTTCAATAAAAGCATTCTGAGTGGGTTTCCCGGGCTGAGTAAACTCCGGATATACACCATGCTCTTCAGCCCATTAAGCCAGTGTCAGTGAGATGAATTCCGGCACATTATCCGCCCTCAGTTTAGGGAACTCTGCATAGAACGTAACCTTACCGGCGTTACTGAAATATATGCGTAAATAGCTCTCTTTTTCATACTTAGATCGTTATCCCTGGTGCTTGATGCTGCCGCAACACAGATTCGCATGTGTAAGCTTGTGTATGGCGGCTAACATCCTTCCCAACGCTCCAGGTCGCTCAACTGACCGTCATCATTGGGCTTTTCGGGGTTCTGTGATACAGTGCGCGCCATCGAAATCCCTCGCCTGTGCCGGAATCGACAGGCTCATACGCGAGGTTCTGCAGGTCTGTAGTGATACTTTTAGGTAACGCCGGTAAGTCTTCGTTGTCTCGGGTATTTCACTGAAAGATCGCCTGCGATCCAGCAAGGCTGGCAACCTGTGTAACTCCCGGATAAACAGACAAAAAAGGTAAGTGACTGAAGTGGCTCTGTTAATTACAACACGTTGTATCAACTGCGATATGTGTGAACCTGAGTGCCCTAATCAGGCCATCTCAATGGGCGAGACGATTTATCAGATAGATGTAGATCGTTGTACAGAATGTGTCGGCCATTATGATGCACCGACCTGTCAGAGCGTCTGCCCGATCACCAATACGATTATTACTGATCCGCAGCAGACAGAAACGAAAGACGCATTATGGGAAAAGTTTGTCACCCTCTGGCATTCTGCCTGAGCAGGGATAACCCGGCTTAACTTTCCAGGATCACCGTTGCGCAGGCATACCGCCGTTCATCCGCCAGGGTGACATGCACATGCTGTACACCCAGCGTTTCGGCCAGAACATTCGCCTGACCGAAAAAACGCAGGCAGGGTTTGCCAAGCGCATCGTTATAAACTTCAAACTGATTAAATGCCAGGCCCCCGCGAATACCGGTCCCGAACGCCTTTGCCACCGCTTCTTTTACCGCAAAACGCTTCGCCAGAAAACGCACAGGCTGGTGGTGTTGCTGATATTGCTGCCATTCAAATCCGGTCAGTACCCGTTTCGCCAGCCGGTCGCCGGAGCGGGTTATCACCTGCTGGATACGCTCTATCTCAACAATGTCTGTCCCTAACCCCAGAATAGCCATTAACGACGCGCTTCCCTCAGCAGAGCTTTCATCTCGCTGACCGCCCCCGCCAGACCACTGAACACTGCCTGCCCGATAATGGCATGCCCGATATTCAGCTCATAGATCTGCGGGATGGCGGCCACCGGTAAGACATTGTGATAGGTCAGCCCGTGCCCGGCATTCACTTTTAATCCACGGGATGCGGCATATTCGGCTGCCTGACGGATACGCTCCAGCTCAGCGTCGCGGACCGGGCCTTCTTCTGCTTCAGCATAGGCACCGGTATGTAATTCAATATAAGGTGCACCGGCGGTGACTGCCGCGTCAATCTGCTGCTGATCCGGGTCGATAAACAATGAGACCTGAATCCCCGCCTGGCTCAGACGGCGCACAGCCTCATTGAGTTTCTCCTGCTGACCGGCAACATCCAGCCCGCCTTCGGTAGTCACTTCCTGACGCTTTTCCGGTACCAGGCAGCAAAAGTGCGGCACGGTATCACAGGCGATATTCAGCATTTCTTCCGTGACGGCCATTTCCAGGTTCATACGTGTCTGAAGGGTCTCGCGTAACATACGCACATCACGATCGGTGATATGGCGGCGATCTTCACGTAAGTGCACCGTGATCCCATCCGCACCGGCTTGTTCTGCGACAAAAGCCGCCTGCACCGGGTCAGGGTAACGGGTGCCTCTGGCATTTCTTAACGTGGCGATATGGTCAATATTGACCCCTAGCAGTAACTCCGTCATACAATCCTCTGTCTTAAAATAACGATACAACGCACGGCCCGGTCACTCCTGCGACGGGGTGGCAGGGCCGGCGGGTAACGTAAATTGCCGGAATAATTCCTGGCTCTTTAATGGTTTCCCCCCAAGATAAGGCTTCAGGGCCATGCGTGTAAAACGTTTTGCGGCTTTCAGGGTGTCACTGTCAGGAAATTCCCGGTCAGACAGTGCCATCAACTGTCGGCCGGTAAAACTGCGCTGATTCAGCACCAGGCTGGCAATAAAGCCCTTCTCTTCACGATAACTGTAAGTCATGGTTTCTGTTACCGGTTCGCCACTGCCCGCACAATGCAGGAAATCCACGCCATAGCCAAGGTGCCCCAGTACCGCCAGTTCAAACCGCCGCAATACAGGCTCCGGCGTGCCGGTGGCTGAGGCCAGCCCCTGGAGGCAATAGAGATAATCGAAGAAGAGTTCGTCGAAGGGAATTTCCTGCCCGAGCACACGGGAGAGCAGTTCATTGACGTATAAGCCGCAATAGAGATAACGGCCACTGAGCGGTAACGCCAGGGTCATCGCTTCAGCAGTATGCAGGGTTTTCATTTCCCCTTTGCCGGACCATCGGGCCAGCAACGGGGTAAAAGGCTGTAAGGTGCCCTTTAAGCGGGAGCGTTTAGAGCGGGCCCCTTTAGCGATAACCCGCACTCGCCCCTCATTTTCACTGAACAGATCCAATAGCAGGCTGGTTTCGCTGTAGGGGCGACTATGCAGCACAAAAGCACGTTGCCAGCCTTCCATCAATTACAGATCGTCAGTATAACCCAGGCTGCGCAACGCACGTTCGTCGTCCGCCCATCCGGATTTCACTTTCACCCAGAGTTCCAGATGTACCTTAGCCTCGAACATCTGTTCCATATCTCTGCGGGCTTCAATACCAATGGTTTTGATACGTGAGCCTTTGTTACCAATTACCATTTTTTTCTGGCCTTCACGTTCCACCAGAATCAGGCCATGGATATCGTAACCGCCACGATCATTGCTGACGAATTGTTCAATCTCGACCGTAACTGAATAAGGCAGTTCGGCACCGAGAAAACGCATCAGCTTTTCGCGGATAATCTCAGAAGCCATAAAGCGCTGAGAACGATCGGTCACATACTCTTCCGGGAAGTGATGATCGGCTTCCGGTAACAGCTTATGCACGATAGCGGCAATGGTATCGACATTTTTTCCTTCTTCTGCCGAAATCGGTACCACATCCATAAAGTCCATCTTCTGACTCAGCATCTGGATATGCGGCAGCAGAATGGATTTATCCTGCAGATTATCAACTTTGTTAATCGCCAGCAGGACCGGGGCTTTACCGGCCTTCAGTTTACCCAGAACCATTTCATCATCATCGGTCCAGCGGGTGCCTTCAACCACAAAAATAACCAGCTCAACATCACCGATGGAACTGCTGGCTGCACGGTTCATCAGACGGTTGATCGCCCGCTTTTCTTCCATGTGCAGCCCCGGCGTATCCACATAGATAGCCTGGTAGTTATCACGGGTATCGATACCCATGATACGGTGCCGGGTGGTTTGCGGTTTGCGCGATGTGATAGAAATCTTCTGCCCCAGTAACTGGTTCAGAAGCGTAGATTTACCGACATTCGGACGGCCGACAATTGCGATAAAACCGCAATGGGGTGCTAATTCGCTCATTCAATTCCTAACTTAATCAGTGCCTGCTCGGCAGCTGCCTGTTCTGCTTTACGGCGGCTGGAACCAACACCAACTACCGCTTCATCCATTCCGCTGACCTGACAGTGAATGGTAAATTCCTGGTCATGGGCTTCACCGCGCACCTGCACTACCAGGTAAGAAGGTAATGGCAGATGGCGGCCTTGCAGAAACTCCTGCAAGCGGGTTTTTGGGTCTTTTTGCTTATCGCCAGGGCTGATAGCCTCCAGACGACTCTGATACCAGTTAAGGATCAGCTTTTCTATTTGCTGAATATCACTGTCGAGGAAAATTCCACCGATCAGAGCTTCAACAGCATCGGCAAGGATAGATTCACGGCGGAATCCGCCGCTTTTCAGCTCTCCCGGTCCTAAACGCAGACACTCACCTAATTCAAATTCGCGGGCCATCTCAGCCAGGGTATTTCCCCGCACCAGGGTGGCACGCATACGGCTCATATCGCCTTCATCAACACGCGGAAAACGCTGATAAAGTGCATTAGCTATCACATAACTCAGAATTGAATCGCCCAGGAATTCAAGCCGTTCATTATGTTTGCTGCTGGCACTTCGGTGGGTTAACGCTTGCTGTAATAATTCTGCTTGAGAAAAAGTATAGCCCAGTTTTCGCTGGAGCTTATTAATCAGGATGGGGTTCATGCGTTTCCAGTCTTATATTACGTCTGTTACTCTGCACAAGGAACAGGGCTGAGACAGCTCTCTCTGTTTCGTGTGCAGTGGCCTTTAAGCCATGTTCAGAAACAAGGCCCGTAAAACGGGCCCGCGTGGAGATTAATGGATACCACCGATACGGCTGAGGCGCACCCCGGTAGGCCATTGACCTTCCTGTTTGTTAAAGCTCATCCAGATAGCGACGGCTTTACCGACCAGGTTCTTCTCAGGGACAAAGCCCCAATAGCGACTATCGGCGCTATTATCACGGTTGTCACCCATCATAAAGTATTCGCCGGCTGGCACAACCCAGGTCGCAGGCTGCTGGCCTGGTTGCTGGTAATACTGACTGACCTGACTTTGAGCTTCATTGATCAGTAGAATATTGTGCGTTACATCGCCCAGTGTTTCTTTACGGGTTCCGAGACGTAACCCGCCCTTCATGCTCTGATCCAGGGGGACCTGATAGAAGCCATTACCGACTTCGTTACCGTCGAATCCGCTAAAAGTCTGGATAAACTTGCTCGGTTCCATATCACTGTACGTCACCGGTACCGCATTCCCGCAATGGCCTTCGCCACATCCCGGGATGATGGTCAGTGTTTTACTGTATGGGTCGAACACAATCTTATCACCCGGCAGACCGATGACCCGTTTGATGTAATCCACGCTCGGGTCTTTCGGATATTTAAATACCGCAATATCACCCCGTTTCGGATGCCCGGTCGGGATCAACGTCGTCTGCGTAATCGGATCTTTCAGTCCATAAGCAAATTTTTCGACCAGAATAAAATCTCCAATCAGCAACGTCGGCATCATCGAGGCTGAAGGGATCTGGAAGGGTTCAAAAATAAATGAACGGACAATAAATACCACAAACAATACCGGGAATACCGACACTGCTGTTTCAATCCAGCCAGGCTTACGATTGATAGTATCAAGTGCTGAATTATCCAGCCCATTTTCTGTCTGTGCCTGCGCCTGTTGTTGCTTCAGGCGACGAGCAGGTGCCCATTTAAATTTATCAATACACCAGATGATTCCGGTCACCAGTGTAGCCAGTGCCAGAATCAGTGCAAACATATTTGCCATGCCAGGTCCTTATTTATTGTCCTTACCCACATGCAGAATAGCCAGAAACGCTTCCTGAGGTAATTCAACGTTACCTACCTGCTTCATACGTTTTTTACCGTCTTTCTGCTTCTGCAACAGCTTCTTCTTACGACTGACGTCACCGCCATAACATTTGGCGAGTACGTTTTTACGTAACTGTTTCACTGTTGAACGGGCAATGATGTGATTACCAATCGCGGCCTGAATCGCAATATCAAACTGCTGACGTGGGATCAGTTCTTTCATTTTTTCAACAAATTCACGTCCGCGATACTGCGAATTATCCCGGTGGGTAATCAGTGCTAATGCATCGACACGCTCTGAGTTAATCAGAACATCGACACGTACCATGTCAGAGGCCTGGAATCTTTTGAAATTATAGTCCAGAGAAGCGTATCCCCGTGATGTTGACTTCAGACGGTCGAAGAAGTCGAGCACCACTTCAGCCATCGGGATATCATAGGTTAATGCGACCTGGTTTCCGTGATAAACCATATTGGTTTGGACACCGCGTTTCTCAATACAAAGTGTAATGACATTCCCCAGGAATTCCTGCGGTAATAACATATGACACTCTGCGATTGGTTCGCGTAATTCTTCAATGTTGTTCAGAGGTGGCAATTTGGAAGGGCTATCCACATAAACGATACCACCATCGGTGGTCTGAACCTCATAGACTACCGTAGGTGCGGTAGTGATCAGGTCGAGGTCATATTCGCGTTCCAGACGTTCCTGGATGATTTCCATGTGCAGCAGGCCCAGGAATCCGCAACGGAAACCAAAGCCCAGAGCCGTCGAGCTTTCCGGCTCATAGAATAACGAGGCATCGTTCAGGCTCAGTTTACCCAGAGCATCCCTGAAGGCTTCATAGTCGTCGGAGCTGACCGGGAACAGCCCGGCGTAAACCTGTGGCTTCACTTTCTTAAAGCCGGGTAACGCTTTTTCGGCTGAATTTTTGGCACCTGTCAGGGTATCCCCGACCGGAGCGCCCAGGATGTCTTTGATTGCGCAAACAAGCCAGCCAACTTCACCACATTTCAGTTCGGTACGGTCTACCCGTTTTGGCGTGAAAATACCGAGACGATCGGCGTTATACACCTGACCGGTACTCATCACCTTAATTTTTTCGCCTTTGCGCATGGTGCCGTTTTTGATACGCACCAGGGAAACAACCCCCAGATAGTTATCAAACCAGGAGTCAATGATCAGTGCCTGCAGCGGGCCTTCCGGATCACCTTCCGGTGGCGGGATATCACGGACTAAGCGCTCCAGTACTTCCGGCACACCGACGCCGGTTTTGGCAGAACAGCGAACCGCATCGGTCGCATCAATCCCGACGATATCTTCAATTTCCTGAGAAACTTTGTCCGGGTCCGCTGCCGGCAGGTCAATTTTATTCAGTACCGGCACCACTTCCAGGTCCATTTCCATGGCGGTATAGCAGTTAGCCAGCGTCTGAGCTTCCACGCCCTGCCCTGCATCGACCACCAGCAATGCCCCTTCGCAGGCCGCCAGTGAACGGGAAACCTCATAAGAGAAGTCGACATGCCCCGGAGTATCAATGAAATTTAGCTGATAAGTCTGACCATCCTGAGACTTATAATCGAGGGTGACACTCTGCGCTTTAATGGTAATGCCACGTTCACGTTCCAGATCCATTGAATCCAGGACCTGAGCGGCCATTTCGCGATCAGTTAATCCGCCACACGTCTGGATCAGGCGATCGGAAAGCGTGGATTTACCGTGATCGATGTGCGCGATAATGGAAAAGTTTCTTATATGCTTCATTTATATGAATATCTTCGCGTAAAAACGTCTGTTGAATACCAGGGCACAGAGATGATAAGTAACATCACTCGTTACTCGTATTGAGTCAGCCTCATTAATGAGGAGGCATATTACACTGTTAACGCGCGGTACGAAAGCCGCTAGCCCGGGGTAATTGCAATAGGGGAAAGTAAATTGAGGGTACAAAAAGGCCGGACAATGTCCGGCCAGGGCTACTCGTGACGGGTCGCATCCACACGCAGAATATCCGGCGTTAATGCCACGCTCAGGATCACTGGCTGAAATGCTTCTTTATCACCGATTAATGCCGAAATACCTTTAGACAAAATAAATCCGCCGATCCCCCCCAGCAGTGCACCGCTTGCTGAGGCCAGGTCTGAATGAAAGAGTGCCTGGAAGAGGCCGGCGACAATGAACAACCCGATTAAAGGTGTCATGTAGACCAGTAAAGCGGAGCCTAACAGGCTGCTTTCACGAATACCGATTTCAATACGCTGCCCTGCCTTCAGCGGCTGTTTACTGGCGATTTTGATCACCTCAGCATCCTCCGGACCGAGCTTATTCAGCAAATGACTGCCACATCCTTTACGGGCATTACAGCTATTGCAGGAGGTCTTCGCTTCAGTATACAGCGTCGCAATCCCGTTATCCCAGGACGCGACCGTCGCCCATTCTTTCATCATAATCAGTTACCCGCATCCACATTATCCGCAATCCGTTTTGCCGTCGCTGCAGGCAGTTCACCCACAACGCTAATCTCCTTATTATTACGCACTTCAATCTGAACCGTACGTCGTCCAGTGCGGTATGTCTGATTTATGCTGTTTTTATCAGCATTCGTCACATTGATGGTAAAGCTGAATAACCCGTCAGAATATAAGCGCGTCTCAAAAGACTTGTTCACATTCGGTAACTGACGACGGGTCTGCGATATCATCTGCATACCCGCAGGTATCCAGCCAGGCTTCCAGCCGAAGGTCGTTTTGTCCCCGCCGGGCAGTGACAATACCGGCGGCAGATTCGCGTTTTTCAGACCTTCCATCATATGACCGACGCCCTGATCCACCGCAAAACTGATCACCTGAAATTGCTCTATCGGTTCGCCATCCTGATCCAGTAAGTCTACGCGCAGCGGTAGCGAAGTATCCACATCCAGCCAGATAACATAGCTGAACCGGGAACCATCCCGGGAGACCACACGCAAGACATCACACATCTGATCGGCCACACGGGAGCGGCCAACCGGAATAAAATCATAGAAGTTATGCAGACGGTTAAAGTCTGCATACAAAACAGAAGGCAATCCATCGAGAATATGTTCACCCGGCAAGGTGAAAGGCTGTAGCCCTGCATCAAAATAACTGATGTCATTTCCGCGCTGAATGACTTCGCGTCGCGGGCCATCCATCTGGAGTAATTGCGCATACGTCTGCCCGTCGACTATTGCGTGTCGATAACGCAACGACTCAATACCCTGACGGGAAACATTGATGTAGGCGAGTTCATAATTAAGCGAGGTACTGGCTTTTTCCATTTGCTGCAGCATCGCCTCTGGCGCAGGCTGTGGCTGCGCAGAGACGAAAGAAGAGAACAGGAAACTACCGGTCAGCGCGGTAACAAGAAGCAAATGTTTTTTCATTACTGCTGCTGAACACCCAGAGACTGGTTACCTGGTACGTTGACCTGGGCCTGTACCGGCGCACCGGACTCAAACTGATCATTGTTCAGACGACGTTGTAATTCGTAGTCCTGAAGCATGGCGTTCACCTGCTGCTGTTGCTGCTGTACCTGCTGTGAAGTGCCGCCCGCATCAAAGATATCGGAAGGAACGCCAAGACTTACCGGTGACGCTTTTCCCATCATCGGCAAGGTATTAAATGCCGGTGTGTCAGAAGATTCAGTCACATGATCAGCAGAAGCTGTGTCGTAGTGTTGAACACCCACAATCACTGCCAGCGAAACACAGGCGGCGACCCCGGCCTGAGCCAGTTGTGAAACCCATGCCCCTTTTTTCCCGACAAAAGGCATACGACTCCAGCGTGAAGGCTTCGGCTGAGCTTCAGGGATCAATGTCGTGACATTATTACGCACGGGTTCCTGCGCAATGGCCTCTGCAACCCGCGCAGAGATATCAAAGTGCAATTCCGGGGCCAGGTCACCGCGCATCGTATCACGGATCAGATGATAACTTTCCCAGTGTTGCTGCAATTCCACATCTTCCGCCAGAGAAGTAAGCAGAGACTTATCTAAGACTTCACCATCCATTAACGCGGAAAGTTGTTCTTTCTGCATGCCATTTACCTTTCAAGTAGCCGCGATCATTAACGCTGAATCAACGGTTGAACTTTGTTATCAATAGCCTCGCGGGCCCTGAAAATACGGGAACGTACAGTTCCTACAGGACAATCCATAATCCCGGCGATTTCTTCGTAACTCAGACCATCTATTTCACGAAGGGTGATCGCCATCCGTAAGTCCTCTGGTAACGTTTCGATCGTCCGGAATACAATTTGTTTCAATTCATCAGACAACATTAAGTTCTCAGGGTTCGAAATTTCTTTTAATGCTCCTGCACTTTCGAAATTTTCTGCCTCTGAGGCATCCACATCACTGGAAGGTGGCCTGCGGCCCTGAGCTACCAGATAGTTTTTAGCGGTGTTGACTGCAATACGGTATAACCACGTATAAAAGGCACTATCGCCGCGGAAGGAGTCTAACGCACGATAGGCTTTAATAAACGATTCCTGCACCACATCCGGGACATCCCCCGGGGGTACATAGCGCGACACAAGGCTTGCCACTTTATGCTGGTATCTTATCACCAGTAAATTAAATGACTTCTGATCCCCTTTCTGGACGCGCTCAACAAGAACCTGATCTGTTAACTGCTCGCTCATCCGAGGTTGTATCCCCACAAAATATGTTCTACATCCAATGAATCACCAGTTACATCTCATTCTATATGAGCAAGCAACTCCTTTGAGTAGACTCTTTAAAGAAAGTTCAGATTTTTCCTGCTTATCCGCTCACACAACAAGATTGCGACAAATCGCGCGGGGGCGGGCAACTTACCAATCCTGAACTAAGTCCCTCTTCTCACTTCAGAAATGAGTCAGGGCTGTTTAACTGGCAGGTTACCCGATTGCAGGATGCATTTCACCCCAATTTCAGAGTATCGGAAGTTTTTCCGCACGGACCCTGGCCGGATAGCAACAGCGGGCGGTTCAGGGCCGGCGGACCGCCGGGTTAACCTCATATTACGGGCCAGTTTTGTCGACAATTCAGGACAGAAAGCCCTGTAATGTTAATCGTATTCAGCGGATAAACTCGTGCAAAATACCGGCCGGGGCTCCGGGGTTATTCACGGAGCTTTGGCAGGTAAAATTCTCCGGTCATCGCCTGGTAATCATCGGAATAGTTCCCTGAGGGAGCGCGGATCACCAGTGTCTGCTGTACAGTCTCTGCTGCAGACGGTGAAAACGTCAGTAATAAACGGTGCGGCGCTTTCTGCTCATACTCCGCTATCTTCAGTTGCTGTCGTAAATGCCAGCCGGAAGTCTCTGCAAGATGCATAAACCCGGGTCCAGCCTCTGCAGGCAGGATCACACAAAATAATCCGTCAGCAGTGATCAGTTGTTTCGCACGGAGTAACAGGGCCTCATGTGTCAGGGTATGAGTATATCGCGCCGTTTGACGCGCAGTATCACGACACTCAGGCCCGGGAGTATAAAAAGGCGGGTTACTGACAATGACGGAATAACGCACCTGCTCCCCCACGCACCAGTGAAGAATATCGGCATGATGCACGGTAATGCTGCCGGGCCAGGGTGATTCGGCAATATTCTCCCGCGACTGTTCAACCGCAGCAGCCTCCAGCTCAATAGCATCAATAACCGGTGATCGGCCCTGTGCATGAAGACGCTGTGCAAGCATTAATGAGATAAGACCACTGCCGCTGCCAATATCCAGAGCGCGCCCATCCACCGGTAGCGGTGCGCCCGCCCCTAAAATTATTCCGTCGGTACTGACTTTCATGCCACACTTATCATGTGCGACGAAAAATTGTCTGAAGGTGAATCCGTTTTTTCTGAATGTACGCGCAACCGGCATCCGCCATCTCCTGCATTATTTTGCCCCTGACATCACGGGCACCAGTGTAACCGGCAAAAATAAATATTGCCGCGAAAAACCTTGCTCAGCAGGCCGATGGCAGACAGAAAGCAGGTTTATCCGCCCGGGTTGCGCAGACAATAGATGAAGAATGCGTCCGAAGTGTCTATAATCGGCGCCCCAAACAGAGGTAGACCATGACTGTAACCACTTTTTCCGAACTTGAACTTGATGAAAGCCTGCTGAATGCATTGCAGGATAAGAACTACACACGTCCCACTGCAGTACAGGCAGAGGCAATTCCACCTGCTCTGGATGGACGTGATGTCCTGGGTTCAGCACCAACAGGCACCGGAAAAACAGCGGCCTATTTACTGCCAGCTCTTCAACATCTGCTCGATTTCCCGCGCAAGAAATCCGGCCCGCCCCGAATTCTTATCCTCACGCCGACCCGTGAACTGGCGATGCAGGTTGCCGATCAGGCTCGTGAGTTAGCGAAATATACCCATCTGGATATTTCGACCATCACCGGTGGTGTGGCCTATATGAACCATGCCGAAGTGTTCAGTACGAACCAGGATGTGGTGGTGGCGACCACTGGACGTCTGCTGCAGTACATTAAAGAAGAAAACTTTGACTGCCGCGCCGTTGAGACGCTGATCCTGGATGAAGCCGACAGAATGCTGGATATGGGTTTTGCACAGGATATCGAAACGATTGCTGCTGAAACCCGCTGGCGTAAACAGACCCTATTGTTCTCCGCCACCCTGGAAGGAGAGCACATTGAAGAATTTGCTCAGCGTATTCTGAATGAGCCGCTGGTCATCGATGCAGAGCCAAGCCGTCGTGAACGCAAGAAAATTCAGCAATGGTATTACCGCGCGGATGACCTGGAGCATAAAACAAAACTGCTGATCCACCTGCTGAAGCAACCGGAAGCGTCCCGTACTATCGTTTTTGTGCGTAAGCGCGAACGTTTGCACGAAGTAGCTGAATGGATCCGTCAGGCAGACATTCGCTGCAGCTATCTTGAAGGCGAAATGGTTCAGGCAAAACGTAACGAAGCCATCAAACGTCTGAATGAAGGCCGCGTTAACGTGCTGGTAGCGACTGATGTTGCCGCCCGCGGGATTGATATTGATGACGTGACGCTGGTGATTAACTTCGACCTGCCACGTACAGCTGACACCTATCTGCACCGTATCGGGCGTACCGGACGTGCCGGTCGTAAAGGAACCGCCCTGTCTCTGGTGGAAGCCCATGACAATGAACTCCTGCTGAAGATAGGCCGCTACCTGAATGAGCCACTGAAAGCCCGTACTATCAGCGAACTGCGGCCTCAGACGCGGGCACCTGCGGCAACCGGACCGAAAAAACCCTCCAGGAAGCAGCTGGAAAAACGTAAAGAGAAGAAAAAAGAAGACGAGAAAAAGCCACGGGTCAAAATGCGTCACCGTGATACCAAAAATATCGGTAAGCGCCGCACGCCGTCTTCCCAGGCAAATGAAAGCTCTGAAAGCTGATTGTGTTTAAAATCATCAACAGCCTAAAAAAGTCGCCCGATACGGGCGATTTTTTTGGGAGAAACGATGGTAATTCTGCCCTCAGGGAAGCTGTTTTCCTGATAAAGGGTGAAAACAAATCACAGGATCAGAAAATCATCTTAACATTATGATTAGACTGATTATTTACCTGTACAAAAAAAGGCGCACAGCGCCTTTTTGTTCCCTCTGAGCGTGTTACAGACTTGCTGTAAAAGTACGGGTAATGACATCCCGTTGTTGTTCCGGAGTCAGTGAGTTGAAACGGACTGCATACCCTGACACCCGAATCGTCAGTTGCGGATATTTTTCCGGATTTTTCACTGCATCTTCCAGCGTTTCGCGACGCAATACATTCACGTTCAGGTGTTGTCCACCTTCGATACGTACCTGAGGTTTTACTTCCAGAGGAATTTCACGGTACTCAATGTCACCCAGTTCCTGCAGAGAAACCACCTGATCCGGCTGATAATCTCCCTTCGCACACAGACAACGAACTTCAGAGTTTTCGTCATCCAGTAACCAGAATGAATTCAGCAGAGCATTATTGGTTGTTTTAGTAATTTGAATTCCATTAATCATTTATCGCCTCCCGGGGCAGATACTGTCATAGAAGAGGGTTATCTGAATCAACCACCTGTCATACTGTATAACTTATGTACAGAATGGTGTCTTTGATATTTATCAAAAAAGCACCGTCACCCGGGACATTGCAAACATAACTCACTGATATAAAATAGAAATATAGAATTAACTTTATCTGTATAATTTAAAATAAATTTTAACCCTTTACCCGTCACCGAAATTAGTTAAGCTGACCGGCAAAATATTCAGGAGCTGATAATGACAACAATACTGACATGGCACGATGTGCTGGCGGCGGAAAAGCAGCAGGACTACTTTATTGACACACTGAATACGGTCGCAGAGCGGCGTCAGCAGGGGGTGACTGTCTACCCGCCACAGAAAGATGTGTTTAACGCTTTCCGGTTGACGGAACTTAACCAGGTGAATGTCGTTATTCTTGGACAGGATCCCTACCACGGTCCGGGGCAAGCGCACGGACTGGCATTTTCCGTACTGCCGGGTGTCGCAACACCACCCTCCTTACTGAATATGTACAAAGAACTGGAAAAAGATATACCTGGTTTCACGCGCCCGAATCATGGCTATCTGGCCAGCTGGGCTACTCAGGGGGTGCTGCTACTGAATACGGTACTGACCGTAGAGGCGGGTAAAGCACATTCACATGCACGGCTGGGGTGGGAACAGTTCACCGATAAAGTGATTGCTGAAATCAATCAACACAGAGAAGGCGTGGTGTTTCTGTTATGGGGGGCTCATGCACAGAAGAAAGGCAGGATCATCGACAGAGAGCGCCACCATGTGTTGCAGGCTCCGCACCCTTCACCGTTATCAGCCCATCGGGGATTTTTTGGCAGTGGGCACTTTTCAGCGACCAATAGACTACTGGAGCAATCAGGACGCCCCGCCATCCGGTGGATGCCGGAATTACCGATAAATGCATCCTGATAAAGCTACCCCCGGCAGCAGACTGACTCTCTCTGCTGCCGGCGGACGGGTTAGCCGGTGATCAGGCTTTACCCTTAGATACCGCAACCATCGCAGGACGCAACAGACGACCATTCAGGGTGTAACCGTTCTGCATCACCATCAGGACATGGTTAGCCGCGACGTCATCAGATTCCATCATAGACATAGCCTGATGCAGCTCAGGGTTGAAAGGCACATGGGTTTCACCCACCACTTCAACGCCGAATTTACGTACTGCACCCAGCAGGGATTTCAGGGTCAGTTCGATCCCTTCAATCATTGATGCCAGTTCCGGATTATTTTTATCCGCCACCTGCAGTGCACGTTCCAGGTTATCGATCACCGGTAATAATTCATTAGAGAATTTTTCCAGTGCAAATTTATGCGCCTTTTCCACATCCAGCTCACAACGGCGACGGACATTCTCAATCTCAGCCTGGGCACGTAATTGTGCTTCGCGGACACCGCCACTCAATTGTGCAACTTCTGCTTCGAGTTGAGCGATACGCTCATCACGGGTATCTGCCGTCCCGGAGGTTTCTGTATTTTCAGCCGCAGCCTGTTGTTCTGCTGCCTGCTCTTCTGAAAATTGCTCGTTAGGGGTATTCTGTTCTTTACTGCTCATGAAAATCTCCGCGTTTTCCATAGTCATATCGCCGATAGGCTTATTATGGGGATCAAAATTTCGGATTCAAGGGACTGTGTCATATTGACTGCTGTTTTGGTGAGAGGAATAGCCTGCAAATGAAAAAATTTTTTAACTGCATTGGTATTGTGGGGCATCCGCGCCATCCCAACGCATTAGCGACCCATGAAATGTTATGCCACTGGCTGACGGCCTCAGGATATCAGGTCATTGTAGAGCAACAGATTGCCGATGACCTGAATCTGCACGAGGTGATGACAGGCACACTGGCAGAAATTGGTCAGCAGGCCGACCTTGCCGTTGTTATCGGGGGGGACGGGAACATGCTTGGCGCAGCCCGCGTGCTTTCCCGCTATGATATTAAAGTCATTGGTGTTAACCGCGGGAACCTGGGGTTTCTGACCGATCTCGACCCGGAAAATGCACGCCAGCAGCTTGCGGAAGTCCTTGAGGGACATTTTTTTACTGAACAACGCTTTTTACTCGAAGCTCAGGTCTCCAGGCCGCAACAGACGCCCAGGGTGGCCACTGCCATTAACGAAGTGGTGCTCCATCCCGGAAAAGTTGCTCATATGATTGAGTTTGAAGTTTATATCGATAACAACTTCGCCTTTTCGCAGCGTTCAGACGGGCTTATTATCTCAACACCGACCGGATCAACCGCCTATTCTCTCTCTGCCGGAGGGCCTATCCTGACACCAGGACTGGAAGCGATAAGCGTAGTGCCGATGTTCCCGCATACCCTGTCGGCACGCCCGTTAGTGATCAACAGTACCAGTGTCATTCACCTGCGATTCTCATCATTGCGCAGCGATCTGGAAATCAGTTGTGACAGCCAGATAGCGCTCCCCATCCGGGAGGGGGAAGAAGTGCTGATCAAACGCAGTCCGCAGCACCTGGACCTGATCCACCCGAAAAATTACAATTACTTTAATACGTTAAGTACAAAACTCGGCTGGTCGAAAAAATTATTCTGAAAATTGTGCCGGGCTCTTTACTGTATAAAATTCCTGTTTATACTGTATAAAAAAACAGTCATGTTTTTCTATACAGGTGATACTATGCTGGCACAACTGACCATCAGCAATTTTGCAATCGTTCGTGAACTCGATATCGACTTTCAACAGGGGATGACCGCCATTACCGGCGAAACCGGTGCCGGGAAATCCATTGCGATAGATGCGCTCAGTTTGTGTCTTGGTGCCCGGGCTGACGCCAGTATGGTGAGGCCCGGCGCCGCCAGAGCGGATATCTGTGCCCGCTTTCGCTTAACCGCCTCACCGTCAGCCAGGCAGTGGCTGGCTGATAATCATCTTGATGATAACGAAGAATGCCTGCTCCGCCGGGTGATCAATGCCGACGGCCGCTCGCGGGGGTTTATCAACGGTACCTCGGTGCCCCTTTCCCAGCTACGTGAACTGGGACAGTTGCTGATCCAGATCCACGGTCAGCACGCGCACCAGTTGCTGCTGAAACCCGAACATCAGCGTCATTTGCTGGATGCCTATGCTGATCCGACCCGGTTATCTGAGAAAATGCAGCACCATTATCAGCAATGGCATCATGCCTGCCGGACGCTCGCGGTACTGCAGCAGCAAACTCAGGAACGGGAAGCCCGTCGTGAGCTATTACAGTACCAGCTAAAAGAGCTCAATAGTTTCTCTCCTCAGCAGGGCGAGTATGAAGGTGCAGATAGTGAGTACAAGCAACTGGCCAGCAGCGGTCAGCGCCTGACCGTGAGCCAGCAGGCATCCCAAATGCTCTCTGACGGTGACGATACGACATTACAATCCCTGCTCTACAGTGCCCGACAGACCGTGAGTGAGTTAATTTCGATGGATGACAGCCTGACACCGGTACTCAGTATGCTGGACGATGCCTCGATTCTGGTCAGTGAAGCCGCAGATGAACTCCGCCACTACTGTGAACGTATCGATCTCGATCCCAATCGGTTACAGGATCTGGAACAACGTATTTCACGCCAGATTTCACTGGCCCGTAAACACCATGTTGCACCGGAGAGCCTGCCGGATTTACACCAGCAATTGCTGGAAGAATACCAGCAACTGGAACACCACGATGATGAACTGGAAGAACTGAGCCGGCAGGTCGGGGAGTTCCACCAGGCCGCACTGGAAACGGCGCGTGAATTACACCAGCAACGTTGTCATTTTGCGGCTGAGCTATCAGAAAAGATCACTGCCTCTATCCATGAGCTTTCGATGCAGCACGGACAATTTGCTATTGATGTCATCTTCCATGAAGACCGTTTAACCCCTCAGGGCGCTGACCAGATTGAATTCCGTGTCAGCACCAACCCCGGGCAGCCACTACAGGCTCTGGCCCGCGTCGCCTCCGGGGGGGAACTGTCACGTATAGCCCTGGCAATCCAGGTGATTACCGCACAGAAAATGGAAACGCCGGCCATGATTTTTGATGAAGTCGATGTGGGTATCAGTGGCCCGACAGCAGCAATTGTCGGTAAAATGCTGCGTCAGTTAGGTGAATCCACCCAGGTGATGTGTGTTACCCACCTTCCGCAAGTGGCGGGCTGTGGTCACAGTCATTTCTTCATCAGTAAAATTACTGATGGCTCGATGACAGAAACCCAGATGCGACTGCTGGATAAGTCTGCCCGCCTGCATGAACTGGCCCGGTTACTGGGCGGAAGTGAAGTCACCCGTAACACGCTGGCCAATGCAAAAGAACTTTTAGCCGCCTGATATGGCACTTTTTTTCTAACCGGAAGTCATATGCATGCCCTGCAAAGGTTTCCATCTGGCGAAAGGTCTATTATTATCGGTATCTTATATCGCCGGACGAAGTAAACCTGTTACAGGCAGCATTCATCGTTGATGGCAAAGAACCGCCTTGCACAGGCATATGTGTCCGAAAAAGGAATCTATACATGCGCAGTAAAATACTGGCTGCTGCTGCAGTAGTAATGTTGATGACAACCGCTGGCTGCTCAACACTTGAACGAGTTGTCTATCGTCCGGATATCAACCAGGGTAACTACCTGGTCGCAAGCGACATCAGTAAGCTGCATACCGGAATGGATCAGCAACAGGTGGCATATACCCTCGGAACCCCGATGATGAAAGATCCTTTCGGCAGTAATGTGTGGTATTACGTGTTCCGCCAGGAGCCGGGCCATGAGAAAGTCACTCAGCAGACGCTGACGCTGACGTTTGACAGCAATGGCATTCTGACCAATATCGATAATAAACCGGCACTGACCCCATAATCTGGCCGCTCTGCTGCACCGCCGGTGACAGATAAAAAAAGCGCAGTTTTCACTGCGCTTTTTTTTATTCTGTCACTGGCATACGCCGAATCATTTCTGATTATTTTTTGCTGAGCGTTCTGCTCTCTGACGGCGGAGTTCTTTCGGGTCTGCCAGCAGAGGACGGTATATTTCCACCCGGTCACCTGCCTGTACGACATCCTGCAGTTTGGCCGCGCGGCTGAATATACCAACCTTATTTTCGGCAAGATTAATATCTTTCCGCAGCTCCGGTAATCCCGAGGCGATAATCGCCTGCTCAATTGTACTCCCTTCCGTCACGGTGACGGTCCGCAGATACTGTTTTTCAGGCAGTGCATAAACCACCTCAACCTGAATATCAGCCACTGTAAACCTCTTTCGCCCGTGTCGTGAAGGCCTGTACCATACTGTTAGCAAGTTCTTTGAAAACCCGGCCAAAAGCCATTTCTACCAGCATATTGGTGAATTCAAAATCCAGACTCAGCTCTACCTTACAGGCGTCATCTCCCAGCGCAAAAAACTGCCAGCCGCCGCTTAACTTACGGAACGGTCCTTCCACCAGTTGCATATGGATCCGCTGGTTACTGGTCAGCGTATTGAGAGTGGTAAATGTCTTACTGATCCCCGCTTTAGACACATCGACAGAGGCCGTCATCTGATTTTCAGAACTATCGAGGATCCGGCTACCGGTGCAGCCTGGTAAAAATTGCGGATAAGCATCGACATCATTCACAAGCTGGTACATTTTTTCAGCACTGAACGGGACCAGCGCTGAACGACTAATCTGGGCCATAACACTTCCTGCTAAGTAGAAAACCCCTCGATCATACCAGTTTCATTAGTTAAACAAAAATGTCTTCATGCTACTGACATGCTAGAATATGTCACTTACTCCCCCGTGACAGGGGATGGTTTCTGCGCATAAGTGGTGTAAAATAAGCGATATTATGACTAAGAAAAAAGCTAACAAACCCGGTTCTGCAACCATTGCCCTCAACAAACGCGCCCGTCATGAATATTTCATCGAAGAGGAATTCGAGGCCGGGTTGTCGTTGCAGGGATGGGAAGTAAAATCACTGCGCGCAGGTAAAGCGAACATCAGCGAAAGTTATATTCTGTTGCGTGATGGTGAAGCATTTCTGTTTGGTGCAACCTTCCAGCCCCTGCTGGGTGCTTCGACGCATGTGGTGTGTGACCCTACCCGTAACCGTAAATTATTGCTGAAGCAGCGTGAGCTGGACTCCATTTTCGGACGGGTTAATCGTGAAGGTTATACGATCGTTGCCTTGTCACTGTACTGGAAAAATGCCTGGTGCAAACTTAAGATTGGTGTCGCCAAGGGTAAGAAAGAGCATGACAAGCGCGATGACATCCGTGAACGTGAGTGGAAAATCGACAAAGCACGTATTATGAAAAAAGGAAATCGCTAAACTACTGGTGTAGCTGATGCTTTTCCTGATATAGTAACTGACAGTACTTGGGGCTGATTCTGGATTCGACGGGATTTGCGAAGCCCAAGGAGCATGCCGAGGGGCGGTTGGCCTCGTAAAAAGCCGCAAAAAAATAGTCGCAAACGACGAAAACTACGCACTAGCAGCTTAATAACCTGCTCAGAGCCCTCTCTCCCTAGCCTCCGCTCTTAGGACGGGGATCAAGAGAGGTCAAACCCAAAAGAGATCGTGTGGATACCCTGCCTGGGGTTGAAGCATTAAACCTAATCAGGCTAGTTTGTTAGTGGCGTGTCCATCCGCAGCTGACAAGCGAATGTAAAGATTGGACTAAGCATGTAGTGCCGACGGTGTAGTAATTTCGGACGCGGGTTCAACTCCCGCCAGCTCCACCAAATTCTCCATCGGTGATACCAGAATCATCCGATGAAGTCCTGACAGCCCGCATAGCATAAGCCCTGCGGGCTTTTTTGTGCCTGTCGTTCGGGAATGTAAGCATCCCTGCAATAAAGAACCATTCACTTTTAGAGATCTTCGGACATACTGAATATGTTTCCTGAAGGAGATCACTAAGCGTAAAGCCCGATTTACTGAACACCAGATTATCGCCGTTCTGAAGTCTGTTGAAGCAGGTCGAACGGTGAAAGATGTCTGCCGCGAGGCTGCAATTTCTGAAGCCAGCTATTATAACCGGAAAGCGAAATATGGCAGAATGGAAGCTTCTGATATCCGAAAAATCAGGGACCTGGAAGAAGAGAACCGACGTCTCAAACAGATGTTCACTGATCTGAGTCTGGAATGCCGTGTCCTTAAAGACGTTATCGAAAAAAAGCTTTAAAACCAGTGATAAAGCGTGAGTTCGCCCATTATCTGATTTCGCAGTTTACAATGAGCACACGTCAGGCATGCAGGACATTATCACTGAGCAGGACGGTATTTTTCTACAAACCGGATACACGGCGTAATGATGCAGTCATCGAAGTCCTCACAGAACTGGCCGAGCGTTATCCGCGATACGGTTTTAAGAAACTTTTTCAGATCATTCGTCGGCAGGGTCATGTATGGAATCATAAGCGGGTTCACCGGATTTACTGCCTGCTAAAACTGAATTTCAGACGTAAAGGAAAGCAACGTTTGCCGGTGCGTAATTCGGCGCGGCTGATGCGCGGCTGATGACACCGAGGCAATAAACCAAAGCTGGCCGGTTGATTTTATGCACGATGCTCTGGTCAGTGGCAGACGTTTCCGGACATTCAATGTGGTGGATGATTTTAACCGTGAGGCACTGGCCATAGAAATTGACCTGAATATTCCGGCACAACGCGTTGTTCGTGTACTGGACAGAATCGTAACTACGCGTGGTTATCCGCTGAAACTGAGGATGGATAACTGGCCGGAATTTATCTCACTGACACTGGCTCAGTGGGCTGAAGAACATGATGTACAGTTGGAGTTCATTCAGCCCGGGAAACCCACTCAGAATGCTTTTATTGAACGATTTAACCGGACATACAGGACTGAAATACTGGATTTTTATCTGTTCAGAACACTGAATGAAGTACGGGAGATCACAGATCGGTGGCTGACGGAATATAACCATTTTCGTCCGCATTCTTCGTTAAATAACCTGACTCCGGCAGAATTTGCACGAAGTCATCAAAAAGGCCCAGATCTCTGATTTAGCCTGGTACGGAAATTGGGGAGGGGTCAAAAAGGCCCAGATCTCTGATTTAGCCTGGTACGGATATTGGGGAGGGGTCAAAAAGGCCCAGATCTCTGATTTAGCCTGGTACGGAAATTGGGGAGGGGTCAAAAAGGCCCAGATCTCTGATTTAGCCTGGTACGGATATTGGGAGGGAATCAAAAAGGCCCAGATCTCTGATTTAGCCTGGTACGGATATTGGGAGGGAATCAAAAAAGTGGAAACCTCAAAAAGTGTCTGGAACTAAAACAGGCATACTTACAGTACACCTGTGTACATGCAGACCTTAACACCTCACCACTTAACCATATGATTTAAAATAATTAAAAGTGAAAGTGAACAGTATGAACACTTTTTACTAAAATCATTTCTGGCTCTGAAATGATTGGTCATGTCAGAAAAGAGGTTAGAATCGACCTGTTCGTCTTTTAAACACATGAGGTTTCATTATGGATGATGGCATAAAGATAGCGATGTCCCCTGTTCAGCTTGCTGCCGCGCTCTCTGATAAGACAGTCACAGAGGCGGAAACGATGAGTAACCGCCTTCTCGGAGGACTGGGGCTTATCATGGGTTCACTTGAGCTGGCAGGTGCCACCGCTCTGTGTATCGCACCTGAACCTACCGGATTAACAAAAGCAGGATGTGTTGTAGTCGGTGCGCATAGTCTCGACAGCATTCATGCTGCTGCTAATCAGCTCATTGTGGGCAGAGACACGCGTACGGCAACTTACGAGGCAGCAACAGCAATTGCCAAATCCTTTGGAGCAGATGACGATACGGCGATGAAAATCGGCCTGACTGTCGATATTGCTGTTCCATTAGGATTTGCACTTGGCATCGGCGCAAGCCGGGTAGCAGCAGTAAGGGCTGGCC
The DNA here is from genome assembly GCF_000611875.2 of Tatumella sp. UCD-D_suzukii. Classification (NCBI taxonomy): domain Bacteria; kingdom Pseudomonadati; phylum Pseudomonadota; class Gammaproteobacteria; order Enterobacterales; family Erwiniaceae; genus Tatumella; species Tatumella sp. UCD-D_suzukii. The sequence continues at coordinate 213,148 of NZ_JFJX01000064.1, forward strand.
GCATCAAACTCAGTGAGCATGAGTCAATGACGGGTTTTAAACCCGGCGGGCATACGCTTTCCACACATGTTGGCAAAAGCGATGCAGAACTATTAGCCCGCTTTGAAGCGAATAAACGTTTGCAGTATTCCACCACCTTTACCAACGTGCGTATTGCAGAAGAAGCCATATCAAGAGCGCTCTTTGCTAACCGGGGGCGTTATAAAATCCGTTCCTGGCGGAGGCAGGCAGGGAGCCAGGCTGACTATTCGCTATGCATTTGGCAAAGCGATTGGCTACGGTTTCCAGCGCGGGAGTAACCAGCGGATAGTCATGACAAATGTGAGAATTGTTATTGAGTTTCAGCGATATAACGGCAAACCCTATTACATTCTCACAGCGTTCCCGGCTCTATAGGTACAAAATGCAAAACTTCCACTTTCTTGACCAACTGATTTTCGGTTATTTCAACCAGGATGCCGACATCATCAATGATGGCGAGGATGCGATTGAAGGCATTGTACAGCTGTTCAAAAAGTCAGCGCCAGACTGGATGCTCAAAGATCTCGTCGAAGAAGTTGATGATTTTATCTCCGCCTATGGTGACGGTGTCGAAGAGGAGTTCAGGAAACGATACGGGTTTGATTTTTCGCCTGAACTTTGGGAAACCACTGCTCATGAATTCCTGATGACGGTACGTCAGATCTCGTCAGAGAAATGAGGTTTCCGGGAGTACATTTCCTGATAAGAAAAATAATTGGTACACGTTTAGGTACACGGAAGAAAACTGAATTAAATAAAAACCTATTAAAACAATAAATTGAAGTATTTATTCAGATTCCGCCAGCCCAAATTCTCCATCGGTGATACCAGAGTCATCCGATGAAGTCCTAAGAGCCCGCAAGGCGTAAGCCCTGCGGGCTTTTTTGTGTCTGTCGTTCGGGAATGTAAGTATCCCTGCAAAAAGAACTATTCACTTTCAAAGATATCCATCCCCCAGGCCCGACGTCAGGAAAACAACACCCCTGTAATTTTGTGCGAAAGCCCGCAAATATTGCCCGGCCCCTCTGTATCAGGTTCCCTTTTTGCTAGTGAGTCGCGTATTCTGTACGTAAAGTGAGCATAACGGATACTGACACAAGGAGTGTGTATCAATGGCTGCACTACAGTTCCCCTGCACCTTGTTCAAAACTCAAAACCGGATGGACGACTATAGCGCTCAGGATATGCGCTGTGGCGACTTGACCGAAGAACAGTTAAAGTCCCTATATCGGCTGGATTACATTTCTGATCGGGTTGATCCCTGGACGCTTACGCGGCGTTCCTCGATGGATCGTCCCCGCTCCATGTTCTGCTGTAAGCTGCGCGGCCAGGGTGAAAAGGTTACCCGCCAGCAGTGTGCCGCAATGTTGTTTGATGAATTCCGCTCGTTATCCCGCAAGTTTTCCCTTTACGGGCCTTACAGTCACCTGATCGAAAAGATGATCACTCACATGCAGAACGGCAACGGAACCCCCTTCAGTGATGTATCTCTGGACAGGGCTTTAAAGGAGCATATTATCAGGGATAACTCGCAGGAAAATAGTACACGTGTGTTATTGCAGAAAGCACTTGAAGACAATATAGAATGGGACAGTAACATTTATCCATTTATTGAAAAGGTAAAGCTGTATGAAGCCATATCGGGTGGTAAGTTACCTAAATACGACAGATTCCAGGATAATTTTAATGGCATGGGGATTACTATTCATGATACCTGGGCAACGCAGATCACTATAAAATCATTGCATATCGGCAATAATCGTTATCGGGCAGTGGTGCATTATAAGGTACAGGATCACTTTGGTCTCGACAGGGACGATATAACGAAAACAAAATTTAGCCAGTTCCATTTCTTCCGTATCTGGTTTGTTCTCCAGCGGTACAATCAGTTTAGCTTTAAGCCGTTCATGACCAATATGGAAGCTACCGTCGAAATTTCAGGAATTCGCAAATGAGAGTGAAAAACAAGAAAACTATTGTTCCGCTCTTTCTGGCTGTCTGCGTGCTACTTAGCTACGGACTTTGGTTGTCTCTACGTCCCGTGGAGATCATAGCCATTCATCACAGAAGTAGTGGTTTCAGTGATGTTCTGGTCACTAGTTTTCCGCCGACTGATAAAGCAAAAATTAACTGGTGGTTAAAAAACAAGGATATGTTAAACGATCAATATGATATTCCAAAACCTGATAGGAATGGTCATTTCTATCTGACTTTCTGGTTATTTGGAGAGGGTTATAAAGAGTCAGGGAAATATGACAGACTTTGCTTTGACGATATGAAAACACCTATAAACTGTATTGAAAAGGATAGGGTATTTTCAATCAGTTTCAGCAAGAACAGAGGCACTATATTTACAGTAAATGATGGCGAATATCATCTAAGAACAGATGGGAAAATAATAAAACTTAAAGACGAATAAAACCGCTCTTCCTCGCATGGAGACCGCAATAAAATCATCCGCCCTCCTGTCAGTCTTCCTGCAAAAAGAACCATTCACTTTCAGAGATATCCCTCCCCCAAGGCACGATGTCAGGAAAGTAACACCCCTATAATTTTGTGCGAGAACCCACAAATATTACTAAGACTCCCTGTATCAGGTTCCCTTTTTGCTATTACCTCGCGTATTCTGTACATAAAGTAAGCATAACGGATACTGACACAAGGAGTGTGTATCAATGACTGCACTACAGTTCCCCTTTACCCTGTTCAGAACTCAAAACCGGATAGACGACTATAGCGCCAAAGATATGCGCTGCGGTGATCTTACCGAAGAACAGTTGAAATCCCTGTATCGGCTGGATTACATTTCTGACCGGGTTGATCCGTGGACGCTTAAGCGGCGTTCCTCAATGGATCGTCCCCGGTCCATGTTCTGCTGTAACCTGCGTGGCCAGGGGGAAAAGATCAGCAGCCAGCAATGTGCCAATATTTTGTTTGATGAATTCCGTGATTTATCACGCCTGTTTTCAGTGTATGGCCCCTACAAGCATCTGATCGAAAAAATGATCACCCAGATGCAGAACGGCACCGGCCCCCCCCTTCGTGATATAGCGTTGGACAGGGCGTTGAGAGAACATATTCTCAGGGAGAATACAAAAAATAGTACTCGCTGGAGACTGGGGGAGACTTTAAATGACAAAATTGACTGGGAAGAAAAATGTTATCCATTAAAAGAAACGCACTGGCTAAAAGAAACAATTCTTGAAGGTAAACTCCCTAAGTTTGACCGTTTCCAGGATAATTTCAACGGCATGGGGATCACCGTCCATGATACCTGGGCAACGCATATTACGATTAAATCACTCCAGATTGATAATGATCGTTACCGGGCTGTGGTGCATTACAAAGTCCAGGATCACTTTGGCCTTGATGTTGATGATATTTCAAAGTTTAAGTTTAACCAATTCAGATTTTTCCGTATCTGGTTTGTACTCCAGCGTTATAATCAGTTTGGTTTCAGGCCATTTATGACCAATATGGAAGCCACCATAGAAATCATCGGAACCCGCAAATGAGAATGAAAAAAAAGAAAGCCATTGCGCTGTTCTTTCTGGCTGGCTGTGTGCTTCCGGGATACTGGATTTGGCTGTCTCTGCGTCCTGTAGAGATTATTGCCGTTCATCATAGAGGGAATAATTTTAGTGCTATTTTGATTCAAAATCCTCCAATTACAGATAAGGGTAAAATAAATTGGTGGATGGAAAACAAAGCTACTTTTAAAGAAAAGTATAACGTTCCTAACCCAGCGAAGGATGGCTCTTTTTCGGTTACAGTCTGGTTGTTTGGGGATGGTTATAAAGAGGAGGGGAAATATGACAGATTTTGTTTCAATGATATGAAAACCAAAAAAAACTGTATTGAAAAAGATGCTGTATTCACTGTGACTAATAGTAAAAATAGAGGTACTGTTTTTACTGTATATGATGGTGATAATTATCGCTTAGGCCAGAATGGTGACATTATAAAAGTCGCCTCCGATTAGTCGGTGCGTGTCAAGGTAGTTTTGCAGCCCTCGCGTAGTGACAGCAATAAAATCATCCACCCTATCCGGCTTGCACCAGCCGTGTGGAAGTAGCGAAATGCTCAGGAGGCTATCTCGACGGAGAGAAAAGCGGCAACCCCTTACCGCCTGCCCCAACTCCTTTTAACGATGCCATTCCCCTACAAACTCTTCGATGTTGTCTGCTCCCCTCCCGGGCGTACCCGCATGTTGTGCTGTAAGCATCTGTAAGTATCCCTGCAAAAAGAACCATTCACTTTCAGAGATATCCCTCCCCAAGGCACGATGTCAGGAAAGTAACCCCCCTATAATTTTGTGCGAGAACCCACAAATATTACTAAGACTCCCTGTATCAGGTTCCCTTTTTGCTATTACGTCGCGTATTCTGTACATAAAGTGAGCATAACGGATACTGACACAAGGAGTGTGTATCAATGACTGCACTACAGTTCCCCTTTACCCTGTTCAGAACTCAAAACCGGATGGACGACTATAGCGCCAAAGATATGCGCTGCGGTGATCTTACCGAAGAACAGTTGAAATCCCTGTATCGGCTGGATTACATTTCTGACCGGGTTGATCCGTGGACGCTTAAGCGGCGTTCCTCAATGGATCGTCCCCGGTCCATGTTCTGCTGTAACCTGCGTGGCCAGGGGGAAAAGATCAGCAGCCAGCAATGTGCCAATATTTTGTTTGATGAATTCCGTGATTTATCACGCCTGTTTTCAGTGTATGGCCCCTACAAGCATCTGATCGAAAAAATGATCACCCATATGCAGAACGGTAACGGAACACCCTTCCGTGATCCGTCGCTGGACAGAGCATTAAAGGAGCATATTCTTAGTGACAAGACGAGAAACCGTTCCCGCCTTTGGTTAAAAGATGTATTTAAAAACCGCATTGAATGGGAAAATAACTACTTCCCGGCAGATAAAAAATATGAGCTGAAAACAGCGATCATGAAAGGGAAACTCCCAAAATTTGACCGTTTCCAGGATAACTTTAATGGCATGGGAATAACCGTTCATGATACCTGGGCAACGCATATCACTTTAATATCTCTAAATATTTACAATGATCGTTACCAGGCAGTGGTGCATTATAAGGTACAGGACCATTTTGGTCTGGATCATCATGATATCCTTAACAAAAAATTTAGCCAGTTCAATTTTTTCCGTATCTGGTTTGTTCTCCAGAGATGTAATCGGTTTGGATTTAAGCCTTTCATGACCAATATGGAAGCCACTATCCGGATCACAGGTGGGCGCAATGAAACATAAAAAAGAACTATTTGGATTATTATTATTTTCTGGCTGCGCACTAATCAGTTACCGGATTTTGCTATCAAAGCATCCGGTAGAGATTGTTGCCGTTCATCAGGAAAGTCATTATAGTGATGTTTTGGTTAATAACTTCCCTTATACCGATAAAGGAAAAATAGACTGGTGGCTGAAAAACAAGGGTATGCTTAAAGAAAAATACGACATTCCTGATCCAGACTCAGAAGGTAATTATACGATCAGCTTTTGGGATTTTGGCGATGGATACGTAGAAACTGATGGTTATGACAGGCTCTGTTTTAATGATATGAAACCACCACTAAATTGTATTAATAAAAATTCCCTGATGTTTGTGATGAATGGGAAAAATACAGGACTATCTTTTTGGGTAGACGGAGGAATATATCGGGTAAATGAAAACGGTAAGAGAATGAGAACCAATTATGATTAGAACCACCCCTCCAATAAAGAGACAGAATAATATCACCCACTCTCTACGGTTTGCACCAGTCATAAAACAATAGGAAACAGAAGAAAAAATAGTAAGAAATGTTCTGCAGGAAACCAGACCACAAAACTTCGATAGATAACAGGATTAAATTAGAAGGATGATTATTACTCCTTACAGCATCCGGGAAATAAAAAACCATTAAACCATTATAGGTTGGCAATAACTATTTCTGCACAGTGTTGCACTACAAAGTCGAGGGCCACTTGAGACTTAATGTCGACGATATTCAGAAATTCAGACTCAATCTGTTCTTTTTTTCGTAGCTGGTTTGTACTCATGAGATACAATCAGTCTGATTTAAAATCATTTATGATCAATATCGAAACTACCCGATGAAGCACTGAAGAACAAAATTGATTGAAAAATCAAACGTCCTACTTTACTCACCTTGACTACCTGTATATTTTCTTGTTTTTGGCTTTGGCTTTCCCTGCGCCTTGTGGAAATGATTACAGTTCATAATAATGGTAGTCATAGCTATATTTTAGTAAAAATTTTCCATTTACAGATAAAGGTAAAATAAATTGGTGGCTGGAAAATAAGGATAGACTGAAAAAATCAATATCCCTAAACCGTTCACCTCTGATCTTACTGTGTTCTTCCTGGCTATTCGTTGAGAGTTACAAAAACGATGACTGTAAAAAATCAGCCCACGGATATCGCTAAAGATTTTTATCATGACAAATATTTATTCCTTGAAGAGGATCACCTTCAGAGTACAAGACCATTGTTTCAACCGTGGTACAGAGCATAATTGATATGTTCCGATTTATTTTTATTGCATCAGGGAGCAGCAAAGAATACCGATAACGTTCAGGGAGATAGGAGAGTAAGCAATGAAAATTCATTTTCTGGGAACGGCAGCCTCTGAAGGGATCCCCAATCCGTTCTGCCGCTGTGCACACTGCCAGCAAGCCCGCATCCTTAAAGGTAAAGATTTACGTACACATTCATCCGTCATCATTGACGACGAACTGCTGATCGATATCGCGCCCGAATTCAGCCAACAACTGCTGAGGGACAACTTAGATGCAACGACAATATCCACTCTGCTCTTCACCCATACACATCCCGACCACTTCAATGTTGGAGAACTCTTCAGCCGCATGGAAGGATACGGGTTTGAGATAGATCATCCGTTGCATATCTTTGGTAACGATCGTGCCATTAACGGCGCGGCTGAAGTATTACCCGGTTATAGCCATGAGCGATTCGGGTTTCACTGTCTCGTCCCTTTTGTCACTGTAGAGACCTGTGGCTACCGGATCACTCCGCTACTGGCAAACCATGCAAAATGGGAGCTTTGCTATACCTGGTTCATTGAAAAAGAAGGGAAAGCGATCTTCTATGGTCATGATTCAGGGTGGTTTCCTGAACTCACCTGGCAATGGCTGGCAGGGAAAAAAATCGATCTGGCGGTACTGGAATGTACATACGGATATAACGGCGAAAGCCGAACCGATAACCATATGAGCCTGGAGACTGTCTTTGCTGCCAGGGAAAAACTGCGTGCGATAGCCTGTTTGCATGCCGGCAGCAAGATTTTGGTATCACATATCTCTCACTCCGGAAAACTGCTGCATGAAGAGCTTGTAGCGGCTTGCGCCGATAAAAATATTACCGTGGCCTATGACGGCCTGACCATTAATATTTAGCAGGGTTAATCAAATGGATTTGAATAAAACACCTCGTCTTCTGGTGATGATGTTTGTGCAGTACTTTATGCAGGGCGCGTGGAATATGACGATGGGGCTGGTGCTTAGTAGCTATGGTATGGCGACGATTATCGGTACTGCTTATGCTTTACTGGGTCTCGCTACTATTCTTTCCCCGCTGTTTATCGGTATGGTTGCCGATCGCTTCTTCGCCTCGCAAAAGGTAATGGCGACCCTGCACCTGATTAACGCAGGAGTGATCCTCTGTGTGCCACAGTTTATTGAAGCGCATAACACCCCCATGACGCTGATGATGATCTTCTTTGTTGGCTTACTGTTTTACCCTACGACGGCCCTGGCCAACAGCATTAGTTTCAGCCATATTAATGGCGTGAAGTATTTTCCGGTTATTCGTGTCTTCGGTACATTCGGTTTTATGGTGATTGGTTTTATCATCGGCCAGATGGGCTACTCGGGCGATACCACAACATGGTATATCGCTTCCGCCTCCGCCGTGGCTCTGGGATTATACTGTTTTACCCTACCGGATACCCCGCCAAAGGCGAAAGGACGAACCTTCGTCCTGCGTGATTTATTATGCCTGGATGCATTATCACTGTTCAGAGATCGCAATTTCTCGATTCTGATGCTGACTATCTTTGTGTTGATGATCCCTAAAACTGCTTATTCCGCTTATATCCCGGTCTTCCTGAAAGCGCTCGGTGTTGATAACGCGGCATCAATGATGCAGGCAGGAGTCGCCTGCGAAGTTATCTTTATGTTCCTGCTGTCATTCGTCCTGCTGAAAGCCGGTTTCAAAGTGACGCTGCTGTTGGGCGCCGTCTGCTGGATAATCCGCTCGTTGTTATTTTCTCAGGCCGCGTTGGACGCCAATATGATGTTCGTCCTGATTGGCCTGATGCTGCAAGGTTTTTGCTGGGACTTCTTTTTCACCGTCGGCGATATCTATGTGGATCGTAAAGCGCAGCCCGAAATTAAAGCTCAGGCGCAGAGCCTGCGTTTCATCGTCTCCAACGGTATAGGCTTGTTGTTCGCCTCTACCCTCTGTGGGCAGATATTCAACAGTACGGTGACAGAGCAAGGGCCGGAAGCATTACCGCAATGGGAAAACTTCTGGCTATTCTCAGCGATGATCGCTGGCATCGTTGTCGTGTTCTTCCTGATTTTCTTTAAAGATGATCTTTCCGGAAAGAAAGTTCCGACGGCCTGACACAAACCTCCCGGAACACACAAAAATGGCTGCAGCAACAGAAAAATATAAACCGCATATTCCCTCTGCCGTGAGGTGCAGAGTGGTTACATCCGGACACACTGTCGCCAGGAGAGTTGTAGCGTTTGTTTCGGGAGGGAGCATTGAAGGGATCAAACCAGCGCTTCCCCGGGTTAAGATAAATTATTTGGCTTCAGTGTCTCTATGTCTGACAGAGACACCGCATCTGATATTACCGGAGCAGAACACCCGGTTTGATAATTAAGAGTTCAGATTAAACCAGCGGGGTAATGCGCTGCTGCCACTTTCGGTAACCCGGACTTCACGATAGCCGACGGTACGGTGGATCCACCCTTTCGTTTCGAACAGCGACAATAAACCTGAACCGGCGCTGCCCCCCAGATGAAAGCGTCTTTCACTCCAGTCAAGACATGCGCAGCAGGGCTTGCGCCGGGAGCGGGGATCCATTACCACGCCCATTTCAGTAAAGTGCGCCTTTCCTGCTGCAGTCAGTGAGCTACCGTCAGCAACTATCCATTTCTCCCGCAGCAGTGCATCATAGATGTTTACGGCAAGTTCGCCTGCAAGATGATCGTAACAGGTACGGGCATATCGCAACGGTACGGGTGTCCGGGTCACGGCTGTATGGCGGATTTGCACAGAAACGCCCATCAGATTTTCCAGCAACCCGGCAATGTGCGTCCCGGCGAGACTGTAATAACGATGACGCCCCTGCATCAGGCAGACAACCAGTCCATTATTCAACAGACGGGTCAGATGGCCGCTGGCAGTCGAGGGAGCGACATCGGCAACCATGCTTAGCTCTGTTGCCGTCCAGGCTCTGCCATCCATCAGTGCACATAAAATACTGGCTCTGGAGGGATCGGCGATAGCCGCGGCAAAGACTGACATGGCTTGCTCCAGCGAGTCATCCGCCTCAATTTTTAGTCCATGTTTCCCGTGAGCCATTTAAATACCGGTTTCCCATCGTCTTGTCGCTTCAGCGGCCCGCTTGTCATTATCGGTCAGCAGTATCAGCCTGTTATGGTGGTCACTGTATTGTACCAGAATGTTCACACCACACTGCGCCAGTGTATTGGCAATTTCACCCAGTTCTCCCGGCGTTTCCTGTGATAATTTTCTGATCAGTGGCCGGCATACGCTTCTGACATCAAACCCTGCCTCTGTCAGCACTTCGCGCGCACTTTCCCCCTTTTCAACCAGAAAATGCGCATGCCCTTCTTCGCCCACCGTAAATACTCCGCCCCCTTCAAGCCCAATCTGGTTCTGCCCCAGTAACCGGCCCATCGTCGCCAGTTCTCCCGGAGTATTGCGTAAGATGATATGAAGGTTATACATGCGGAAGTGACCTCCTCTCCGAAGAATAATCACGACAGACACTGGCAACACGTATCCTGTATGAGGAGAATACAGACCGCTTACCTTCTTCCTGAGCTTGCAGATGCAGTGCATGACTTTTCCACCTCAGCACAGCGCCCTCATCCTCCCACCAGGAAAGGGACAGTATTTTCTCAGGGTCATTCAGACTGCGGAACCGTTCAATCGCAATAAATCCAGGGATTTCCGCCAGCATCGGTTTCAGTGCAGAGGCAAGTTCAAGATATCTTTCCTGTGACTGAGCCTGGATGTCTGCTTCAAAAAGTACGGCTATCATATTATATCTCCTTCGGGAAGTTGCACTCATGTTATTACCGGAAGGAAAGTGATGCTTCGTTCTGCACCGAAATATGTCTTCCGGCCATCAGCGGCGTGTGCTGCAGTTATCTGTTCGATTGCCGCATCAGGTAGTGAAGGAAGTGAATAAATCCACTGATGTTGCTCCGTTCCCGAAAAAGAAAAAACCATGCTTTCGGATGCCGCTATGGAATAGTTCTCACTATGATAAAACTCTGCGGAGGCACGAATAAAAGCTTCAAAATAAAACATTTCACTCTACCGAAAGAACTATTAAATAGCATATTCCGGACCTCTGCTTTCCTGTGAAAAATATATCTCCCTGCATGACGCAACCTGTCACAAAACTGCCTTTACGCTGAAATATAAGAGCAACAGTTAATCCGTAACTTTCAGCGGCTCAATATACCTCCGGGAAAAACAACCATGCTTAAAAAAAATACAGTTGCATGTATCACACTGACCAGCTTGCTGTTTATGACACATTCTGCTCTGGCACTGGAATTAGATTACAAACATAAATATGAAGACCTCACCAAAGAACATACAGATGTACTGACGCTCTCTCATACCTTCCGGTCAGGTATCGGGATCGGGGCAAAAATGAAGTTTCCCCCTGAAGAAAAGGATAATGGTGATTCAGGTAACTTCACCGATCGGCGTAAACTGGCAGAGAAAGAAGTCAAACTCAATTACACCTATAAACTGACAGAAAATACCGGTATCGAACCCGCCATGGTTTATGAAATTAAAGACCATGAGAAAAAATATAAACCTTCTCTGAAATTAAAATATCATCTCTCTGATAATACCCGCCTCTCTTTCCGCTACCGTAAAGAAATTGCTGATGAAGAGAACAAGCCGATAAAACGTGTTGACCGGATTGACAGTGAGATTTCACAGAAAATTGATGATTTCAAATTAAGTTATACCTTTACCTGGTATCACGGTAATGAAAATTTATATAATAATAAAAAACAGGATACTGAGCAGGAAGTGAAGGCGGGTTATCAGCTCACCCATCATTGGTTACCCTATATCGGCGTGAAGAACGTCTCCTTATCGAAAAGCTCTTCTCAACGACAAACCGAATTTATTACCGGTATTTCGTATGAATTTTAATGATCCCCGGGGATAGTGATGAAAAAAATACTCACGATTAACCTGCTGCTTGCCAGCCTTTGCTCCGGTCTGGCCCCCTGCTCTCAGGCCGCGCCCGCAGATAATGATCGTTATCAGTTAGAGAAAGTTGTTATGCTGATACGGCACGGTGTCAGACCACAAACTAATACCGCCAGCCTGGATAAAGCCACCGGTCTGCTATGGCCGGAATGGAGTGTCCCGGACGGATTTCTGACCGGCCATGGTTACGCCGGTATGCTGGCTCAGGGGGCCTGGCTGCTGAAAACATGGCGGACCGCAGGATTACCGTTAAATGAAACTGCGGGCTGTCCGGCCGCCGGGAATGTCTGGGTATGGACAGCACCCTCTCAGCGAACCAAAGCCACCGGCACCGCATTACTGGATGGGATGTTTCCGGGCTGCGGAATACCGATACATTTCACTGCACATAAAGCTGATCCATTATTTGATACCGTTGCTATGGGTATAGCCGCACCGGATAAAGATAAAGTCTATCAGCAGATTGAAGAAAGACTGGGTTCTGCTGCCCGGGCAGAAAAAACCTACCGGAAAGCAGTGGCTGATTTACGACAGGCCGTCTGTGCAGAAACGATAAACAGTTGCCGGTTTCTTGATAATCCCTGGAAAATCAATATCAGCGAACATGGCAAAGTAAAATCAGGCGGACCGCTTTCCGAAGGGGCTAATATCGGAGAAACTATTCGGCTGCAATATAGCGAAAACCTGCCACTGTCAGAGGTTGCCTTTGGTCATGCCAGAAATGCCCGTCAGGTCAGTGACCTGATGGCGTTACATGCGGCCAAATATGATCTTATCAGTGACACCCTGGAAAATGCCAGCCATGGCGGTTCGCTATTAATGCGCCAGATAATCCGTGCGTTTACCCCACGTCAGGGAAGCAATACATCGCTGAGATCAGACAATGACCCTTTGCAGAGTCCTCTGGTTATCTTTGCTGCTCATGATACGAATATTGCGCAAATCCAGACGATGCTCGGTTTTAACTGGCAGCTGCCGCTTTACCCCCGGAACGATATTCCGCCTGGCGGGGCGCTGATCATCGGGCGATATCTGGATACACAGACCGGACAACGGTTTATACGTCTGACCTTCACCGCCAGAACATTAGACCAATGGCGTCAGCTTTCGCCGTTGAATGCGCAGGACCCTTTGCCGGTCGCAGAATTCAGACACTCCGGATGCCGGGAAACCGCCGTCGGGGAATTATGTCCGCTGAATGTATTTACGCAACTGGCGAAAGCGCATCTGGTTAATGACGGTAAAGATCTGCCGGTTTTTCAGTAAATGGTGCCTTCACCCTGCCAGCCAGCGGTGAACCGCGACTCATTCGCTGTTAACAGTAAAACCGCTTATCCCTGTACCGGAATAAGGGAGAAGCACGCCCGCCCGGATTGACTCAAGGTACGCCCGCTGAAAGGCTATGAGGGTAACAAATCGCTCCGGACGACGGCGGAGGGTTACCCCGGTTCACATCACCAACGATGATGCTATGTACGGCTCTGCGGCTCTGCGGCTCGTCGTCCGGCAGCGTCCTGTTCTCTCTGAAACCTCACCATGACGGATGCCCGGGGTCCTGTCCCGGGGCTACCGCCGGCCCGGGCGGAGGGTCCGGGCCAACGCGCTGCAGGGTAATAATTTGTTTTGAATCAACAATCGTTATTACTTATGAGTTTAACGGAGAGATCCAAAAGACACTTTTATCCGGTATAATCAGAAAAACTTCATCCATACACTGCCCGTTTTTACAGTATCTGCTTCTGTGTTATTGCTAAGAATAACGGCTTGAATAAGGTATAACGCCGCATGAAAATTCCCCACAGAATTCAGCCACTCATTGATGACGGAATGATCGATGCAGTACTTCAGCGCCTGAAAAGCGGTAAAGAGGCCGATGTATATACCGTGCTTTGTGGTGAAGAAATCCGTTGTGCCAAAGTCTATAAAGAAACCACTCAACGTAGCTTCAAACAGGCCGTACATTACCGTGAAGGACGTAACGTCCGTAACTCACGAAGTGCCCGCGCAATGCAAAAAAACTCTAAGTTCGGCCGCAAACAGCAGGAAGAAACCTGGCAGACGGCGGAAGTTGATGCACTTTTCAGACTGGATAATGCCGGAGTCCGGGTACCTCAGCCTTATATGTGCATTGATGGTGTGCTGCTGATGGAGCTGGTGACTGATGTACAGGGGGCTGTGGCTCCTCGTCTCAGTGATGTTGCCCTGAGCGAAGAAGAGGCAATGGCCGGTTTCCACACCATGATCCGTAATATTGTCCGCATGCTGTGTGCCGGGATCGTGCACGGGGATTTATCAGAATTCAATGTGTTACAGGCCGCTGAAGGTCCGGTGATCATTGACCTGCCCCAGGCGGTGGATGCAGCTGCGAACAATCATGCTGAGTCGATGTTTGCCCGCGATGTCGGGAATATTATCGCTTACTATGGCCGGTTTGCACCGCAACTATTGAATACCCGGTATGCGAAAGAGATCTGGCTGCTTTATGAAAACGGTAAATTAACACCTGAAACCCCGCTGACCGGGCTGTTTACAGAAGAGACTCACACGGTGGATATGGACTCCCTGTTAGATGAAATTATTACCGCAGAAGATGAGCATTATGAACGACTGCGGGCCAGCAAAGCCCGTGACGAGGAAGACTAGCCTCTTTTTCACTTCCTGACGGCAAGCCCCGGATAACGGCGTTGCAGACAGAAAGCCTGTAATGCTGTCTGATAGATTCCTGCTCTTAACTATCTGAACGTGCCGGTTTATGTTTTATCCCCTCTCCCTTGTGCTCGCTTCCGCGCTTACCGACACATCCCTGCTCTGAAGCAGGCGGCAGGATGTGTCGTTGATGACTTCTGTTTATACATCGGGAACCTGCGCCTCAGGTAATGTCTGCAAAAAAAATAGTTAACGTTAACATTTACGTTTATCATCCGGAGTGCTGATTAGACATTGTCTGAACAAAAAAGTTAACGTTAACAATCACTCGTTCCGGAAATAAAGATGAGCCTCTCTCCGCTGTATGCCGCCCAGATTGCACTGACCAAACAGATGATCCATCGCGGAAATGCTTTTTACCCGCGCTATCACCTTGCTCCGCCGGCCGGCCGGATGGGCGTCCCCCATAGTCTTCTCTGGTTTGGCGACAGATATCATTTTTTCTATCAGCATAATCCCCTAAGCGCAAACCCCGGCCGGATGTACTGGGGGCACGCCACCAGTACAGATCTGCTCCGCTGGTTCCATGAACCACTTGCCCTGGCTCCGGACACAGAAGCCGATATTGGTGGCTGCTCCTCCGGTTGCGCCATCAATGATAATGGTCACTTATCACTGATCTATACCGGCCAGAAAACATCCCCCTGCCAGTCTATGGCAGGACAGTCGTTATGCCTTGCCACCAGCGAAGACGGCGCCCGTTTTGAAAAACAAGGTGTGATCCTCTCCCCGCCCACAGGGATCGCAGAGTTCCGGGATCCGGAAGTCTGCTTTCGAGCCGGGCAATGGTGGATGGTGGTTAATGGCCGCAGTGATCAAAATACAGAACACTGTCTGATTTACCGGGGAAATTCATTAACAGACTGGACTCTGGTCGGAAGTACCCTATCGGTAAGAAGCCCGGTCCGGGGATATGCGGATCGCTTTATTGAAGATCAATTGCTATTACTGACGGCATCGGGCCCGGGGGATGATCCTGACGGGCTGGATCCCCGGCAGATATCACCGATCGGATCAGAAGAAACTCATCATTATATTAAGACTGTGCCGCCAGTAAGCAGGGGACAGGATTTTTCAGCACCGCTAAGTTGCCTGACGCCTGACGGAAGAAGAATACTTATCGCCAGCATGCAAACCCCGGGAGCAGCCATCCCGACGTTGCCGCAAGGCTGGGCCGGTTATATGAGCCTTCCCCGCGAGCTCACAGGACCCGGTGGAAAATGGCTCCAGCAACCCGCCCGGGAAGTCAGAAATTTACGCCGGCAGACTCACTCACTTCAGGCAGGCAGGATCTCCGCCCACTGCGTTATCCATGATAATGCCCTGGCGATTGAAGCGGAGCTGTGCTGGGATACGGAACACTCCGACGCAAAGACGTACGGATTACAGCTGGGCTCAGGGACAACCTTGATGATTGATCAACAAGCCGGATGGTTAACTTTGTACCGCAGCCCCCCTGATGAACATCCGAATGATCCGCAGCGTATCCCGCTGCCGACAGGATCCTGCATAACACTACGGGTATTCATCGATATTTCATCGCTTGAAGTTTTTATTAATGATGGCGGACAGGTGTTGTCCGCACGGATTTATCCCGGGGAAAATGATCGCAAGCTTTCACTGTATGCTGCAGAAGGAGAAGCATTGCTGATCCGGGGGGAGCTATCGGAACTCAGTTAATACTTTCACGCCGACTCCCGAATCAGTAACGGACAAGGGATCCGTTGCTGGCCACTGATCTGACGCCCTTCAATAATGTGTAAGGCAGCTTCCCTGCCGATAATGTCATGGGGAAGCTGGACTGTCGTCAGCGGCGGCAGGAAAAGGTGCCCTACCCCGACAAGATTATCAAAGCCCAGCACCGCAACATCCTGCGGGATCCTGAGCCCGCGGGCTAGCAGGATCTGATAGGCGACAAAAGCAGCACGATCATTACCACAGATCAGAACATCGAATGATGGCGTGCCTTCCCGCAGCCAGGGCTCGAGGATAGCAACCAGATCCGTGCCATACTGATCTCCCCTGGCCATATAATATTGCGCGACAGGTTCGAGCTCCCGGCCCGCAGCTTTCCAGGCATCTTCGAACCCCTGGCGTCTGGGGCCGGTAGCCGGAGCCCCTTCAGGCAACCAGACACAGAGCGGACGCCGGTAACCGGCACGGATCAGATATTCGGTTGCCTCATACTGAGCGTGGTAATCATCAGGGATATAGGCAGGCAGTTCAGGATCCGTGCTGAGGCAGTTTGCCAGTACAATGTTTCTGTCGCGCAGCGATGAAGGCAGGGTTACCTGCCGTAAGCCCATGGTGGTATAGATGATACCGTCCGGCCGGTGTGACAACAGCTGACGGGTCGCTCGTGCTGCATCCTTATCTGAAAAGATATTAATCAGAAAACAATTCCAGCCAGCCTCAATCGCGGTCTGTTCAATCGCCAGTAGTATATCGACAGAAAAAGGTGTTGTAGCCGTGTCCTGAGCCAGTACTGCGAGGGTCGAGGATTGGCGTCCCTTTCCTCGCATTTTACGGGCGGAGAGATCCGGCACATAATTCAGGGCTTCAATGGCCCGGGAGACTTTTTCCCGCGTATCCGGCCGTACCGAATCACTATTATGAATGACCCGTGACACTGTCATCATTGAGACACCGGCAAGGCGCGCAACATCTTTTAATGAAACCATAAATCATCCGTTCTTTGTCTGATGCAGGCACTTTAGCAAAACTCACTGACACTGTCTTGAATTGCCCCTGCCTCTGTCCTTACTTAGTGCTACCCACTGTCACTTCTTCATCATTCCGGTATATCCGGGAGGTGAAATGAAATGCCCTGAAGTGATATTTTGCAGAATCATTAATAGTAAACTACGCTTTATTTGGTTCCATGAAAATTCATTAATATAAATTAAGGGTGAATTATGATTAACAATGCCACAAAAGGATTATTAGTACTGGTTGCACTGGCTGCGCTGGCGGGATGTCAGTATCACAGCGATGCGGTAGATCATGGCAGACCCGTAGCACCGAGCGGACAATCCGTACCAGGCGGCCCTCTGGGTCACGGTCCTGCCGGCGGACCTCAGGGCTGATTTATCCGGAGCCTTTACCGGCTCCGGTCATTCCCCCCGGCACCTGCGTTTGCTTACATTCCCCGGTAATAATTACCAGACTTCGGCTGGCATACCTGTTTTTAAACACTGCTGAAAACGTTATAATTCGGACATCTGTTCACAAAACACAAAAAATAAAATTAACTCTTTCTTCATTTAATAACCGTGAGATGTCATACAATAATCAACTCACCTGTGATAACCCCGCTAACTATGCATTCTCCCGTCAGAGAGTATCGTCTTCTTCATCCCCGGTGTTATTAAGATATTACTGTGTTGTCCATCGACCGTTATTTTTCATCCGTTCAGTGAGTATTTAAATCATTCTCAAAATATCAAACACTATCCCCGACGTGCGCACCCGGCAGGTAATTTTTATGCCCTTCTCCATCCGGAGTCATCGGTGCGAGGATACAGTGCTATAGATGAATTTTCTCAATACTTCATCTCTGTATGATAAAAAAATGAAAAAGCTGACCTTACGTTGCCGATGGCGTCAGCGGGAGAACGAGTCAGCATTTATTGCAGAAGGAGATTTCCTCAGTCGTCACTTTCAGCGCCCCAAACTGCCCTAACAGATCTGCGGCCAGAGGGAACGTGACCACACCATCGCTCCTCTGAAAATGTCCGTGTTCAGGCAATCCGTAAAAACGGGCCGCTAATTGCTGACTCAGTCGTAAAGAATATTCGGCGGGTACAATATCGTCATTCAGTGATGCGATCACTGCACGTTGCTTTACCCGGCGGATCACTGAAGCGCCATTGACCGGGGGGCGGGTAAAGGCACTCAGTTCTTCCAGCCCGGGCACCGGTTCGCTAAACCCGGCAACCAGCAGCAGCCCTCCGGCGAAAGCTTCCGGATGGCGTTGAGTCAGATAATTCAGCAAAGTAATACATCCCAGGCTGTGTCCGATAAGCCAGGTATCTTCATCCGGCCTGCCGATATCTTCTTCCAGTGCAGAAAGCCAGGCGTCAGGATCCGGCGTATGTGAAGCCGGTAATCGGGGGACGGTAACAGAGATACCTGCCTGCTCAGCCTGCTGTTTCAGCCAGTTAAACCAGTGATGATCGGGTGCAGCCATATATCCGTGCACAATAAATAGTCGTGATGCCATCGCTCATTCTCCTCAGGATCCCTGAATAACGCCTGCGGGGACAGAATAGTTTGCAGCAGTCTGTCTCCCGCGACGGACTTTCGCAACTTGAAAAATATGCAAAGCATACAACCAAAAGAGAATATGGCAGGCAGTCGACGCACCGGGCAACAACACAAAGCCTGCCATTATTTCATTCGTTCACGTTTTGCTGTTTGCATAAAACACAGCAAAGGTACCGGCAGCGTGACCAAAAGCAGGATCCATACCAGGGTATATACAGCATCCACACCATCATTCTGTAAATTAGTATAGAGTTTGACCGGCATTCCCTGCGGGAAATAAGCAAAAATCATCACAATACCAAACTCGCCTACCGCCCGAACCCAGGCCAGCGCAACCGCTGAGGCCAGTCCTGAAACCGATAAAGGCAGCACCAGAAGCCGGAAGCGTTGAAGTGGCCCGGCTCCCAGCGTTCTGCCGGCTTCCAGGATCGCGGCCGGTACGGCCGAAAAAGCAGAACGAGCGGTGACGATAAAATAAGGTAAGCCGCCATAAATCTGCGCCAGTACAAAGGCCAGCGGGTTATTCACCAGCGTCACACCCACCGCGGCCAGCCATTTTCCTGGCAGACTGTAAGGCCCCAGCGCAGAAATCAATAATATCCCCATCGCCAGAGGCGGGGTCATCAGCGGCAGTAACACCAGTATCTCAGCGATACGTCTGACACCTCCTTTACCACCCGATGTCGCCAGCCACCAGGCAAGCGGTAACCCGATAATAACGATCAGTAATAATGCCAGTAAGCCGTAACCTATGGAGACCATCACGGCATTACTGTCACCATAGGCGAGACTAAAGTGTCTCCAGGGGGTGATCCCCAGCAACGTAGCAAACGGCAGTGCCAGCAAAACCAGTGCCGGCAGAGCCAGCACGGGTAACAGTGACCACCGCGATCTCAGTAATTTCATGGATCAGTAAAGGGCATTGCCTTTCGGACTGGCATATCCGCTGGCTTGCAGTAATTTTTGTCCCTGCTCAGATAACATGAAATCGACAAATTTCTGTCCCTGTGCCATACCGTCCGGCGCGTTTTTCAGCACGGCCGCATAATAGACCAGGGGCTGGGTGTGCAGTTCTTTATCCTGTCCTTTACTGTCTTTAATGGTAAAGCTGACATTGTCATACCATTGCTTCGCCATTTGCGGATTACTCAGGTTAATTTCGTCCGGGAGTTTGACATAAGGCAGTTTGGCAGAGATCACTTCACTCTCATATCCGGCCGCCGCATCCACCTGCCCGCTTTCCAGACGGCTCAGTAAACCGCCTTCAAGGTGCACCTGGCGTGGATTCTGTACCGATCCCATCACCTGCTCCGCGATGCCTGGCTTCTGATAATATTTTTCAGCCAGCAACAGGGTAAAGACGATGTTCTGACCTTTGGGATCCAGATAAGGATCGGTACGGCCAAACTGCAGTCCTGGCTTCGCCAGTACGTTTAACCAGCTTCCGTCCTGTTTTTTATCAGCGGCGGCAAACTCAGTGGCATATTTACCTTTAGGACTATAAGCAATGACCATACTGGTACTGGCGACCGGGACGGCATTATCAATCAGGCCGGCATCCTTCAGGATCTGCATCGGACCTGGCGTAATTGATACAAAAACATCGGCGGTAATTTTATGGCTGGCCAGTAACCGGGCCATCCCGTAAGCGCCCTGTCCCTGTCCCTGATACTCTCCTTTCTGCTGCTGTGCAAAGGCCGGCCCCAGTACCTGGTCCATCACTTTCCCCATTGAACCGGCATAGGTGACACGAATATTTTCTGAGGCCAGCGCAGGAAGACTAACCGACATAATAACGGCTAACGAACAGATTAACTTACACTTAGACATCCCTTTTATCCTTCCGCTATATAATGAATTACATAGCGATTATCGGAAGATCCTGTCAGAAATACAATCTGTTTATGCTTAATAATCGAACAGTGCGACGGGAGATTGTTTCAGATCAATGTGTACTGCTGATATGTTTCCCTCCCGGCAACTGAGCCTCTGACACAGGCTGTTCCAGTTCTTTAAGAATACCGCAATCCCGGGTGGGTAAATTATCATGGCAAAACGTCTGTAACTCACTTAACTGCTTTTCAAGCTCCACCAGCTCGGCAATTCTGGCCTGCACATGTGAGCGGTGTTCATCGATTAACTGATTAATCACTTCACAACCGGCTTCAGGCTGACTGCGAGCCTGTAACAGGCGCTTTATTTCATCCTGTGCCATATCCAGCGCACGGCAGCGCCGGATAAACATCAGCGTTTCCAGATGCCGGGGGGTATAGTCGCGGTAATTGTTTGTCTGATCCCTGAGGGCCTCAGGCAGCAACCCTTCCCGCTCATAATAACGAATGGTTGCAACACTGCATAACGACTGCCTGGCAAGCTCACCTATCCTCATTTTTTCCTCCGCCTCTTGACCCTATACTGGCTTCAGGGTTTTTACTGTAACTACCAGGTTACACCCGATGGGATGAAAAATGAACAATACAAATAAAAATAACAGGAATTCCTCAGCCTGTAACACCTCACAGCCCTCTAAAAAAATACCGGCGATACAGCGTATCGTCCCTGAACCGGAGCACCGGCACGCCGGCGGTCATTGCTGTACGACGGCTGAGCCTGTGTTATCACCGATCCCGGCGAGCGTAACGCTTGCAGAAGGTAATGTTACGGCTATCCGGATTATGCAGATGGACTGCCCGGTAGAAGAGAACCTGATCACCGGTAAGCTCTCTGGTATGGCCGGCGTGACAGACCTGAAGTTTGATCTGATAGAGCGGGTTCTCACGGTCACGCATCGTCCTGATGCCCTGGAGCCGGTACTGCAGGCTATCCGTTCTCTGGGCTTTGAACCTGAACTCCCGGATAACACGGCAACAGATGCTCCGCGTCCGGCGGCTCAGGTAAATTACTGGCCGCTGGTCATTGCCGCGGTGCTGGCATTCAGTGCAGAAGTTCTGCACTGGTTCCGGTTTCCGGAAGGGTTACAGGCAGCTTTCGCCATCATTGCCGTATTACTTTCCGGCCTGAAAACCTATAAAAAAGGCTGGATTGCCGTTAAAAACCTGAACCTCAATATTAATGCATTGATGAGTGTTGCAGTGACCGGGGCCATTTTACTCCGTCAGTGGCCGGAAGCCGCGATGGTTATGGTGCTGTTCAATGTTGCCGAGTTAATCGAAGCTAAAGCACTCGATAAAGCCAGAAATGCGATTGATACCTTACTCCGGCTGGCGCCTGAATGGATGAATGTACAGCAACCTGACGGCAGCTGGCAGCAAATGCAGCCGGGAGAGGTACCGTTATCGGCTATTGTACGGGTTAAGCCAGGTGAGAAAATCGGCCTCGACGGAGTCATTATCAGCGGCCATTCCACCATCAATCAGTCAGCCATCACCGGAGAAAGTCTGCCGGCAGAAAAGAAAGCCGATGACGCCGTCTTTGCCGGCACATTCAATGAGTCCGGTAGTTTTGACTACAAAGTCACATCGACGGTCAAAGAAACCACTCTCGCACGGATCATCCGTTCAGTGGAGTCAGCCCGTGCCAGCAAAGCCCCTACCCAGCGTTTTGTCGATCAGTTTGCCCGGATCTATACCCCGGTAATTTTCCTGCTGGCCATCGTCTTTGCCGTCATACCGCCGCTGCTCTTTGCGCAATCCTGGTCTGTGTGGATCTACAATGCGCTGGTGATGCTGGTGATTGCCTGTCCCTGCGCTCTGGTGATCTCGACGCCCGTCACACTGGTCAGTAGCCTCACGGCAGCCGCACGTCAGGGGATATTGATCAAAGGTGGTATGTATATCGAGCAGGGACGTAAGCTGAAATGGCTGGCACTGGATAAAACCGGTACGCTGACACACGGTCAGCCTGAAGTCACGGATGTATTGAGTGGCGATACTCCGGACGCGGCCCGGGTCATGATGCTGGCCGGGAGTCTTTCCGGATTATCTGACCACCCGATGTCAGAAGCCCTGGTGCGTTACAGTAATAGCGAGTCACGATTACCGGTAGAGGCTTTTTCGGCAATCACCGGTCAGGGCATTACCGGTGTGATAGACGGAAAACAATACTGGCTGGGGAATCGCCGGCTGCTGAGTCACCAGGGGATTGATGTTACTGATAATGAAGAGCGCTACGAAGCGCTGGAACGTCAGGGAAAAACGCTGGTCTTTTTAGGCAGTCAGGCCGGACTATTAGCTGTGTTTGCGCTGGCAGATACGGTGAAAGAGAGCAGCCGCCAGGCGATTGCTGAACTGCATCAGCTGGGTATCAAAACCCTGTTGCTGTCCGGTGATAATGCCTTTGCTGTGGAAGAAATTGCCCGCCAGGTCGGCATTGATCATGCCCGTTCTGAACAGCTGCCAGAGGATAAATTACAGGCCATTGAAGAGTATTGCCGGAAAGGTGTGACCGGTATGGCCGGTGACGGCATCAATGACACTCCGGCACTGGCACGGGCAGATATCGGCTTTGCGATGGGGATGGCGGGCACCGATACAGCTATCGAAACGGCTGATGTGGCATTAATGGATGATGATTTGCGAAAAATCCCTGCGTTTGTTCGTTTGTCCCGGCGGACTGGCCGGATCCTGACCCAAAACATTTCGCTGGCGCTGATGATCAAACTGGTCTTTCTGATCATGACCCTGTGTGGATCCGGAACCTTATGGATGGCCGTATTTGCTGATGTCGGTGCCAGTCTGTTGGTGGTCGCTAACGGATTGCGCATACTTCGCGGAACAGAAGCAAAAAAAGCATGAAATCAGTGAGAGGGGGTATCGCCTGCTACAGTGCAGGTCATATCCGGCTGAAGAAATTCAGGAATGACAGACAACAAAAAGGGCCATGTTATAAATAACATGGCCCTGCAATAGTGGCGGAACGGACGGGACTCGAACCCGCGACCCCCTGCGTGACAGGCAGGTATTCTAACCAACTGAACTACCGCTCCGCTTCATTCCCCGTCGGGAACGAGGCGAATATTAATGACGTTCATCAGTGCCGTCAATGGTTTTTATGCAATAACTGATTCGTTTGGCGCTTTTTTAATCTCAGGACTGTTTTATCAACAATTCCATACGGTTAAATACGCCATAAACAACTGCCGCCTTTCTTCATCACCAGGTCCAGCCGTGCTTCATGGGCACTGATCTCATCGTCACTGGCCCGCACGACACGCAATCCTCCGGCGTTACGCACCTCACGATGAATAATCCCCCCGTCACTTTGTTCTGACTGATCATTGTCACTACTGAAGGTCAGTGATGTCTGTCCGCCAGTCATGGCCAGGAAAACATCGGAAAGAATTTCGGCATCAAGCAATGCGCCGTGCAACGTTCGCTTGGTGTTATCTATGTCGTAACGGGAGCATAAGGCATCCAGGCTGTTCCTTTTGCCCGGAAACATTTTTCGTGCCATTAACAGGCTATCGGTGATTTCGCAAAATGTTTCCGTTTTGGCCAGGCCCCTGTTGAGCTTTTCAAACTCATAATCCATAAAGCCGATATCAAACGAGGCATTATGGATCACCAGTTCTGCGCCACGGATGTAGTCAAGGAACTCATCCGCCACCTGAGAAAATTCCGGTTTATCCAGCAAAAACTCATCTGAGATCCCGTGGACACCGAAAGCTTCCGGATCCACCAGCCGGTCCGGCTTCAGATAAACATGGAAGTTATTCCCTGTCAGGCGGCGGTTGATCACTTCCACCGCACCAATCTCAATGATGCGGTGACCTTCATAATGAACCCCCACCATATTCATACCGGTGGTTTCTGTATCAAGGACGATTTGGCGGTTTTTTACTGTGCTCATAGGGCCCGTTTATGTCAGACTTGGATTTTTTACTACAGGAAGTCTACCAGAGATGCGCAAACAGGTAGAAATTTTCACCGACGGTTCTTGTCTCGGCAACCCGGGTCCCGGCGGATACGGTGCAATTTTACGATACGGAAACCATGAAAAAGAGTTCAGCCAGGGCTACCGTCTGACCACCAATAACCGGATGGAGCTGATGGCGGCCATCGTGGCCCTGGAAGCACTGAAACAGCCTTGCGAAGTGACACTCAGTACAGACAGCCAGTACGTACGCCAGGGGATCACTCAGTGGATATTTAACTGGAAAAAGCGCGGATGGAAAACCGCGGATAAAAAGCCTGTCAAAAATGTCGACCTCTGGCAGCGCCTGGATCTCGCCCTGCAATCCCATACCATCGACTGGCAGTGGGTAAAAGGGCATGCCGGACACCCTGAAAACGAACGTTGTGATGTCCTTGCCCGTGATGCTGCGGGTTCGCCGACACAGGAAGACACTGGCTATTTATCGGTATCCTGAGATTTAATTTCCGAGCATTGTCGTGTCACATTAACGGCAGTACGGAGTCTGGATCTCCCTGCCGATAATGCACTCCGGTTAGGCGTCAGCGGATAGGTACGCTTTCGGGCAATCAGCAAATTTATACACCCCAGTACCGGGAGATGTGCCGTGATAATTTCACCACCGTTTCGTCGCCAGGGTACGACCTGGAAACTTTCTCTGCAGATGATTTCGTAATTAAGGATACTGAGCCAGTCGATCATTCGCCCCTGACTGAACATTCTGCCACTCCAGGGCAAACGCCGATGAAGCCAGGGCAGAAGTTTCCCGGCCCCCAGCAGGCTAAAGGGGTTAAAGCCGGTCAGTATTATCCAGCCATCATCAATCAATACTCTGTCGGCTTCCCGCAGCATCTGATGAGGATCCTGGCTCCAGCTCAGGGAATGAGCCAGAAAACAGACATCAATGGATTTGCTTAAAAAGGGTAGCCGCATCTCATTACCGGCAACACCACCAGGTAGTCCCCCGGGGCTCACCGTGAACTGATGGCTGACAGGACACTCATCGGTATCAATCGCCGCACTGAGAGCACCGATTTTCAGTAAATGAAAACCATAGAGTTTGCCCAGGTAAGGCTGAAGATGCTGTTGTAAGGCCTCCCGATAGAAATCCCCCCAGGGGATTTCTTCCCAGTGGTCCGGGGTCTTAAGTATTTGTCGTGTCTTAGCTGGCTTCATGTTTTACCATCATCAGAACGTTCAGGATAACCGGAGAAATTTTATGGGTCGTCACCGTTTGAATCTTACCAGTATTCCGGCACTACAGGATAACTACATCTGGGTGCTTAATAATGATCAGGGCGAGTGCATTATAGTCGATCCCGGGGAAGCCAGACCGGTGACTGAAACGATAGCCGCAAATCACTGGCAGCCGGTAGCCATATTACTGACACATCATCACGGTGATCATGTGGGTGGTGTGAGAGAACTCACCGCGCAATGGCCCGGACTCCCGGTCTACGGCCCCGCCGAAACCCTTAATAAAGGCACCACGCAGGAAGTGAAAGACGGTACGGTCATCACAATTTCCGGTATTGAATTCACTGTCATCGCCACTCCCGGGCACACCCTGGGACACGTCTCTTACTACAGCAAACCTTACCTTTTCTGTGGGGACACACTGTTTTCTGGCGGATGTGGCAGATTATTTGAAGGGACAGCAAAGCAAATGCATGAGTCATTTCAGAAACTTAATCAGCTTCCGGCAGATACCCTGATATGCTGTGCACATGAATATACTTTATCAAATATGGCGTTTGCCCGGGCCGTACTGCCACAAAACCCGCAGATCCTCTCTTATTACCATAAAATTAAGCAGTTACGTGATGAAAACCAGATAACTCTCCCTTCATATCTGGAAAAAGAACGGGAGATTAATGTTTTTTTAAAAACGTATGATACTGATTTACATAGAAATATATTACCTGACATAAATTTACCGAAACCCTGGCAGGTTTTTGAAGCATTACGGCGGAAGAAAGACAGCTTTTAATTTTTTTGATTGTTTTGTCTCTCTCCGTACCGTATCATTGCTCGACTTTTAATCTACTACCAACGATGACACATACATGAAGGCTAAAGCGATACTTTTCGCCTCAGTCTTGCTGGCCGGATGTCAGGCATCAGGGAAAGATGCAGATATACCCGTTCAGCATGCACAGAGTCTGTCTTCAGCGAGTCAGGGAGAAAATGGTCAGTACGGAGAAAGAATGTTGTCGCCGCGATGGCAGGATGATGGAACTAACGTCGCACAAAACAGCAATCTCTGGAACACCATTAGTGACGAGCTGACGATGGAGATCCCGGATAACCCGCGGATCCGTGAACAAAGAAATAAATATCTGAAAAACAAGAGCTATCTCCACGATGTAACTTTACGGGCTGAACCGTATATGTACTGGATAGTCGGGCAAATACAGAAACGAAAAATGCCGATGGAACTGGTACTGCTACCCATAGTGGAGAGCGCTTTTAACCCGCACGCAACTTCATCATCCAATGCTGCAGGGCTCTGGCAGATTGTAGGAAGTACGGGAAAACATTACGGACTGAAACAAAACCAGTGGTATGACGGACGCAGAGATGTGGTTGCATCTACCCGCGTCGCACTGGACATGTTGCAACGTCTGAACAAGATGTTTAACGGGGATTGGTTACTGACGGTCGCTGCGTATAACAGCGGTGAAGGAACCGTTCTGAAAGCGATTAAGCAAAATAAAGCCCGCGGGAAGCCGACAGACTTCTGGCATTTATCTTTGCCGAAAGAGACCACGGTCTACATCCCTAAAATGCTGGCATTAAGCGAGATACTGAAAAACAGCAAACGCTACGGAGTCAGGTTACCGCAGGCGAACGAAAACCGGGCCCTGGCACGGGTTGAAGTTGGTCAGCAAATCAGACTGGCGCAGGCCGCTGAAATGGCGGGTATTTCTGTATCAACGCTGAAAAGTTTTAATGCCGGTTATAAGCAGGGAACAACTGCACCTCAGGGACCACAGTACATTATGGTGCCTAAGTCCCATGTGGAGCAGCTGAAAAATTCACTGGCTGCATCGGATATTCAGGCAATACAGCCTGAACTGGTCGCCAGTAATGCCCCGACCACCTCAGGCAGCTATAAAGTGCGTCGCGGAGATACCCTGTCGGGTGTAGCAGCAAAAAATGGCCTTAGCGTAGCCGCATTGAAATCGTTCAATAATCTGCGCACTGCCGGGCTAAAAGCCGGCCAGATACTGAAACTGAGCCCACGTAACACCGGCGCAGTCAGTCAGCTGGCGGATAATGGAAACAGCATCACCTACCAGGTTCGTAAGGGTGATTCTCTTTCCAGCATCGCTGCGAGACACGGTGTTAACATCAGAGATGTAATGCGCTGGAATGCGCTTTTATCTGATGAGCGTTCAATCAGACCGGGGGATAAATTGACGCTGTTTGTAAACAATAGCTGATACCCCACCGAAAAGTAAAAAAAGGGCTGACATTATTGTCAGCCCTTTTTTATACGCTTATCGTGACTATGTGCCCTCTGACCACAACTTCAGAAAGAAAACTCCGCCAGTAACGGGTTATGATCGGAGGCTGTGGTCTCCAGCACAGTGGCCCGCTTCACTTCCATATCTCTGTAGAAAATAAAATCCAGCGGACGTCCGAAAGCTTTACGCCGGTGATCCTGTGAAAACAGTACCTCACGTAACCGTTGCTGGCGCATAAACTGATACAGTACATGAATGCGTTGACGGCTCCAGGCATTAAAGTCACCGGCCATCAGTACCGGTCCGTTATGGTGCCGGATATGCTCCCCGATAGCATCAAGCTGCTTGCGATAGACTTCGATTCCGAGACTGAAGTTAACTGCATGAATATTCACGACCAGTAAAAAACGGCTGTCGGGCATCGGATAAACAGTCACCAGGGCAGATTTTGCCAGCCGCAAAAGCGGCTCACGTTCTCTCAGGGGACAACAATAAATCGCCGGCGAAGAAGATAACGTCATTACGCCGGAAGGATGCTGAGGCAGCACAAAAGCGGGAACCTGATCAGCCGCAATATAATGCCGGGTGGCAAACGAAACCAGTTCAGGTGTCGTCTGAGCCTCCTGTAATAACACCAGATGGCTGCCCTGACCAAACCCCTGAAGCACTGAACGCCAGTCAGCTCTCTGCTGTTTGAAAATATTCCAGACCAGGACCTTTAAAGTGCTGTAATCAGGTAACTCCGTACCGCCGGGTAAGGTATGAGTCGAGGGAAGGCGCAGTGCAGGAGGAAATACTTTCTCTGCAGGCTGTCCCGCCACATAACGCATTGCGTAGGTTTTTTTTCGCACCCTCTTCTCTTTTGCTCCGGAAGACATCATCCCCTCATAATAAACCTGTTCGTCCGTCGAAGACAGTGACATTCTATGTCTTCATTTCTTTTTAATTATTTTTACACTTAATGATTGCGGGTCTTTACTCTGCCCTGATTAATACCACCCTGCCCCTTCCCATAAGCACGGTAGAACACGGCGAATGTATGGCGATAAACCATGAGTTACGCGGCGAACATACACGAAGTTAGCTTTGATAGCGCTTTCAGCGCTTAGCATAATCTCTTTATAAGGGGGATCCGAGGCAACTAAGCAGTAAAGCCTGTGATGGCTCTCCGGATATTTGTAGCGTCTTATCATCCTGCTGAATACTGAATGGTAGCTTCTCATCGACCAGCGGGCCAAAATCCCCCATAAGAAACTCCCCTCCCTGAACAGGGATCATGTTCGCGATGGACGTATCTGTAAGGATTTTCGCGGCCTGAGACCGGCTGCTGCACTTCCCTGGTCGCAACCGGTCAGAAAAAAAAAATCCTGTCGCGATAGTTATTAGCTTTTTATTCATCTCATTCCTTAAGAGTTACGCCATCATCGTGTTTTTCTTACGAGATCTCGCCGGGTGCTGTTCATCCACCATCGCAAGGTACTCATCCATTTCATGGGAAATTAATGATTCACTACACACCGAAAGACATACTGTGGACCTACCCCATATTTTTGATAGTCATCATCTTTATCAATTTTCGGGATTGGTAGTTTTGATTGCCTGAACATGGTTAATGCATATTGCCTGTCACCTCCTATATATCCCCGCAATACTTTCTTTGTCCCTTGAGCTGGCCCTCCAGGATCATTTACCGGGGAA
Source organism: Tatumella sp. UCD-D_suzukii (assembly GCF_000611875.2). Classification (NCBI taxonomy): domain Bacteria; kingdom Pseudomonadati; phylum Pseudomonadota; class Gammaproteobacteria; order Enterobacterales; family Erwiniaceae; genus Tatumella; species Tatumella sp. UCD-D_suzukii. The sequence goes on from NZ_JFJX01000064.1 coordinate 242,734, forward strand.
TATGAATAATAATCAGGTGCGTACCAGTCATTTATCCATTCAGATCCACTAAGCCCCATATCATAAAGACCAAGAGGATTTGGTGAGAATTTACCTATGGGATAAAATGGAAAACCAAACCCATCAGTAAAACTATCTAATTCTTCATCACTTGGTATATTTTTACCTTTTTCAAACTGACCATTATCGGTTGCAAAGGGTAGATATTGCCCACGGGATCTCGCGGCATATTCCCATTGAGCTTCTGTAGGTAAATCAATATTCTTACCTGATATATGGCCTAACCATTGGCAATAATCTTTGGCCTGTTGCCAGGTGACACCGACGGAATAATCACTGCTCCCTAACGAGGGGTAATCCTTAACAAAAATGTGAACTGGTGGTTTTTCTTTCCCGGTTGCACTCAAATAGACAAGATAGTTAGCATTCGTAACTTTAAATTTTGAAATTGAAAAATTACTTAGAATTACCTTATGTAATTTTTTATCATCCTGATTAATGCTAAACGGCAGCTTCTCACCGACCAGCGGGCCAAAATCCCCCATTAAAAACTCTCCGCCCTGAACAGGGATCATGTTCGCGATGGACGTATCTGCAAGGATTTTCGCGGCCTGAGAACCGGCTGCTGCACTTCCCTGGTCGCAACCGGTCAGAAAAAAAACTGTCGCGATAGTTATTAGCTTCTTATTCATCTCATTCCTTAAGAGTTACGCCATCATCGTGTTTTTCTTACGAGATCTCGCCGGGTGCTGTTCATCCACCATCGCAAGGTACTCATCCATTTCATGGGAAATTAATGATTCACTACACACCGAAAGACATACTGTGGACCTACCCCATATTTTTGATAGTCATCATTAGTATTGATTTTTGGAATGGGTAGCTTTGATTGTCTAAATATCGTTAATGAATATTGGGGATTACTTCCAACAGCTCCTCTGAGCACTTTTTTAGTTCCAGTCTCCGGTCCTTGTGGATCCTTTTCAGCAGAATGTTCATAGTAATTAGCCGAATACCAATCATTAGTCCATTCTGATCCACTTAGCCCCATATCATAAAGACCAAGAGGATTTGGCGGGAACTTACCTATGGGATAAAATGGAAAACCAAACCCATCGGTAAAACTATCTAACTCATCATTGCTTGGTATATTTTTACCTTTTTCAAACTGACCATTATCGGTTGCAAAGGGTAGATATTGCCCACGGGATCTCGCGGCATATTCCCATTGAGCTTCTGTAGGTAAATCAATATTCTTACCTGACATATGGCCTAACCATTGGCAATAATCTTTGGCCTGTTGCCAGGTGACACCAACGGAATAATCACTGCTCCCTAACGAGGGATAATCCTTAACAAAAATGTGTACTGGTGGTTTTTCTTTTCCGGTTGCATTCAAATAGACAAGATAGTTAGCATTCGTAACTTTAAATTTTGAAATTGAAAAATCACTTAGAATTACCTTATGTAATTTTTTATCATCCTGATTAATGCTAAACGGCAGCTTCTCACCGACCAGCGGGCCAAAATCCCCCATTAAAAACTCTCCGCCTTGCACAGGAACCATATTCGATATGGATTCCTCAACAAGAATCTTTCCAAGCCTTTCATTCTCGGATGAGATTTTCCGATCGCAACCTATCAGTAAGAATGAGATGATGGAGATAATAATAGATATTTTTTTCATTTGAATACTCAATCATTAATCAAGCTATCATAGTATTTTCCGGGTGTTGCTTATCAACCATAGCGAGGTACCCAGCCATTTGATGGTCTGATATCGATACAAAAGGATCATCAGGTTCGACAGAGACTGGTAAGTTATCATGCAATAATGTGAGCTTTTTTCCATAATCGGTAAATAAGGGAAATTCATGCTCACCAAGTGAAAGGAACTTAATAACAGTTTTTTCATTAACCCGTTCATTTCCCTTCTTGTCACCAGGTAATAAAGTTAAGTGCTGCATCACATTTTGATAATCAGCCTGGCTTTGTATCCACTTCATTGCCATAAATATAGCTTGCTTTCGCTTTTTTAAAGGGCCAATCTTCCAGCTATTTATTGAAAAAAAATCATTGTTTTGATTCCTTGGGTCTGCCCAATCGACCCAAGTATTATCAATAAGCATGGCTATTAATGCTCCTTTCGTTTCAGGAGGTGTATATTTAAGTTGATCAGGGTTATTTAAGATGCTATTCATTAAAAGAACCCTCTTACTTTCATCGAAAAAAAATCTTTTTAATTCAGCCAATATTGTTAATGCATCATCAAACATTACATCTATCGCCTGAACTCCTTTAGCTGCCATAATTAAAGGAATTGAACTAAGAGCACGGAAACAGCGTATTTCCATCATTTCGCTTAGCTTCTGGTAATCAACATTTCTGAGCATATACATAAAACCTTTCATAAATGCCGCAAACGTATTACCGTCGACTTCAAAGCCCAAAGAACCTTTGGCGCCTGCTCCCCAACATAATCTAGCTTTACAATAAATTCTGAAGCGACTTTTAACATATGTTACGTAGAAAGCCGCCGTACCCCCGGCCCCGGTCTGGGCGGCGGTCCCCACGGATAAGGTGGCAATTGCTGTGAATTTTCTCTCGCGGGCAACAATTGACTTATCTCCTTCGTGCTCAACATTACTTTCAGGATATGGGTCAAACCATTCAATAGTACCGCTAATATTCCCCCCCGCCTGTACACCTGCAAAAACACCAATTTCTCCGCCGGCCTGAATATCAGGCTGCGGGACGGTCAAATTAATCGTCCTCTGACCAGGAAGAGGCGGCGGTACAAGCTTTGCCGGGCGCCCTTTAATCCCATAGCCCTTCGCCATTTCTTTGCTAAAATCGGCTTCAACGCCCAGCTCAATACCCAGGCTTGCCCCGGCATTACCGGATAACACTGCATTAATTTTGCAGCGAATGGCACCCATATTACAGATCCCCCCCACTGCACTGGCAGATGCTCTGGCAGGAAACAGCAACGCAATACCCAGCCGGTCAGGAATAAACAGTTCAGCGGATGCTTTCGCCTCTCCCAGCGCAAAACTGGCGTGACCATCCATTTTCGCGGAGGCTTTCTTTTCCAGTGGATTAAATTCAGCCGACAGGCCGACTCCCTGGCTGTAGCGCATCAGTTGAGCCTGTGTGCTGATGTCGACATATTGATGATAAACAGATTCATCGTCAGGTTTATCACTTTCTCCGGGCCAGGTTAGCCCTTTATTCATCTTTTTCGCCCAGTCAGTAAGCACCCTGTTACTGTCTTCTAATAATTCATCTGTGAATTTCAGGCTCACCCATACGTCTTTGAGCTGTTTTTTTAATTTCCCTGTATCTATCTTCCCGGTACGAACTGTCTTTACTGTTCTGTTACCATCCGCATCAGTGCCGGTAATCTCTTTATTTTCATATTTAATAAAGCTGGCCTCACCGCTTTTCTTATCGGCTTCACTGAGTTTGTATTTCCGCCAGTGACTGCGAATTTTGTCGGAGCGGACATAAGTACTTTTAAACCCGGCAGTCTTCTGCAGGGGGATCAATTCCATCAGGCCAATCGCTGAGCCTCTGGCATTCTCATCAAGCAGTACCCCCTCGGGCACCTTTGCTGTCAGCGTTTTAAGTTCTGCTTTTAATTTTTCGTTAGCGTCATTGAGTTGCTGACAGGCGCTCTGAAGTTTACTGTCATAAGCACGTTTTGGTTTGTTGCCTGCCTGTGTCAGCATCTCATAATTGAGTTCATCCAGAGCAATCTGCGCTTTCTTCTGATTTTCCAGCAACGCTGTCATTTTCAGCTGTTCCTGTATCAGGAAGCGGTTATCTTTGGCATCTACACAGAGTAATGTTGCACTGCCGGGGTGAAAATACACCTGAGGGCCATACTCGCCGTTGACGACAGTGTTTTTAGTTACGTTATCCAGCCAGCTTTGTTGTGTCCCTTTAATCATTTTTCTGACTCCCTGAATCAGCCGCCAAGCAATTCAATATTGATTTTACTTTTCGCCGCACCGAATATTTCAGCCGTTTACCTTCACTGTCAGTACGCCCTTCATAAACAGAGCCATCACGGTAACGGCGCAGATATGAATGCTTAAGCTTACGGCATTGCTGTCGGCTTCATCGCTTACAGCCACTATGCATGCCGTACGGATTGCGATGCCCTGATACACTCTGAATACAACTCGATTATGCATATTATCGATTGAGTACAAGCACCATGGAAACATAGCGACTATTATTTGCCACCGCACTACCTGCACCCGCACAGGGGACTATCAGGAAAGCGTTAACCCTGCTGGCGTGCCAGTTGCGCGCACCCGGCGCGTCATTTACATCCGGCAATACAGTCCGGGACACAAGGCCGTGAAGCCCTCATCGTCCTGTGGCCCGATAATCAGCATCGCCTGATTGCCGATGACACACTGTTCTTCGGGACAATCAATACGATCACTTTGCATTCACGAGGTCGTTAAATCAGGACGGAAAAATGATACCGCAGCTTCAATTCTGACGTATTGATCTTACCCACATTAGTCGGGATGCGACTCAGCGAGTCAACTCATAGTCAGAGCTGACTCACATGACAACACTCGTATCAGCCCCCCATGAGCCGGAGACTGCGATTTGCCTGCCACATCAGGGGGTACGGGTAAAAAGCCTCACAGCAGTGCAATCCGGTCAGCTACCATGAACATCAGAAAAACTGTTGAAAAGGACGTTTACGCCAGCAGCCCGAAGCATAACGTGGTCGGCGCGACATCACTTACCTTCGTATCGATGAAGGCAGGCAACACTGCATCACATTACAAATTTGGAACAAAAATTATTGTCAGCGACCAGGTCAAATGCGACCAGAAGGGGGGATTTTTTTGGAGGGGAGTTCGATCGTCTGGCGGATCCTGAGCGTTTGGTGATTCATCCGGACAGTCAGCCTGTTCCCGATAATCGCGATGGCGTTATCCGTCGTCTCAGCGACCATATTCATGAAGACCGGCACCGTAGTTGTTAAGAGGATAAAAGGATAAGAGGTTTTCAATCGAATACTTTCAGAAGGTAATCGCACATATCACGTTAAGATGGCCAGAGCGGATTGATAAGCTGAACGACATTATCGTCGGTAGTCTCCGGGAACGCTGGCGTAAGCTAAGCAGTAATGGCATACCAAAAACAACAGATAAGAAAAAAGGCCATGTTAATAAATAACATGGCCTTGAAAGTGTGGCGGAACGGACGGGACTCGAACCCGCGACCCCCTGCGTGACAGGCAGGTATTCTAACCAACTGAACTACCGCTCCACCGATTCTGTACTGAATTCAGAGTTTCTGAACTCAGGTATTTCACCTTTTACCCGTCACGGTAAAAGTCACGACTGTAATACAGTCTTAATTGGATGCCTGGCAGTTCCCTACTCTCGCATGGGGAGACCCCACACTACCATCGGCGCTACGGCGTTTCACTTCTGAGTTCGGCATGGGGTCAGGTGGGACCACCGCGCTCTTGCCGCCAGGCAAATTCTGGTGCTATGTCCTGTGTCTTTTTCACTGATACTGCGTTGGCTGCCTTTGTGCTGTTCAGTCACATACTTATGTATGCTCCCTCTCATCACGCAGTTGCCGCCTTGTCTCAGCGTAAAATCCTTCGGACGTATGTCCGCAGAACACAACTAAATTTTTATATCAACAANATTGGATGCCTGGCAGTTCCCTACTCTCGCATGGGGAGACCCCACACTACCATCGGCGCTACGGCGTTTCACTTCTGAGTTCGGCATGGGGTCAGGTGGGACCACCGCGCTCTTGCCGCCAGGCAAATTCTGGTGCTATGTCCTGTGTCTTTTTCACTGATACTGCGTTGGCTGCCTTTGTGCTGTTCAGTCACATACTTATGTATGCTCCCTCTCATCACGCAGTTGCCGCCTTGTCTCAGCGTAAAATCCTTCGGACGTATGTCCGCAGAACACAACTAAATTTTTATATCAACAATCCGGAACTTCGCTGAAAATTCTTTTGCGTCTCTCGCAAAACGCCTCTGGCGTTGTAAGGTTAAGCCTCACGGGTCATTAGTACCGGTTAGCTCAATGCATCGCTGCACTTACACATCCGGCCTATCAACGTCGTAGTCTTCAACGTCCCTTCAGGACTCTCAAGGAGTCAGGGAGAACTCATCTCGGGGCAAGTTTCGTGCTTAGATGCTTTCAGCACTTATCTTTTCCGCACTTAGCTACCGGGCAATGCCATTGGCATGACAACCCGAACACCAGTGGTGCGTTCACTCCGGTCCTCTCGTACTAGGAGCAACCCCCC